>CAXTMD010000186.1:0-8924 GCA_964245035.1 uncultured Chthoniobacterales bacterium
GGTCCGGCCGCCGTCGAGCCGGACCTCGAACCCGCCGTCCACTCCGCGCGCGACCTCCCGCACGTCACGGCCGGTCTCGACGTGCACCTGCGCCTCAGCGCACTCGGCGGCAAGCAGGTCCACGATCTCGCGCGAACTGCCGTCGCAGAACAGCTGGCCGAGCTTCTTTTCGTGGTAGGCGATGCCGTGGCGCTCGACCAGCGCGATGAAATCCTCCGGCCGGTAGCGCGCGAGCGCGGAGCGGCAAAAGTCCGGCTGCGCGGAGACGTAGTTTTCCGGGCCGGCGTGGAGGTTGGTGAAATTGCACCGCCCGCCGCCGGAGACGAGGATTTTCTTGCCGATGCGCTCGGCCCGTTCCAGCACGCGCACCCGCCGCCCGCGCTGGCCGGCAGTCAGCGCACACATCAGCCCGGCGGCACCCGCGCCGAGGACGATCACATCGTCGGCGGCGTTCGCCGTATCCGCGCTCGCGAAAGTTGGCGTATTAGCAAGGGCCATGGCAAACCTTACCGGCGGCACGCAAAAAACGTCACAAGATTTCTCGTCGGCCGCCGTCGTTTTGCGGTAGAGTGGGCCTCCGCTCGTCATGGCGCAAATTTTTCGCAAGAGCAGCAACGGGTTTGCACGGGCGGTGATCTTCGGCACGCCCGTGGCGCTGGCCGCCTTGGTCAGCGTGCTTTACGCCATGGAGTGGTCCCCGTGGGCCACGCGCGAGTACGCACCTATTGACCAGCCGGTGCCCTTCAGCCACAAGCACCACGTCGGGCAGTTGGGCATCGATTGCCGCTACTGTCACGTCGGCGTCGAGAAAAGCGCCTACGCCGGCCTGCCGCCGACCGAGACGTGCATGTCCTGCCACAGCCAGCTCTACACCGACCAGGCGATGCTGGAGCCCGTGCGCAAGAGCCTGGCGGAGAACAAGCCTATCGTGTGGAATCGCGTGCACGACCTGCCCGACTTTGTCTATTTCAACCACTCGATCCACGTCAACAAGGGCATCGGCTGCACCGCCTGCCACGGCAACATGGCCGAGATGCAGCTCACCTGGCAGAACCAGACGCTCTACATGAGCTGGTGTCTGAAATGCCACCGGCACCCCGAGAAGTACATCGCCGACAACAAGAACGCCTTCAGCACGGAGCGCGTCGCGCTCAAGGACGAGGGCAAGGACGACGAGGCCAAGCAACTCGTGAAGGATTACCACATCCTGAGTTCGGGGGTGCTGACGGATTGTTACACCTGCCACCGCTAACTTGATGAGTTCGTCCGCGCCCTGTTCACCCACGTGTGGTTGTGCTGCTTCGGAGTCGAAGGGTCCTGACCTCACGACCGTGCGCGCACGGCTGGCGGCGGCGGGCGGCGGCGGCAAGAAATACTGGCGCAGCCTGGAGGCCGTGGCGGAGACGCCCGAGTTCCAGCAGTGGCTGCACCGCGAGTACCCGGCGGGCGCGAGCGAGTGGCCCGAGGGGCAGAGCCGGCGGGACTTTCTCAAGTTGATGGCGGCGAGTTTCGCCTTGGCGGGAGTGACGGCCTGCACGCGCCAGCCGCAGGAGACCATCGTGCCCTACGTCAAGCAGCCGGAAGAAATGGTCCAGGGCATCGGGCTCCAGTACGCGACCGCGATAACGATTGGCGGCTACGCGACGGGCCTGCTCGTCGAGAGCCACGAGGGCCGGCCGACGAAGGTCGAGGGCAACCCCGACCACCCGATGAGCCTGGGCGCGGCGAACGTGTTTCACCAGGCGTCGGTGCTGGAGCTTTACGACCCGGAGCGCACGAAGACGGTGCTGCGCGCGGGCGAGGTGAGCAGTTGGGACGAGTTCTTGGCGGACCTCGTCAACGCCCTGGCCGAGCAGCGGCCCAAGCAGGGCGGGGGGCTGCGGCTGCTGACGGAGAACGTCACCTCGCCCACGCTGCTGGCGCAGATCGGCGACCTGCTCAAGAAGTTCCCGGCGGCCAAGTGGCACACTTACGAGCCGTGGGATCGGGACGCGTCGGTGGATTACGATTTCAGCAAAGCCAAGCTGATCGTCGCGCTGGACAGCGACTTCCTCTTTACCCACCCGGCGAGCTTGGCCTACGCGCGGCAGTTCGCCAAAGGCCGCAACGCGGTCGCGGAGGCGGAAGACCCCGCCAAGGCAACCATGAGCCGGCTCTACGTGGCCGAGCCGACGCCGACGATCACCGGCAGCATGGCCGACGAGCGGCTGGCAGTCAGTTCAGCCGAGATCGGTCAACTGACGCAAGCGGCGTTTGGGCCTCAGAGCTTGATTGATGAGGAAGTGTCAGCGGGAGGAGAGACAAGACCGGGTGCCTGGTTGTACCGCTTGAGAAAAGATCTTGCCGCTGCCAAGCCTGGTGAAAGCCTGATTATCGCGGGCGAGGGGCAGCCGGCGGCGGTCCACCAAGCGGTCGCGCAGATGAACGAGAAGCTTGGCAACATCGGCAAAACCGTCTTCTACCGGCAGGCCGCCGCCCCATCGGCACCCCAAGGATCGTTGCAGGAGTTAGCCTCCGCGATGCAGGCCGGACAGGTGGATCTGCTGGTGCAAATCGGCGGCAACGCGGCGTACAACGTGCCGGCCGACCTCGACTTCGCCGGGGCGATGGGCAAGGTGAAGCGCAACGTCCACCTCGGCCTGTTCTACAACGAGACGGCCCAGCGTTCCCAGTGGCACCTGCCCCTGGCGCATTACCTCGAAGCCTGGGGCGACGCGCGCGCCTTCGACGGCACGGCGTCGGTCACCCAGCCGCTCATCCTGCCGCTCTACGAGGGGCGCACCGCGCACGAGTTGCTCGACATGCTCGTGCTGGAGCAATCCCCGCGCGGCGCGTACGACATCGTACGCGGTCAGTGGCAGGCAACGCATCCGAAAGAAGGTTTCGAGAAAGCTTGGCGCAAGGTTGTTCACGACGGCTTGGCGGCGGACACGGCCTCGCCGACGACAGGTGGCTCCACGCCAGCTTCTGCCGAAGCCCCGTCGAAGCCAGCACCGGATGCTCTGGAGATCGTCTTCAAGCCCGACTACACCGTCTGGGATGTACGGTTTTGCAACAACGGCTGGCTCCAGGAAACGCCCAAACCCATCACGAAGCTGATGTGGGACAACGCCGCCCTGCTCAGCCCGCGCTTGGCAGAAAAACTCGGCGTGCGCAACGAGGACGTGGTCGAACTCACCTTCCAGGGCCGCCAGGTCCACGCGCCGGTGTGGATCACGCCCGGGCAGGCGGAGCGTTCCGTCACGCTCCACCTTGGCTACGGCCGCACGGCGGCGGGCAGCGTCGGCAGCGGGCAGGGTGTGAACGCCTATGCGCTGCGCACGAGCGACGCGATGGGCTTCGGCGTCGGCCTGGAGATCAAGAAGGTGCCCGGTGTGAAGTGGGAACTCGCCAACGCGCAAAACCACCACTCTACCGAAGGCCGCGAGGTCTACCGCGCCGGCACGTTGGAGGAGTATCGCAAGAATCCGAGCTTCGCCCCCGAAGGCATCGAGAACCCAGCCGCCGACGAGACGCTCTACCCGCCGGACCACACCTACCCGGGCTACGCGTGGGGCATGGCCATCGACCTGAACACCTGCATCGGCTGTAACGCCTGCGTGGTGGCCTGCCAGTCGGAGAACAACATCCCCATCGTGGGCAAGGGCCAGGTCATCGCCGGACGCGAGATGCACTGGATTCGCGTGGACGGCTACTACGCCGGGGACAACGTGGACAACCCGGAGTTCTACCACCAGCCCGTGCCCTGCATGCACTGTGAGAACGCCCCGTGTGAGGTCGTCTGCCCCGTGGCGGCGACGGTGCACAATCCCGAGGGCTTGAACGAACAGGTTTACAACCGCTGCATCGGCACGCGGTATTGCTCGAACAACTGCCCGTACAAGGTGCGTCGGTTCAACTTCGTGCAGTGGGCCGACAACGTGAACCTGACAATCAAGATGCAGCGCAACCCGGACGTGTCCGTGCGCTCGCGCGGCGTGATGGAAAAGTGCACGTTCTGCGTGCAGCGCATCAACGAGGCCAAGATCACCTCGCAGAAAGCCGACCGGAAGTTGCAGGACGGCGAAATCCAGACCGCTTGCCAGCAGACGTGCCCGACGCAGGCGATCACCTTTGGCGACATCAACGACCCGAACAGCCGCGTCTCCAAACTCAAGAAGCAGGCGCGCAACTTCGGGATGCTGGCAGACCTCAACACCAAACCGCGCACGACCTACCTCGCGCGCATCACCAACCCGGCATGAACCAAGGAGCGAAGCGACATCATCCCAAGGTAGGGATGGCTCTCCGAGCCGCTCCCAGTTTTGGATTGGGAACCGTCCCAGTCTGCCGATGCCCCTACCCAGAAGAATCTAGGGAGCGGCTCGGAGAGCCATCCCTACCATTGGACAACCGGCAACTGCGTTGCCTGATTTCCTGATCCATGCCCGATTCTATTTCTCTCAACGACCGCACCGAGCACGCGGAGCAGCGCACCGGCGTGGACGGCCACGAACCGCGTTCGCCCCTCGGCTACCCGCGGCGCACCCTCGCGCCGGGGGAAACGCTCGAGACCGTCTCGTCCAAAGTCGGCGACATTGTCCTCAAAGGCCTGCACCCGCGGGGCTGGTGGATCGGCTTTGGCGCGGCGTTTTTGTTCCTGATGGTCTTTCTGGTGGCCGTCACTTACCTGTTCTACAAGGGCACGGGGGTTTGGGGCATCAACGTGCCCGTGGCTTGGGGCTTTGCCATCATCAACTTCGTCTGGTGGATCGGCATCGGCCACGCCGGGACGTTCATCTCGGCCATCCTCCTGCTCGTCTTCCAGAAGTGGCGCAACTCCATCAACCGCTTCACCGAGGCGATGACGCTTTTCGCCGTCGCCTGCGCGGGCATGTTCCCGATCCTGCACCTGGGTCGTCCCTGGGTCGCCTACTGGATCATCCCGTATCCGAACACGATGGGCCTTTGGCCGCAGTTCCGCTCGCCGCTGGTGTGGGACGTGTTCGCGGTCTCGACCTACTTCACGGTGTCGCTCCTGTTCTGGTACATCGGGCTAATCCCCGACTTGGCCACGTTGCGCGACCGCGCGACCGTGCGCTGGAAGCAGGTGCTCTTCGGCCTTGGCGCGCTGGGCTGGCGCGGGTCGGCGATCCACTGGCAGCGATATAAGATCACTTACCTGCTCATGGCCGGGTTGGCCGCGCCGCTCGTGCTTTCCGTGCACAGCGTCGTGAGCTTCGACTTCGCCGTGGCCATCACGCCCGGCTGGCACACGACGATTTTCCCGCCCTACTTCGTGGCCGGAGCGATCTACTCCGGGTTTGCGATGGTGCTGAACATCATCATCCCCGTGCGGGCAATCTACGGGTTGCAGGCTTACATCACCAAGCGCGTGCTCAACAACATGGGCGTGGTCATGCTCTGCGTCGGCCTGATCCTGGCCTACGGGTACGCGGCGGAGGCATTCTTCGCGTGGTTCAGCGGCGATCCGTACGACCGCTACATGATGTACAACCGGCTCACCGGCCCCTACGCGTGGTCGTACTACATGCTGCTGCTCTGCAACATCATCGTGCCGCAGGCGCTGTGGTCCCGGCGCGTGCGGGAAAACACGGTGTTGCTGTTCATCGTGGCGCTCTTCATCAACGCCGGCATGTGGTTGGAGCGCTTCGTGATCGTGGTCACCAGCTTGCAGCGCGAGTTCCTGCCGTCGCGCTGGGGAATGTACTACCCGACGTTCTGGGACTATGCGACGTTTGCGGGCACGCTCGGATTGTTCTTCACCCTGCTGTTCTTGTTCATCCGCTTTTTGCCGATGATTTCCATGACGGAGGTGCGCGAACTCGTCGCCGAGGGCGACAGCGAACCCGTGCCCACTCCGAAGCTGCCGCCGGTCTTTGCCGCGCTCGCCAAACGCTAAGCGATGAAAACGGCCACCCTTCCTCCGCCCGCCGGCACCGTCGCACCGCCCAGGCCGCCCAAACCTTGGGGGTTGGCCGCGCGCTTCGACACGGAGGAGGCGATCCTGGAAGCCACCCGGGCCGCGTACCTCGCGGGTTATCGCAAGATGGACGCCTATTCGCCCGTGCCCATCGAGGGGTTGGCGGTGGCGCTCGGCAGCCGCCGGACAATCATGCCGCCGCTCGTCCTGCTCGGCGGCATCGTCGGCGGACTGGGCGGGTACTTCATGCAGTGGTATTCGATGGTGATTGATTATCCTTACAACGTCGGCGGTCGGCCGTTCCACAGTTGGCCGTCGTTCATCCCGGTGACGTTTGAGTTGACGGTGCTGTGCGCCGCCGTGACGGGGACCCTCGGCATGTTGTTTCTCAACGGGCTGCCGCGTTTTCACCACCCGATCTTTGCCGCGCCCGGCATCGAGCGTGCGACGGTGGACAAATTCTTTCTGTGCATCGAGGCCGCCGACCCGAAGTGGGACCTGGAAGAAACCCGCCGCTACCTGCAAGACGAACTCGGTGCAACCGAGGTCGTGGAGGTGCCGAGATGAAGCGCGCCGTCCAGCTTTGTCTTGCCACGCTGGCCCTCGCGGGAACCGCGTGCCGCCAGGACATGTACAATCAGCCCAAGTACAAACCGCTCGCGGCAAGTGAGTTTTGGAACGACGGCACTTCGGCCCGGCCGCTGCCGCCGCACACGGTGCCGCGTGGCCACCTGGACGAGAACACCGCCTTCGCCACCGGCAAGAACGACGACGGCACCCTCGCCGCCGAGTTGCCGGTGCCGGTCACCCGCGCGCTGCTCGACCGGGGGCAGCAACGCTTCACGATCTACTGCTCGATGTGTCACGGTGCGGAGGGCGATGGCAACGGCATCGTCGTGCAGCGCGGCTTCCCGCCGCCACCGTCCTACCACATCGACCGTTTGCGCAACGCGCCGCCGGGCTACCTGTTCAGCGTCATCACCAACGGCTACGGCATCATGTACCCCTACGCCTCGCGCGTGGAAGCGCCGGACCGCTGGGCCATCGTGGCGTACATCCGCGCGCTCCAACTCAGCCGCCACGCCACGCTGGATGACGTGCCGCCGGACGAACGCCCCAAGCTGGAGACCGGCGTCAAGCCATGACGAAGAGCACCCTCATCGCTCCACAGGAGAAGAAGCCGCCGGTCATCGTCCCGCCGGAACCCGCGCTTGCCCCGGCGCTCACGCGCTGGCAGAACGTGGCGCTCGCCGTCGGCGTCCTCGGACTGGCCCTGATGGGGGGCGGAGCGTTTCTCGACGGACGGCAGGCCGCGTTCGCCTACCTGTTTGGCATCGTCTACTGGACAGGGTTGTCGCTCGGGATGCTCTGCGTGCTGATGATGCACTCACTCACCAACGGCGGCTGGGGATTTGTCACCCGCCGCTTCCTGGAGGCGGGGGCGTACCTGCTGCCGTTGATGGCGCTGCTGTTTCTGCCGGTCTTCGCGGGGTTGGGCTACCTCTATCCTTGGACCGACCCGAACGTCGCCGCGCACAACGAGGCGATCCGCGACAAGCACCTTTACCTGAGCATACCGATGTTCGCGGTGCGTATGGCCGTAGCGTTCGGCTTCTGGAGCGTCGCCGCTTGGCTGCTCAACCGCTGGTCGTTCGCGCAGGACGAGACGCCCGCCGCCTCGTTTACCCTGCGCATCCGCGCGCTCTCCGCGCCGGGACTGGTGGCGTTTGCGCTGATCACCACGATGGCGATCATCGACTGGATCATGGTCCTGGAAAAGGACTGGTATTCCACCGTGTTCGCCCCGCAGGTCATCATCGGGCAGATCCTGATCGCCTTCGCGGTTTGCACGATCATGCTCTCGCTGCTGCGGCCGTACGCGCCCTGGCGCGGGGTGGTGAAGATCGAGCAGTTTCATTCGTTGGGGAACTTCCTGCTCGCCTTCACGATGATGTGGGCCTACCTCGCCGTGTCGCAGCTCATCATCATCTGGTCGGGCAACCTGCCGCACGAGATTGAATGGTACCTGCACCGCGTGGCGGGCGGGTGGAAGCCGGTGGCGATCTTCCTGGGTGTGTTTCACTTCGCGGTGCCGTTTTTCGTGCTGCTCGGGCGTGAGAACAAACAAAGCCCCCGTCTTTTGCGCGCGCTGGCGGTCGGGTTTATCTTCGTGCACGCCGTCGAGGTGTTCTGGCAGGTGGAGCCCTCGCACTCGCAGACCGGGTTTCACGTGTCTTGGATGCACTTCGCGGCGTTCTTCGGCCTGGGCGGCGTGTGGACGGCAGCGTTCCTCGCGCGTCTGAAAAACCACGCGCGCCTGCCGAGCAACGACCCACGCTTCGAGGAGGCGATCACCCATGGACACTGACACCGCACCCACGCCGCAAAACGCCGGCCCCGTCCTGCCGCCGCACACCGACATGGCGCGCGCCGCGCTCAAGGCCCGGCACGAGACGACCGACATCCACGTGACGGGGATTTTTCTCTTTGCGGCGGGGCTGCTGCTGACGCTGTTCATCTTCCTGGCGGGGTTGGTCGTCTTCTTCAAGACGACCGGGGTGCTCGACCGCTTCCTCGACAAACGCCGCGCCCAGGGCGAACCCGGCTCGAACTCACTGGTGCGCGTGCAACCCGACTACCAGGGGCCGCTGCTCCAAATCCGGCCCGAGCAAGACCTCCACCACCTGCAGCAAGCCAACGCCGTCGACCTGCGCACCTACGGCTGGACGAACCGTGGGCAGGGGATCGTCCACGTGCCCATCGACCACGCGATGGACCTCATCGCACAGCGCGGCCTGCCGCCCGTGTCACCGGGGATCACGGTCGAGCAGATGCAGCAAATGCGCGCCGACCCGCAGGTGTACGGTCAGAATCTCCGGCCATGAACTTGTGTGCGTTGGAAAACCTTTGGTCAGGCTGCACAGCAGCCGGTCGTCCCCGACGGGTAGGGACGGCTCTCCGAGCCGTCCGTAGATTTTCTGGAGCGCAGCACCGGTCTATG
>CAXTMD010000187.1:0-8908 GCA_964245035.1 uncultured Chthoniobacterales bacterium
CGCAAAAAGAACGCCGCGGCGCGCAGCCAGCCGGGCGGCTGCCACGAGACGTGGCCGACGACGGCACCGGCCGCTCGCCGCAGGAGCGTGCCGACGTGTACGACGAACCTGGCAAGATGAGTCCACATGCCTCCGAGTACGTCGGCAGGGAGGGCTATCTTACAAAATTCGCTCGCTCAGGGGTGCATCGAAATTATCGCCAACAGGTTGTTTGAATCCATGCACACGCCGTTCATGTAAATTCTGACCGGCGCATCGGTGAAATCACCGAGTTTTTCGGAGTTGCGGGCCAATCGGTCCCCGGGGCTTGCGGGCTGCTTAACGAGGTGGCGTGCCGCCGCTCGTCCAAACTCCTGTCTCCAAAGCCTTCGCTGCTTCTGCGGACCATGCGTCCGCTGGAGACGGCCGCCGGAAGACCGTTGCCGGGCCTGCCTTGCGGCCGTGGCGGCAGGAAGCCGGCAGCGCCATCGTCTTTGTCATGCTCACAGTCTGCGTGCTCTCGGTGGTCGCGGGCAGCCTGCTGCTCACCAACGTGGCGCGCTACCAGACCAGCTTCCAGAGCGCGAGCTGGCAGGACTCCATCGTGGCGGCCGAGGCCGGGGTGGACCTGGCCATGAACGAGCTGCGCAAGCGCGTTGTCATCGGTCCGTACGCGTCGTTCCAGGTGGGCTGGACCACCACCAACCCTTCGACCGCCAACAAGTACCCCGGCTACGGACACGCTTTCCCGACCGGCGGCCAACCCTACGACCTGCCCTCCCCCAGCAACGTGGAAGGCAACGCGGCCACGCACGTCCGCGTCTACGTGGACGTGCCCGGCAGCGACGCCGCGCCGAGCAACTTCGCCGTGGCCAACCCCAACTCCTTCATCTCGCAGATCGACAACCCCAACCTGCGCGATATCGACGGCGTGGACCGCTCCCGCTGGCTGTACCGCATCCGCTCGCTGGGCATCGCCGGGATCAGCGGCCCGCCGCGGCCCAACATCGACAAGCGCGACAACCGGCTGCGGCGGCTGAGCTTTTTCACCGACTGGCGCACCGGCCGCAGCCTCACCGCGCCCCAGGTCGCCCGCCTGGTCGAGGTCGTGGTCAAGCCGGAGACCAACTTCCATAACGCCCTGCTGGCCGACAAACAGATCGACCTGAGCAACCTGGACGTGCTCATCGACTCCTACGATTCCGGCAAGGGGTCTTACGACAAGACGACCAACAGCGGCAACCTGGGCAACATCGCCACCAACGGCAAGCTCATCAACGCCAACCACGCCACGGTGGACGGCGACGCCATGACCAACAACGGTACCGTCAGCGACGGCGACAAGGTCAGCGGCCAGCAGAGCGGCAACTTCTACCAGGAGCTGCCCCCCATCACCAACGGCATGCTCAACCCCGCCTGGAGCACCCTGCGCGACGGCGGCACGATCACCTCCAACCGGACCTACCAGGCCAGCGTGGACTCCACCAACCCGACCCTCGTGCGGCTCGACGGCATCCACCTGGCCTCGGGCGGCAACACCATCAACGTCGTGGCACCGAATGGCACCGCCTCCAGCACGCCTTCCTTCATCAAGTTCTTCGTGCAGGGCGACATCTCGACCGCCGACGACAGCTACATCAACGTCGGCACCGGAGTCAACGCCATCTTCTACTTCACCGGCAACGTCAACTTGCAGGGCCTCGGGATCTTCAACAACTCCATGCTCGCCAGCCACCTCGTGCTCAACGGCCTCCAGCCGCCGGCCAACGCGGACGGCACCTACCCGGCCCGCAGCATCACGGTCTCGACCGACCAGGACTTCGAGGGCGTCATCTACGCGCCCAGCCACGACGTGGACCTCGCCCTGCAGGCCGTCTCCGGCCCGGCCGGGACCAACCAACTCGGCGAACTGCAAACCGCCCAGACCAACGCCATCAAGGCTTACAACCAGGACTACACGGCCTTCCATGACGACATGGCCGCCCTCAACATCTCCGTCCCGATCTATCCGCTGACGGTCAGCACCGTCGCCAGCGACTTGTCCACGATGCTGCCGACCCCGACCACCACCAGGACGAGGAACGACCTGGCCACCCTGCAAGCGGCCCTCAACAAAGTCGCGCAAACCCAGGTCCAGATTCTGAGCCTACAGGGCAACCTTACGTCCTCCCAGGCGGACGACCACGCCCGCGGCTACAACGGCATCTACGGCGGGTTCGTGGCCCGGACCATCACCGTGGCCGCCAAGACCCACGTCCACTACGACGAGACGCTGCGCACGGCCGGACCGGTCAACCACTACGAGATCGTCAACTGGTTCGAGGACCACGCCAGCCGCGACGCCACCGGCGGCGCGGAACGGTTCTGGTGGTAGCCGGCAGATTTTTACCCGCGTCCGGGCGGGTCGCGGTGGATGTGCTCCAGACAGGCGGCCACGGGCGTGCGCCGGGCAAACGCCGCCACGGCCGCAAAGCCGTGGATGCCGGCGCGGTGCAGGTGCGGCGAGACGACGCGCTCGATGAGGTTGACCGTGGTCTCCACGTCGCCGCGGCCGGTGTGCGAACGGCTGTGACCGAGGGCGAAGTGGTGCTTGAGCGTGTCCAGGCGGTAGTTGCGGACCTCGCGCACCACCCGGCGCGTGAGCGTGAGCGCACAGAAGCCGCGCCGGCCGGCCGTCGGCACGCCCAGGCGTGCGTACTCGGGTTCGAGGACGCGGTTCCAGTCAAAGGACAGGTTGTAGGCGACCATGGGCAGGTCGCCCGCGTAGTCGCGGAAGTCCGCGTGCGCGCGGTACGGGCAGACGCCGTGCGCCCGCAAGTACTCGCGCGAGTAGCCGTGCACGGCCTGCGCGCCGGGGTCGATGGGCACGTCGTGGTTGAGCAGGACTTGGAAGGGCGTGCCGTCGCGCTGCCAGCCGCGCATGCGCTGGGCGGCGATCTCGACGGCGTGGATCGGCGCGTACACCCCGTCGGTCTCGGTGTCCACGATCAGCCAGGGTTCGTCGTACATGGGGAGGGCGATTACAGCAAAGCGCTGGCGGGTTTTCCAGCAAATCCGCGCGGGTTCTACTCCGGCCCATCGGCCTGCCAGTGGTGGAGCTTGACCGGGTGCACGTAGAGGCAGCCGGCGGGAAAATCTTCCAGCAGCCGCGGCAGGCGGGCGGAGTACCGTGTCCAAAAGGCGTGGCGTTCGGCGTCGCTCCAGAGTTCGAGTCCGCGCCGGGTCAGGTCGCGCTCCAGGCTGAGGTCGGGCACGGCCAGCGCGAGCGCCGTGACGGCGGCGCACTCGACGAAGATCCCCATCGCCGCGAAGACCCCGCACAGGTGGCAGAACTCCCCCAGCGCCGCCGCCGGCACGACCAGCAAGTCGGCGTAGCCCATCAACAGCGGGTAGGGCAACTCGCGCCCGTCCCGGCGGTGGTGCAGCAGCCACAGCGTCTTGAGCCACTCCTTGGCCCGGTGCCACCACGGGCCGGGGACGGCTTCGAGGTTGCGCCAGCCGAGCGGCCGGACCTCCAGGCCGTGGGCGGCCAGGCGCGCGACGGCTTCCTCGCGCGGGGGGAGTTCGTTGCGGGCGTTGACGAATTCGTCGAAGCGCAGCGCCCGCAGCGTGCGGTTGAAGTGGGTCCAGCGCGAGGTCAGCGACGAGAACGGCTCCAGGTACTTGGTGTACCCGCCGCCGGGCCGCAGCCGCAGGTAGACGTGCAGGTTGGTCTCGTTGATGGCCGGGTCGAGCAGGAGGTCGTCGGCGACGAAGACGTAGTGGCTGATCCCCTCGGCGGCGAGGTGGCGCCGGGCCTGGGCGAAATATCCTTGGAAAGTCGCCGAACTCTCGAAGACGGGCACCACGTCGCGGTCCTCGCCGCGGTAGAACGGCACCAGGAAGCGCACGGTGGAAAACCGGCCGCGGTACAGCGCACGCAGGAGCGGCAGATTCCCCTCGAAGCGGTGGTTGAACACCACCACCAGGCAGAAGCGAAAGTCGGAGGTCATCGGGGCACAGGAAGCAAGGGGAAGGATGCGAGGAGGAAGGCAGAAAGCAAAGTGTCTTCTTTCTGCTCTGGACGGCGCACCGCCGCGTGCGCTACACCCTGGCGATGCCCGCCGCCAAAACCACTTCTGCCCCGTGGCCGACCTTGGCGGCAGGTGCGGTGCTCCTGGCGGTCGTGGGTTATTTCGTGCACGGGGCGCTCGCCCGCACCGGCGGGCATTGGGAGTACCCCATCGACGATGCTTACGGCCATCTCGCCGTGGCCAAGAACCTCGTGCGGCACGGGGTTTGGACCTACAGCGCGCCCAACGGCTTTGACTCGGGCATCTCCTCGCTGGCATGGCCGCTGGTGCTCGCCGCCAGCTTCCTGGTCACCGGCGTCAACGCTCCGGCCACCCTCGTGCTCAATGGCCTCTCCGCGCTCGGCCTGCTCTGGTACGCGGGCACGATCCTGCGCCGGGCCGGCGCGGGCACCGGACTGACGCTTGCCGCGCTGCTCGCCGTCGTGACGTTTACCCCGCTGCCCCTGCTGGTGATCGTCGGCATGGAGCATTGCTTTCACGCGCTGGTCAGCCTCGTGTTCCTCGACCTGGCCTGCCGCACCCTGGCGGAGGAGGAGAAGGCACCGCCGCGCTGGGCGCTGCCGGCGGCGGCGGCGGTGCTCACCATGGCGCGCTACGAGGGAATGTTTCTGGTGGGTTGGACGGTCCTGCTCCTGGCGGGCCGGCGGGAGTGGAAACGGGCCGCCGCCATCGCCCTGGCCGCCGCGGCGCCCATCGCGGCGTTCGGACTGTTCTCCCTGACGCAGGGCTGGCCGTTTCTGCCGTGTTCCGTCCTGCTGAAGGGCACCCGGCCGGGCAGCCTGAGCCTGCCCGACCTGTGGACCTACGCGCAACGCGGCTACGTCCAGATGACCGACAACCCGCACATGCTCTTTCTCGTGCTCGCGCTGGCGGTGCTGCTGGCGGCGCGGTACGCGCGGGGCGCGGGGTTTTGGAACTATCCGACCCTGCTGCTGATCCTGACGCTGGCGGCCACCCTGGCCCATCTCCAGCTCGCCGCGCTGGGTTGGTTCTACCGTTACGAGGCCTACCTCGTGGCGGCGGGGTGCGTCGTCATCGGCGTCGCGCTGGTGGACCTCCTGCCCCGGCGGCCCGTTGCCTGGCCCGGACTCGCGGCCTGGGGGCTGGCCTTCGCGCTGTTCGGGCTGCCCTTCTGGCAGCGCACCGCCGAGTCCGGCAGCACGCTGACCGACGGCAGCCGCAACATCTACGAGCAGCAGTACCAGATGGCCCGCTTCCTCCACCGCTTCTACGACGGCGAGGGCGTGGCGGCCAACGACATCGGCAACATCGCTTTTTACGCCGACTGCCGCCTGTGCGACACCGCCGGGCTGGTGAACCAGGAGGTCATGCGCCGCATCCGCGCGCGGACGTACGACCAGGACTCGCTGCGCCGCCTGCTGGCGCGCTACGACGTGCAGGTGATCGTGGTCTACGACACCTGGGCGGGGATCTACGGCGGCCAGTTGCCGGAGTGGGGGTTGCCCATTGGGCGCTGGACGATCCCGGGTAACAGGGTGTGCGCCTCGGAGACGGTATCCTTCTACGCGCCGCGGCCGGAACTCGCCCCGCGGCTGACCAAAGCCTTGCAGGATTTCGCCCCATCCCTGCCCGCCGACGTGACGCAGGAGGGCGTCTACCGCGGCACGCCCCCGCCGCACGCCCTGGGCGTGTACTACTCGGACTCCGACGGCGAAGGCACATATTACGGGACCTCGCACTACGCCGATTTTTACCTGACGCCCGACAACGGCTGGCCCGCGCCGCCGCCCGACTCGGCGCTGGCGGTGAGCGTGCGCCCACGCACGGCCGGGCAGACGCTGGAAATTTCGGTGAATGGCCAGAGCGCCCTGCGCCGGACGTTCTCGGCGGAGGAGGTCGGCCAGTGGACGCCGCTGCTGGTGCGCGGTCCCTGGCAGCCGGGGATCAACGTGCTGTCGTGCGTGGGCCAGGGGCAGACGGTCCTCCCGGCGGGCGACAACCGGCCGATGCTCTTTGCCGTGCGCGAGCCGCGCTGGACGACGGCGCCGCCTTGAACTCTGTGGCGTGTTGCGCTCGTACCAGCCTTCCGGTCAGGCCGCGCAGCGGCCGGTCGTCATCGACAGGTCCTGACGGCTCTCCGAGCCATCCGAAGAATTTCTGGTGGTAACGCCGGTTCACAGGCACGTTCAACCAAGCCAATCTACGGACGGCTCGGAGAGCCGTCCCTACCTGTCGGTTTGGAACGCCGCTGTCGCGGCGGGACTGTTTGGGCCTGTCGGCTCTCCCCGCCGGAAGCGGATCTCCCGCAATCCCAAACCGATATCCGGCTTCGGCGGCTGGATCGCGAAGGCGTTGGGCTTGGGCGCGGGCAGGGCGTCGGGCAACTCGAACAGGAGCCGCCCGCGCAACGTCCCCGGCGCGCCCGCGGCGTTCCACCGGGCGGCCGGCACGCGGAAGGTCAGGGTGACGGGATCGGACGTGAGCGTGGCCTCGTCGCCAAGGATCTGCCCATCGAAGAACACCCGCAGCCGCTGCCGCGATGCCCCCTCCCCGGGCTTCAGCACGGACGCGAGGCCATCGAGGGTGATCTCCACGTCTCCGTCCACTAGCGCGGGCTGGAAAGCCAGCAGCGTGTGCGGATCGTCGATCCACGTCTGGCCGTCGTCGGCGGTGAACCAGCCACCCACCCCGTAGCACGGCGCGTCCCCGCCCGGGCCGAAACGGATAGCGGTCCCCTCCGGCGTGGCCGGATCGACAGGGAGGTCGGCGAGGCGGACGGCGAGATCATCCCTGGCGTGGAAGAAGTCCAGCAGGTACGGCGTGGTGGTCAGGTGCACCCCGCCGGCCGGCGACGCGGCGTCCGCGTGGACGAAGCGCCAGACCTGCACGGGAGTTCCGCCCGGCGCGGCGGCCAGCGAGTGGGTCCAGTCCAACGCGTCCCCGAAGTAGGCGTGCCAGCGGTTTTCGGTGCAGAAGGGTACGCCGTCGCGGGCGAGTTGCAGCGCGACGCCGACGGCGGTCGGCGAGGTGTCGTATTCGTAGTGCAGCAGCCGCACGGGGTTCGCGCCCGGGTCGGCCAGGGCCGCGCGCGCTTGCGCTTCCAGGCGCAGGACATCGGCGTGCAGCGCCCGAGAGGCTTCCGGACTGGGATCGGTCAGGCGCAGGGCGGATGCGTTCCAAACCAACAGCGCGCCCACTGCGATCACGCCGAGGACGCGTTCCCACCGGCCGGCGGCCGCCCGGCGCAGCGCAGCGCAGACCACCGCCAGGGCGAGCAGCGCGGCGAAGTAATAGATGGCGAAGGTGAACCAGGAGTTAAAATAAAACATCTGGTCGTCTTGACGGCAGTTCCAGCGCAGGTTCAGCGCGACGACCCCGACCACGAAGATGGCTGCCCAGCCGCGCGAGCGCCGGCCCACATCGTTTTCCTCGACGGCTTTCCGACTTCGCCACGCGGCGGCCAACGCCCAGCCAACGATCACCGCCACGGCGCTCCACAGGACATAGAGCCCGGCGTGCGCCCGCAGGAACGCCCACATGCCCGCGTGGTCGTAGGCCGCGAACTCGTTGTCCGCCGGGTTGTAGGCCGTGTAGGCCCCGAACATCAGGAAATAAAACACGGCGCGCTCTAGGGGCTTGTGCGTGTTGTACTCGCGGACGTGCTGCCAGATGATGGCGAAGTTGGACTCCCTTCCCCGGGTGAAGTCGTACAGAAACGGCAGCGCGAAGAACAGCAGGATGCCCCCCGCGGCAAAGTGCGCGCGGGCAAAGAGCCGCCACGGTCGGCGCGTCTGCCACCACAGCGCGCCGTACGCCAGCGCGAAGGCCGGGAAGACAAACATCGCCTGCACGACGTGGAGTTGCAGCAGGTAGCCGCTCGCCAGCGCGAGGACCGGGAGTTCTTCCCCCCGCCCCGCCGCCACGCTGCTGCCGGCCGCCAGCAGGCACACGAAGGGCAGCACCTCGGCGTGGACGCTCCACAGGCTCAAAAACGCGGATGGTCCGCGCAGCACGTCGTAGGACGGAATCCTTCCCATCGCCGTGAAGTGAGGCACCGCCACCGCCAGCGCCCCGCACACGAACCACCAGCGCGTCCGGCCCACCGGCAGCCAGCGGGCGAAGATCGCTAGCGCCGCCACGAAGAAGCCGCTCATCACGAAGACGTGCGGCAGCACCTGTGCGGCGAAGGGCGCGCGCGTCCAACCCAGCGTGTCGTGGCACAACCATTCCCCGAAAGCCTGGACGTAGAAGAGCACCGCGCCGGGATGATAGAACCCCCACCGCGAGTAGGGACCGTACACCTGCGCAAAATGCTTGGCGCGCAGCACGGACAGCGAGTTGGCGGCGGAGTCCCAGAGTTCGTAGTAGGACTGGCGGAAAAAGAAGTCCGCGCTGTTGGCGATCAGCAGCCCGGCGATCAGGAGGGTCAGCGCCAGGGCGCTCGCACGCTTCATCGGCGCGCACTCTAGCGTCGCGCCCGGTCCATTTGCCAGCGGTAAGCCAGGCAAAGGGCGAACGGCAGCAGCGCGAACCACACCCGCAACTCGTAGATGAACGACAGGCAGCCGTTTGCCGTGACCAGCGCGGCCAGCAATGCCGCCACCTTCCAAGCACGGCCCCCGAGCGAGGCCCGCGTCTGCCACAGCAGGAATCCCAGCGCCGCCAGCAGCGCCGCCAGGGTCGCCGCCGAGAGGTTCCAGGGGTCGCGCAGGAGGTCGAGCGTCACCCGGCCCATGAAAAACTGGCCGTCGGCCAACTCGGTGATGTCGGGCCGGGGCACGACGCCGGTTTCTCCCACGCAGAGCGCGTCGCGGACCCAGTGCGTCCACCCTGCGCCCGCCAGGCCCAGCCCCACCCCGGCCAGCGTGCCGCCGGTGCCCACCGCGCAGGTGAAT
>CAXTMD010000188.1:0-5122 GCA_964245035.1 uncultured Chthoniobacterales bacterium
CTGGGGGTAGCGGACCGTGTGCATTTCCTGGGCAAAGTTTCGCAGATTCCGTCGCTGATGCGGTCCGTGGATCTGTTTGTGTTCCCGTCCCGGTATGAGGCCCATCCCCTGGTGATCCTGGAAGCGATGTCGCGCGGCGTGCCGGTCATCACCACCCCCCACACCGCCGGACCGGACGTGATCGAGGACGGCGTCGACGGTTTCCTCGTGCCGATCCGCTCCGCCGCAGCCATCGCGGAAAAGCTCGACTTCCTGCTCACCCACCCGGACTGGGCGGCCGACATGAAGCACGCCGCCCGCCGCAAGGCCGCCGCGCTCGGCTGGCCCTCGCACCGCCGCCGGTTGGCAGAGTGCCTGCTGGAATCCTGTTCGCCATGACCTCGCCTGCCCTTGCTCCCGCCGCGGCCCACGCCGCGTTCACTCCGCGCCTGGCCGGCGCGCCGCCTGTTCCGGTGCGGCCTCCGGCGGACTTGAAGCTCCTGCGGCAGTTGCTGTGGCTGTACCTGGCGCTGTGGGTTTTCGAGGGGGCGTTGCGCAAGTGGATCCTTCCCGGGCTGGCCTCGCCGCTGCTGGTCGTGCGCGACCCGATCCTTCTGCTCATGTACGGCTTGGCGCTCGCCAAAGGGGTTTTTCCTCGCAGCGCGTTCGTCGCTTGGATCGCGGGGATCAGCTTCGTGGCGCTCACCTTCTCGCTGGTCGGCAGCCAGGCCCCGCTCGTCGTGCAGGTTTTCGGCTACCGGTCGGACTTCCTGCACCTGCCGCTGATCTTCCTGATTCCTAATCTCATCGACCGCGACGACCTGCGCCGGGTCGGCCGGTGGGCGCTCCTGGTCGGCCTGCCGATGTCGGTCCTAGTGCTGCTCCAGTTCGGCGCCGGCGAAAATTCGCGGCTCAACGTGGGCGTGGGTGGCGAGGGCAAGATGCTCGACGCCGCCTACGGGCACATCCGGCCCTCGGGCACGTTTTCCTTCAGCAACGGCCTGGGCAGCTTCACGGGGATCGTGACGGCGTTTTGCGTTTATGGCGCGCTGGAAAGGAAAGTGTTCCCGCGCCTGCTCTGGCTGGCGTCGCTGCCGGCGCTGGCGATGTTGATCCTGCTCTCGGGCAGCCGCGGCGCGGTGGGCCTGGTGGTCATCGTGCTGCTGGCGGTGGCGGTGGTCTGCACCGTCCGGCCGCGCTTCGTCGGCGCGGCGGCGAAGATCGTCGGCGTGTGCGCCCTGGGAGGCTTGGCGGCGGGATCGCTCGCGGTTTTCCGGCAGGGCATCGACGTTTTCGTCTACCGGTTCGGCGACGCTTCGGACGTGCAGGCGGGGTTCGTGGACCGGTTCTTCGGGATGTTCATGGCGCCGTTTGACCTGTTCAACGTCGTGGATTTCTACGGGGTGGGACTCGGCATGGGCACCAACGTCGGCGCGGGCCTCATCATGGAAGGCCAGCGCAAGTTTTTGTACTCCGAGGGGGAACTGGGCCGGGTGATGTTCGAGAGCGGGCCGCTCGTCGGACCGCTGTACCTGCTGCTGCGGGTGGCCATCGTGCTCTTTCTCTTTAGCCAGGCCATGCGCACGCTGCGGCGCGACGGGCACCCGCTGCCGCTGCTGCTCCTGAGCGCGTGCGGGGTGGACATGATGCTGGGGCAGTTCGGACAGGCGACGACGCTGGGGTTCGTGACGATTGCCGCCGGTCTGTGCCTGGCGGCCAACAACCCCGGCGCGTCCGAGGCCGCGGCGGCCGAAGCCCTGAAATTGGAGCGCGCCCGGTCGCTGCCACGGCTGCCGCCGAGTGCACCGCGCGCGTCTGCCCTGCCCGGTAGAGGGTTGGCCGAACCGCCCACGCCGGTGACGCGGCCCACGCCGACCGCCCAGGCTCTGCCGCGCGGAAGGTCCGCCTACGCCGAGCAGATGCACCGCGAGGCCGAGCAAAGATCGAGGACGGAAGCGGAAAACGAGGCGTCGGAGTAACCTGATCGCTTCTCCCTCCTTGAACCTTGAACCCTCTCCCGTTCTGCTCGTCGGCAACTACCCGGCCGACGGGCAGGAGAGCATGCTGCGGTTCGCGCGGATGCTTTTCGAGGGCTTGCGGGCGCGGGGCCGTCCGGTGGAACTCCTCGCCCCTGCGCCGCGCTTCGGCGGCCGGCCGGGGCAGCCGACGTTCTCCGGCGCAGGCAAGTGGCTGGCGTACCTGGACAAGTACGGGTGGTTCCCCTGGACGCTGCGCCGACGCGTGCGCGCCCTGCCGCCCGGCGCGGTCGTGCACGTGTGCGATCATTCCAACGCCATGTACGTGCCCGCCGCCGGGTCGGCCGGACACCGCGTCCTCGTGACGTGCCACGACATGGGCGCGGTGCGCGGCGCACTTGGCGAGCCGACCGACTGCCCGGCATCAGCCACCGGCAAGATTTTACAACGCTGGATCCGCCGCTCGCTCGGGCGCGCCGACGCCATCCCCTGCGACTCGACGGCGACCCGGCTCGACGTGGAACGCCTCGTGCGCCGCCCCGACGGCTCCGCGCCCGACGCCTCCCTGGTGTTTGTCGGGCTGAACGTGCCTTACCACGCCATCGACCCCGCCGAGGCCGCCGCGCGGCTGGCGGGGATCGCGGGCTTGTCGGCGGGCGAGCCGTTCGCGCTCAACGTCGGCTCCAGCCTGCGCCGCAAGAACCGCGACGGCGTGTTGCGCATCTTTGCCCGGCTGCGGGACCGCTGGCCGGCGGGGAAGATGGTCTTCGCCGGCGAAGCCCTGCCGGCCGACGCGCGCGAGCTTGCCGCGAGCCTCGGCGTCGCCGCGCGCGTGGTGGAGGTTGTCAAACCCTCCGACGCCGTGCTCGAAGCCCTTTACAACCGCGCGCGGGCGCTGCTGTTTCCATCGCGTTTCGAGGGGTTTGGCTGGCCGGTGGTCGAGGCGCAGGCGTGCGGCTGTCCGGTGCTGTGCAGCGACGCGGGTTCGCTGGGCGAGGTGGCGGGCGACGGCGCGTTCGTGCGCGCGGCGGCGGACGAGGAAGCCTTCGCCGAAGAACTCGCGCGCCTGGTGGCAGACGACGCCGCGCGGGCGCGTTGGACGGAAGCGGGTCACCGCAACGCCGCGCGCTTCACCGCCGACGCCATGCTCGACCACTACGAGCGGCTCTACGACGAACTGGCCGCCCTCCCTCCGCGACGATGAAAAACCTGCTCATGGCCCTGTCGATCTTGCTGCCCTGGCCGTTGCGGCGCTGGCTGCTCGGGCGGGTGTACGGTTTCGACCTCCATCCGACGGCGCGCATCGGACTGTCGTTCGTGTTCCCGCAACGTCTGAAGATGGACGCGCACTCGCGCATCGGCCATCTGACCGTGTGCAAGAACCTTGGCTTCATCCACCTGGGTGAACACAGCTCGGTCGGCAACCTCGACTGGATCACGGGGTTTCCGCCGGGACCGTCGCGCCACTTCGCGCACCAACCCGAACGCCGCCCCGAGCTGATCGTCGGCGCACACTCGGCCATCACGCACCGGCACCTGATCGACTGCACGGCGACGGTCACGGTCGGGCCGTTCACGACGTTCGCGGGCTTCGGGTCGCAGATCCTCACCCACAGCATCGACCTCGCCGCCTGCCGGCAGTCGTCCGAACCGGTGACCATCGGCGCGTACTGCTTCGTCGGGACGAACTGCGTGCTGCTCGGCGGCGCGGCGCTGCCGGACCGCAGCGTACTCGGCGCGAAATCCTTGCTCAACAAGGCGTTCACCGAATCCGGCCAACTCTACGGCGGCGTGCCCGCCAAACCGATCCAGCCGATCCCGCAAGCCGAGACGGCGTACTTCCATCGCACGGAGGGCAGCGTCGTTTGAGAATCCTGCACGTCGCGTCTTCGCTCGACCCGCGCGGGGGTGGGGTGGCCGAGGCGATCCGCCAGACCGCCGCCGCGCTCGTACGCGCGGGGCATGCGACGGAGGTGGCCACGGTCGACGCGCCGGGCGAGCCGTGGCTGGAAGGCTTGCCGTTTCCCGTGCACGCGCTCGGGCCATCGCGCGGTAGTTACCAGTACGCGCGCGGGTTGACGGCGTGGCTGCGGTCGCGCCGGGAGGATTTCGACTGCCTCATCACGCACGGGTTGTGGCAGCACCACGGGTTGGCGGCGTGGCGATCCTGGCGCGGCAAACCCAGGTTTGTGTTTACCCATGGGATGCTTGATCCGTGGTTCAAACGGACTTACCCGACCAAGCACCTCAAGAAGTGGCTCTACTGGCCATGGGCCGAATACCGGATTTTGCGTGAGGCACAGGCGGTGTTTTTCACGTGCGAGGAGGAACGGCAGATGGCGCGCGAATCCTTCTGGCTGTACCGCGCGAACGAGGCCGTCAACGCGCTCGGGATCGAGGAGCCGCCGGGCGACGCGGAACGGCAAAAGGAAGCGTTCCTCGCACGCTTCCCCGGGTTACGCGGCCGGCGGTTGATTCTGTTCCTGGGCCGCCTCGTGGTGAAGAAGGGGGTGGACGATCTTTTCGTCACCTATGCAGAACTAGGACGACGAGGAGAGTGTCCAAGCAGTGTGATGATGGTGATGGCGGGTCCGGAGGATGAAGCAAACCCGGAGTTTTTGCGCAAGCTGCGCTCCAGTGCTGATGCGACCGGCATTCACTGGCCCGGGATGCTCACCGGAGATTTGAAGTGGGGAGCTCTGCACGCGGCGGAGGCGTTCGTGCTGCCCTCGCACCAGGAGAATTTCGGAATTGCCGTGGTCGAGGCGCTGGCGTGCGGCAAGCCGGTGCTGATCTCCAACAAGGTCAACATCTGGCGCGAGGTGCAGGAAGACGGAGCCGGGTTGGTTGCCGACGATGGTCCGATGGGGACGGCGGCGCTGCTCGCAGGATGGTTCGCGTTGTCCGCGGACGAGCGCGACGCGATGGGACGGAGAGCGCGGGCGTCGTTTGAGCGGCGTTATCAGGTGGACCACGCTGCGGCGGCACTGGTGGAAAAGCTGCAAAACTCCTCGCGGTACACCGCTCCTCAGGTTGGTTGAGGCCCCTTGTTGGTTGGGATTCCCTTGTTTCTACCCCTCTGGCCACCCCTGCCGGGGTGGCCAGAGGGGTGTTGGGATGTGTCAAACCCGCGAGAAAAGGTGTGGTTTTTTTCGCCAGATGCCGGG
>CAXTMD010000188.1:5132-8108 GCA_964245035.1 uncultured Chthoniobacterales bacterium
ATCCAGACAAGATCAGTGTTGCCTTGGATTATCCACCGCGTCCGCGCAGCGGTCGCACAGGTCCGGGTGCGCGGCGATCTTGCCCACGGCCGGGCGATGCCGCCAGCAGCGACCGCAACGTGCGAACTTCGTCGGACGCAACACCACCTGCGAACCGCCGTCGGGTCCCGGACCCATCAGTTTCAGATCGCTCAGGATAAAGAACTCGTCCAGTTCGCCTTCGAGCGCTTCCAGATCCTTGCGCTGCTGGTCGTCGGCGATGTGCAGGGTCACCTCGGCTTCCAGCGCGTTGCCGATGGATTTCTGCTGCCGCGCCTGCTCGACCGCCTGCGAGATCGCCGCCCGGAAGCCCAGCAACTCCTCTACGCGCCCGGGGATCGACGGGTACACCGCCGCCTCGTCGCGCGCGGGGAACGTTTGCAAATGCACGCTGCCCTCCTTGCCGGCGAAGTTCCACGCCTCCTCCGCCGTGAACGGGCACAGCGGCGCGAGCAGCCGGCACAGCGCATCGAAGGTCGCATGCATGACCGTCTGCGTCGCGCGGCGGCGGGTCGACCCGGGCTTGTCGCAGTACATCCGATCCTTGGTGATATCCACGTACAGGCTGCTCAGGTCCACCGCACAGAACTGGTTGAGCGTGTGGTAGACCTTGTGGAACTCGAACGACGCGTACGCCTCCCTGCACGATGCGATGACTTCCTGCAAACGGTGGCTGATCCAGCGGTCCACGAGCGTGTACTGATCCGGCTTGACCGCATCTTTGTCGGGGTCGAAGTCCGCGAGGTTCCCCAGCAGGATGCGCAGCGTGTTGCGCAGCCGTCGGTAGGTCTCGGAAAGGCGGTTGAACATCTCCTCGCCGAAGGGCACCTCGTCCGTGAAGTTCACGCTGCTGACCCATAACCGGACGATGTCCGCGCCGTGCTTGTTGACGAAGTGCTCGGCCACGGTCGGCTTGCTGTACTGACCCTGCTCGGACTTGGAAATTTTTTTGCGCGTGTCCACGTCCACGACAAACCCGTGCGTGAGACACTCCTTGTACGGCGCGCTTCCCTGCGTGGCCACGGACATGATCAGCGACGACTGGAACCAGCCGCGGTGCTGGTCGGTGGCTTCGAGGTACAGGTCGGCCGGACCGTCCACGCCGAGCAGCTTATGAACGACCGCCTGGAAGCTCACGCCCGAGTCGATCCACACGTCGAGCGTGTCGTTACGGCGCGTGGTGCCCGGCGGCAGGTCAAGCGACTGGGCGATGATCTTGTCGTTCGGGTCGAACCAGATGTTCGTCCCGTACTGCTTGAAGAGGATCGCCACGGCGTCGATCCAGTCCGGACGCAGGATGGGCTGCCCGTCCTTGTCGTAGAAAACGGGCAGCGGCACGCCCCAGGTGCGCTGGCGCGAGATGCACCAGTCCGGGCGCGACTCCACCGTGCCGTAGATGCGGTTGCGGCCCCAGTGCGGGATCCACTTCACGCCGTCGATGGCGCGCAGGGCTTCCGGCCGCAGGTCGTCCATGCGGATGAAAAACTGCTCCACCGCGCGGAAGATGATCGGCACCTTGGACCGCCAGCAGTGCGGGTAGGTGTGGTGGATGACGCCGTCGCCCGCCAGCGTGCCGTTGGCGCGCAGGATGGCGATCACGTCCTTGTTCGCGTCGAAGACATACTTGCCCACGAGCGCGGGCACGCCGACTTCGTCCGTGTACTTGCCATCGTCGTCCACGGGCGAGAACACGGCCAGCCCGTACTTGCGGCCGACGAGGTAGTCCTCGTTGCCGTGCCCGGGCGCGATGTGCACGCAGCCCGTGCCGGCGTCCAGCGTGACGAAATCGCCCAGGATGAGCGGTCCCTCGCGGTCGAGGAACGGGTGGTGGAACTTCCAGCCTTCCAACTCGGAGCCGAGGAACTTCGCATGCGATTCATCGGCCTCCTCGACGAGCGTATAGCCGGTGGCCTTGCAGAAGGACTCCGTCAGCGCGTTGGCGAAGACGAGCGTTTCCTCCTGGCCCGTGTGCGGGCTGCGGAACGCCTGCGCGCGGTAGCCGAAACCGGCGTTGACGGCGATGGCCTGGTTGGCCGGGAGCGTCCAGGGCGTGGTCGTCCAGATCACGATGCTCGCCTTGCCGGCCAGCGGGCCGCTGACGAGCGGGAACTTCACGTAGATCGCCGGTGAATCCTCCTCGTGGTACTCGACCTCCGCTTCGGCGAGGGCGGTCAGCGCACCGGTGGACCAGTAGACGGGTTTCTTGCTCTGGTAGACCAAGCCCTTGTCCACCAGCCGGCCGAACGCGCGGATGATCTCCGTCTCGTACCCGGGATCGAGTGTGAGGTAAGGATGTTCCCAGTCGCCGAAAACGCCCAGGCGCTTGAACTGGCCGCGCTGCACGTCGATGAATTTGCGGGCCAGTTCCTCCGAGCGCCGGCGCACCTCGACCGGGCTCAGGCCGCGGTCCTGTTTGACGACCTTGAACTCGATGGGCAGCCCGTGGCAATCCCAGCCCGGCAGATAGGGCGCGCGGAAGCCGGCCATCGTCTTGGATTTGACGACGATGTCCTTGAGAATCTTGTTGAGCGCGGTGCCCATGTGCACGTCGCCGTTGGCGAAGGGCGGGCCGTCGTGCAGCACGTAGAGCGGGGCGTCGTGGCGAGCTTCCTGGATTTGCCGATAAATGCCGGTCTCTTCCCAGTGCTTGAGGAGGTCGGGTTCGCGCGCGACGAGGTTCGCCTTCATCGGGAAGTCGGTGCGCGGCAGGTTGAGCGTGTCTTTGTAACTGTTGCTCATGGGTGGCAATCGGCAGGAAGGCGGAGCCTACCACAGCGGCGGGGGAGGGGTCAATCCGGTGAGAAGCCCGGTTAAGTCCTGGCAGGCGGTGGGCGGTTCGCCAAAGCTCGCCGCTAACGAAGCTCTGTCCTCCTGCGGCCCGGTTTTAGAGCCCCCCCAGCCCGCCAACGAGGGGCACCACCCCGTTTGAACCCCGCC
>CAXTMD010000188.1:8118-8902 GCA_964245035.1 uncultured Chthoniobacterales bacterium
GGCCCAATGGGCCCCTAAAACGAACGTCGGGCCTCCGGCGGGGGTTGCAACGAACCGAAGGACCTCGCAAGCGAGGTACTCGCCCGCTTTGCACAGCGGACCAACCCAGTCACTGGTCCTCTGCTCTGGCCGCAAGCAAAGAGTTCCGCGTGTACCCTGCGGCG
Source organism: uncultured Chthoniobacterales bacterium (assembly GCA_964245035.1). Classification (GTDB taxonomy): domain Bacteria; phylum Verrucomicrobiota; class Verrucomicrobiia; order Chthoniobacterales; family SZAS-18; genus CAHJWO01. The sequence continues at coordinate 8,283 of CAXTMD010000188.1, forward strand.
AGGTCCTTTGGCTCGTAAAACTCGCCTCAGGAGGACAGAAGGTTTTGAGCTGCGCGAGATGAAGCCATCGAACCGGCCGATGCTGCCGGCCGGTTTTTCGATTTTTGTTCCCCTAGAAGGGGCTGCATCTTGGTCCCAAGATGAAAACACAAGTTTCGCCTCCAACCGCCGCGTTTGTCGGCGCGTCCTGGGTTGCGCTGTTCGCCGGTGCGGTCGCCTACCTGATCGGCCTCTGGAACGCGGGGATGCTCCTCAACGAAAAAGGATATTACCTCACGGTCTTGCTGTACGGCCTGTTCGCGGCCGTTTCCTTGCAGAAGTCCGTCCGGGATCGGCAGGCCGGCATCCCGGTCACGGGGATCTACTTTGCGCTGTGCTGGTGTTCGCTCGGGGTGGCGGTCGGCTTGCTGGCCGTCGGCCTGTGGAACGCCTCGCTGGCCCTCAGTGAAAAGGGTTTTTACGCGATGTCGTTCGTGCTCAGTCTGTTTGCAGCGGTTGCCGTGCAAAAGAACATCCGCGACCTCGCGGCGGCGGAACCGACCATCTGATTGTAGGGCAGGCGCCCCGCCTGCCCTACAAGGGAAGGCCGGCGCAGACTCGCTTCTACTTCAGCTTGCCGG
>CAXTMD010000189.1:0-8030 GCA_964245035.1 uncultured Chthoniobacterales bacterium
GGTGCCGGGACGTTAGCCTTGGGCGCAGGCAGGTTGGCGTCGACACGCACAGGCATGACGATCATCTGGCGGCTGCCGCCGTCGCTGAAGCGCAGGGGCTTGAGCGGTTCCTGCACGCCGATGGAACGCAGCCCGAAGCCAAGGGCTTTGAGCAGGTACTGGCGGTTGAGGTACACCGTGGCGGGATCACCGCTGACGGTGACACCCGGCACCTCCACTTTGGTGGCCTGTGCCTGATCCTTATTGACGCCGCGCAGGTAGAGTCGACTGCTGACACAGTACAGACCGACCGTGTGGTTGGGCGTGTCGTCCCCCGGCAATCGGGGCACGATGCGACTGATCGCTTCAGCCGCCGCATCGCTGACTTTGATGGTGCCCGTGAACGAGCGCACATCCTCGGTGATGGTGCGCCAGTTCGGATAGGTGCCCTCGATCTGCTTGGTCACGAAGGTCCAACGGCGGCTCTCCAAGCGCAGGTAGCCGCCCTTGTCCTTGATGGATGGCTGTACCGAGAGCTTCCACTGGCCGTCCTTGACGAAGCCGCTCCAGGTGAGGAAACGGTGATCCGGGACGAGGACGGATGAGGCGAGCGGCAAGTGCAGACTGTTACTGGCAAACAGGTGCCGACCGTCGGTGGCCACCGCGTAGTGGCCGGTGGGCCGGGACACGTCCAGGTACGCGCCGTTGAGGATGACGCGCGTCTCGTCGTCGCTGGCGCAGGCCAGAGCTTCGAGCAGCGTGGTGCGGGCGGCTTCATCCAAGCTGACGGACGAAGCGGTGATCAGCGGCACGGCGGGAAAGTCCGCCACAGGAGCCGAGGTGATGGCCTGTTCGACCGGGTGGCTGCCGATGCGGTGGCGCAAGAGCAGCTTGTCCTCGCCGAGCACTTCCAGGTCGAGGGTCTCGTCGGCCGGGCAGGTCTTGCCCAGCTTCTGCAACTCAGGCCAAGGCACGAGGCAGCAGGCCGGCTCGCCGATCTGCTGCGGGGCTTCCAGGCGCAAGGACAGGAACGTGTCCAGGTCGGTGGCGGTCAGGTGCACCCAGCCTTGGCGGTCCCGTTCGAGGTGGATCATGCCCAGGACGGGCAAGGTGCTGTGGCGGAGCACGACTTTGGTGAGGCCGCCGATGGCTGTCTTCAGTTCGGCGACGGGCAGTTGGATGATGAGATGGTAGTTCATGGGATGGGGTGGTGAGTTGGGTTGGTTGGCTGCGGTTGTTATGCTGGTGTTGAGAAACAGAAAAGCGGAACGGCCGGGGCACTCGTCGAAGGAGCACGCCCGGCCGTTCTCGCCGTGGGTTGGTGGTTGTTGGTGTGGGTGACCCGGATCGTGTCAGACCCGGATGGTCGCCGCCGGTTCGTGGCGGTACTTCAACTGGCTGACCACGCACTCGGCCTGGTCGATGTCCTCGCGCTCGCCTAGGTAGCAGGGCTGGTACACCGCCCCGCTTTGCCGGAAGGCGTAGAGGTAACGGACCTCCACGACAGTGCCCGGTTTGGGGATCTCGTGGTTGGCTGGGATGGTGACATTGCCCGCCTCCACGATCTCGCTGCCCGAGTACAGGCCCAGCGAGACGCTGCGCTTGGTCGGATGCACGAGTGTGACCAGAAAGCTGGCGCTCTCGATGAACTTGTGCTTGAGGGCGGCAGCCTGTGATCCTGACGTTTTACCCGGTGTGTACGGGGCGGTCAGCAGCTTGAGCACGACACCCTCCTTGAACTGCTTGCGCAGCCGGGCGTACAACGCGGTCTTCTCCCGGGCGGCGTGGGCCGTGTACACGGGCACGATGGCGCTGAGTTGGTACAGGTTCAGGCCGGTCAGCAGGCGCAGGCGATCCACGTAGGGAGTGTTGCGGTGGTCGATGCCCCCGCTCTCCAGCACGTCGAAGGCATGGTACGTTTCGCCCACCGCCTCCCCGTCCAGCAGACGGTCGCCGGGCAGGCGCAGCATCTCCCGAGCAATGGGCTCGGGCACAGAGACGATCAGTCCTCGGCGGTTGATGCCTTCGACCGTGTCGCCGCGCCGGCGCAGCAGCAGGCGCTTGCCGTCGAACTTCTCCTGGGCGCAGTACAGAGGGTCGATCAGCAGGTGACCGAGCGCGTGGGTCTCGGCCACGGCTTCGAGCAACTGCGGGTACACCCCGGTGCTGCGGCCTTCGTGGCCGGTGTGCTGGTAGGGCGTGCCGTCCGCCCCGGGCGTGTAGCCCTTGGCGAGTTTGGAGGCAACGAGCTGGTCGTAGGTGTGCAGCGCCGTGTCGTAGTCGACGGGGGCGGGCGTCTTGGTGCCGGTCTGGAGCGTCGAGCCCCGGCGGCCAAAGGCAAAGCGCACGAGGAAGTGCGTGGGGCTGCCGTTTTGGTCGAGGCTGACGTGGTAGACCTTATCGGACGATCCCCCCCGGTAGTAGAGGGTGGTTTGTTTGGGTTCTTGGATGGTGGCTGTCATGGTTGGGTTGTTGTATGTGGTGTGGGTGGAAGGTTGATGGAGGTGTGGGGTGACCACGCAAAAGCAGCCCGCGCTGCCCCTTCTTTGGAAGAGGCAGGCGGGCTGCGGATGCGAACGACGATCTGGAGAGCCCGGTAGTGGCGCCGGTCCTGTCAGAGGTTGAAGGAGGGCGGCGGGCCTTGCAGGCTCGGGTGCTGGCTCAAAGCCTGGAGTTTGTCGCCGGCTTGATGGACACGCGGAGCCATGGCGCGCAGGAGGCTGCCAGCCTCGCGCAGGGCGAAGCGGGCGGCGACCAGTTCGGCACGGCGCAGGGTTTCGGTGAGGAGGGGCAGGTTTTTCAGATTCAGTTTCATAGAGGTTGGGTTGGTGGTTGGTAGTTAGTGGTGGATGGTTGATGGTGAGGTCCGGTGTTCGATGCCGGCTGCGGAAAGCAAAAAGCCCGCGCCGGGTGGAACAGCGCGGGCGTTGGCGGGATCGGATGGTTGTCGATTGTCAGTGCCAGGCGCGGCACTCGGACTGGAACTCGCAGGTGCTGCATTGCAGGCCGGGTGACGGCACGAAGTCCTGCCGCTCTAACCCACGCACGTAGCTTTCGATCAGCCGGTAGAGCCGGGTAATTTGAGCGTCGGTGACAGCCGGCAGGCCGATGACGACGAGTCGTGACTGCTTGAGCTTGACCAAGTGGTGCAACTCAACGGCACTTTCCTGCTGGCCGGTGTTTGCCCGGTACAACAGCGAGTACACGGTGGCCTGCCTAGCATGAAGCAACGTCGCCTTCTCCGGCACAGGGGTTTGGCCCGTGGTCTTGAAGTCGATGACCCGGCCGTCCTGCACGAGGTCGAGCACGCCGACGAGTTTGGGTAAACCGTGGCTGGACAGGTCGGCTTCGACCGGTACTTCCACGGCTTCCGGCTTGCCGGCGGTCAGGAGGCTAGTCTCGCGGAAGAAGGTCTCCAGCAAACGCCAGCCGAACTGCTTCTGCGCCTCCTGCTCGGTGGGGGTGTCCCACAGAACAGGCTCATCGGCTTGTCCCATGATCCATGCTTCCTCGTAGGCCGCGTACATGGAGCCGAACGAGCAGTCCCGCCCCTGCCAGCGCGACCGGTTCCAATCCCGCAGGGTTTGGTGGACCGTGGCACCCAAGTGCAGGGCGGCCGCTTTGGGTCGGGTGAGCCCGAGCACGTGGCGAAAGAAGAAGCGCAGGCGGCAGGCATGGAAGAGCGCTAGACGGCTGGCGCTGACCGAGCAGATAAGTTCAGCGAGGATCTCGGCTAAGGATCGCATGGATGCCACAGCGTAGGGTGAGGTGTTCTCCTTCATGCCCGTGCGCGCCTCCGGTAGACAGCCGCGCCGTTGGCCCGGCCATGACCGTTCTTGCTGGCCTTGCCGTGACGCTCCAGCAGTTCCTCGATGAGACCGCTGGCTTGCAGACGATTGAGCGTTTTGACCGGCAGGCCGAACATCTTGCGCGCGAGTGCCTCGACTTCCTTCTTGTCGAGCTTGTGCTGCCCGACCAACCGGAGGATTAACTCCTTCTGCTTGTCCGAGCATACCCAGTGGTCGCCGGGTTGTTCGTGCGCCGGATGGTCGGCTTGCACGGGGATGTCGCCGTTGGTGGGTGTGGACGTGGACGGACGGATACCGGGATCGGCACCATCCATGCCGTAGGTGGTGCTGTCGGGCAGGAAGCCGACCTGCTGGATCTGGTTGTCCACGCTCTGTTGGAGCAGAGCGTAGAGCCGGGTGTTTTCCGCTTCGACCTGGGTGAGGTCAGAGAGTTCCGTGCGGATGCTGACGACGTAGGAGTGACTGCTGTAGTTGGGCAGCCCCAGCTTCTTGCTGTAGGCGGCCTCCAGAATGATGGCCATAAAGTGGATAGTTCCTTTCCGTGAATGGGATTGAAGACAGCCGCATAGATTTATTGGTCTACACAGCTGTTAAGAAGTTTGCCGAATCAACAACAAAGCAGGATAGGCAAACTGGTGATGTCGCAAGATAAATACGACATCCACAGAAACTTATAACGCAATATCATCAATAATTTCAGCAAACTGCAATCATCTCAGCCAATGAAAATTCCGCTCGGTTTGTTGAGAGCTTACAAAATTCCGACCCAACTATTTGGATTGAAAATCGTGCAACATGATCTCGGTTGATCTACAAAGACGCTGTGCTTCTCCGCGGGGATGATCACGCATCAAGACGCGGTTTCTGGACGGCGGGGTTACAGACTACCAGCGAATGTCTGGACGGCGGGGTTACAGACTACCAGCGAATGCTCGGTCCCAGACATGACCTTGTTGTCATCGAGTTACAACTCGGCCTGTCATTATTGATTCGCCACTGGGACACACTTTTGGTACTCAGAAGAACTCATTCATCAATTATGGCGGCGTTTGAGCAGATCCTGGGACAATTACTTTTCTTGATCCATCGACAAGGATTGGATCACGTGAACCAAAGATCTTGGTCGCTGTGCGAACTGCAAATCGGTGAGCCCGGGCTGGAGATGCTGCAAACCTACTTTGCGGCGTTGGACGCACGGGAGGCTCAGCGTTGCTTGGCACCGTGGCGTTTTTTTAACCAAGACGCTTGGAGCATTCCTTTTCCTTGCGGCCTGGGTTTGATTTTCCTGTTGCTGGCAGCGGAAACAGCTCGGCGTCAAGCACGGGAGGGGGCGGTTTGGCCAGCCGTCCGGGATGGGATCAGTTGGCGAGAAGAAACCGCAGGTGTGCTTTTCGTGCAGGGGCAACCCAACACCGCCCTGCGCGAGGCGATGGAGCAGGCAGCCGTACATTTCCGGCTTCGTCACGTTTTTGATCGTGAGGGCGTTCAAGCTTGGTTAACCACCGTTTACTTGCAGTTCGGATTCACGCAGCGCGGCTTCCCGTCACGCCTGCCGGAGTGGTTGTGCGGCTATAATCATCCGCAGGCTATTGCTCATCTGCTGAACCCGGAGAACAAGGCACTGCACTGCGCGAAGTTCGACCAACTCTGGCAGGATCTCCGGCAGTTCCGACGCAACAACCTGACAGAAGCAGCATTGCGGCACCGGCTCCAGGAGAGCTTCTGGGTCCTGCCGGCCTGGGCAGACGAATTGGTGACCGCCGCAAAAGCTCAAATCCAGCGTTGGGGGCTTGGCAGCGGGGGGAGGGCAACGGAATCGGAGTCCGTTGAGGTCGAGCCAGCATTCCTTTCGAATCCGCGGCTGCATTGGCCGTCTAAACAGCCGCCGACGTTTCGCCAGGAGATCTGCAATCTCGCGGCCCTCGATCTTCCCAGGGAATTCTATCGGCTGCGGATGGGCGGATGCGACCGTGCGCGGCTGACCCGGCAGGACGATGGTTCGTTTGTCGTGACCCCGGCCTCCGAACTCGAAGCGGACGGCGGCCCGCCGTCCTCGACAGCCGAGTTGGTCGATCCGCAGGCGGTGGATGCCCCGCGCACGGCGGAGGTGCGGTACTGGGATGAAGCCGAAGAGATCAACGTTTTCGAACTGCCGTCCGGCCGTCGGGTGAAGGACGCTTGGGTCGAGAAACTGTCCGTCGACCGGGATTACGCATTGCTTCTGAGCGGAGATTTGACACTGTACCCGCCGCCAGCAGACGCCTGGCCGTGGACTTGGACGGCAGCGCGGACCGGTGCTGGGGAGAGGAAACTCTGGCGGGTGGACCGGTCAGAATTAGCACAGCTCGAAGTACAGCTGGACGGCGAGACGTTCTGGACGCCGTACTTGCATTATCCCCCACCGCGGCCGGGACGGCTCGCCGGGGTCGATGTGACGATCCACGGGCAGCCGGCGGCGGACGGCACCATCTTCCTGCAAGCCAGAACGACCGCGTCCGTCGTGTCGGCCCGCGCGAACGGTCAGTCCGTCGGCCTATCGCCGCTCAATCATGGCGTGACGCGGTTGGGGCCGCTGGCCCTTCGCTGGCCGGGCTGCTGGCGTTTAGACTTGGTCCTGCGGCCGGGAACCGGTTCCTTGCAGCGCGGTTTCGTGCCGGTGAACATCCCTCTGCCGGGACTCTTCGAGCGCGGGCTGAACGGCTATTGGATGCCCCGCCTTGTCCGGGTCTTGTCTACGCACGAAGGGGACACGCGCTATTTCGGCGTCGGCCTGCCGCCGGACACGCTGAATACTACGACCCGCCCGTGGGTCCTGTTGGAAGGAAACGTCAATCTCGCAGCCGCGACGCCCTGGACCCGGGCCGGCCGGACGTTCGGCCGCCTGCACGGCTGGGGCGCGCCGCTCACGCTGCGGCACGAGATCTTTAACGCGGCTGACCCGGGCCTGCCGTTAGCCAGCGAGGTGGTGGATCATGGGGTTTTCGAGCCTGTGTCCGCCTACGAGCCGCAGGGGCAGTGGCTGAGGTTGCGGTTCTGGGACGATCTGCAACTCGACGCGGAACACACGTTGATCGTCTGGCACCGCGATGGAACGATCACCGCCGGTCCGATGACCGAGCACGCCTTGGCCGACGGACGTGAACTGCACCTGCACCTGCCCGGCGGAATGCCGTGGGCGGTGGCGCTCGCCTTTCGCGGCGCGCGGCTGGGGGCTTGGTGGCACGGCGACTGGACGCAAGGGTTGCCGGCGGTCGGCGCGGAGCGAGCCAACGCTACCGCCGCGCTCATTCGCTGGTTCAAGCTGCCGGTGCTGCGCCGTAAGTGGCGGCATGATCTCAAGGAATTTGTGCGGCGCTGGCCCGGAGAAACGCTCGGCGTCTGGCTTGATGACAGTGCCAGCGGACTACTCGGCCTTCAACTCGGACCTGACCACGCGGGTTGGACGACGGCTGTGCGCGCGTTGCTCTGGAATGCCACCGGCTTCGAGCACGCCCCGGACGCCATCCTGCAATCGCTGGCGCCGCGGCCGTCCACCGGCCAACTCCCCGAGGATCTCGCCGCGGCGTGCTGGCGTCTGCACGAGATCAGCCCGCTGTTCATGGGGCGCATCTTGCAGGCATATCTGGGCGGACTGCCGCCGCGTGAGGCCGCCCTGAGAATGGCTTTGAGGACCGCTCTGGAGAGCAGCTTCGCCCATCTGCCTGCTCCCCGCCTTGCCGGTTTTCTGCGCCCCACCGAGGACCGGATGCTCTCGGACATCTCGCGCGAGATGCAGAAGGATTCGTTCTTTGTGAGCGGCATCCTAGATCGCTCCCTGACGGTCCTCACGGACGGCCGACTATCGGATTCGGACAAAAATAACCTGCAATGGGGCTTGAATTTTGATCCGCTGCGTCGTCTCCTCGCCTTGCGCGTGGTGGCGAAGGTATTCCGATGATGGCACAAATTGACTCCCTCCAGCTTTCCTCTTCCGTCAAACGGCGTTTGGTAGACTTCGCCTTAGACGACAACTACACCAGCGATCCCGCGCTCACGGAGATCTGCCGCCGGATCTGGTCGGGGCCGGGCGAGCGCGGCGGCCTGTTGAGCCAACTCTGGGTTGAGGGCGTGTTCCCGGCGCTGGGTTCGCACGCGACGACGGCTTCTCTCGCCGCCGGCGGCGAGTTCAGCGACGCGCTCCGCCGTCACCTTCACGAGCGCGGCGTCAACCCCGACAGCCGCCCCCTGTACCGTCATCAGCGC
>CAXTMD010000189.1:8040-8827 GCA_964245035.1 uncultured Chthoniobacterales bacterium
CGCCGAGGCGCGGCAGCGTGGCGCGGGCGGCGAGCGGCCGGCGTTGATCATCAGCGCCGGCACGGGCTCCGGCAAGACCGAGAGTTTTCTGCTGCCGGTCCTCGACGATCTGTTCTCCCGCGACGACGAACCTAGCCAGCCCGGCGTCAAGTGCCTGATCCTTTATCCGATGAATGCTCTGGTCAACGATCAGGTAGACCGCCTCTACGAATGGTTGCGGGGCCAGCGCTGGGTAAGCCTTTTTCATTTTACGAGCGAGACACCGGAGGACCATCGGCACATCACCGACGAGCGCACGCGCGGCTTCGAGCCGTGCCGCTTCCGCACCCGACAGCAGGCGCGTGGCCTGGAAGACGCCGAGGGCCACCGCTACACCGGGGGCCGCCGGGGGCCGGTGCCGGATATCGTCGTCACGAACTATTCGATGCTCGAATACATGCTCTGCCGGCCGCAGGACTCGGTGTTCTTCGGTCCGGCGTTGCGCGCGCTGGTGCTTGACGAGGCGCACCTCTACACCGGCACGCTGGCGGCGGAGATCACCCTGTTGTTGCGGCGGCTGTACGTGCGCTGCGGGGTGTCGGCCGAGCGAGTCTTCCAGGTCGCCACCTCCGCCACCATCGGCACCGGAGCGCCGGGCGAACTCGAAACCTTCGCAGCCACGCTTTTCAGCAAGCCCCTCAACCAAGTACGCGCCATCAGCGGCGCGCGCCAGGATACCCGGCTGCAGGCTGACCCGGCCGGGCCGACCCCACGCAACGCCGCGGAAATCGCCACGCGGGGTTGGCTG
>CAXTMD010000190.1:0-8774 GCA_964245035.1 uncultured Chthoniobacterales bacterium
GCGTGCCGTTGGCGGCCGCGGCCGCCGGCTTGCGGCGCACGCAGAGCGTGGCCAACTGGTCCAGCAGGCCCTCGACGCCCTCGCGATGGCAGTCGTGCAGGAACAGCTTGATGTTGTCCGCGACGTACCGCTTCGCTTCCTCGGTCTTGCCCTCCTTGGTGTCGGCGCGCACGATCCAGAACATCGCCGTCGCCACCATCGGGTGATCGGGCTTGTCGTGGACGAACTGCTCGAACATCTTGCCAATCGCCGGCCAGTCCCCGCGCTTTTGCAAGATTTTGGCCGCTTCCAGGATCGAGTAGCCCAGCACCTCGTCGCTCGTGGCGGCCTTGTACGACTGCGTGTAGGCGTCGAGCGCCTCGTCTGGGTGGTTGAGCGCGGCCTGCGCGTCGCCGAGCAGCGAGAGCACCTCGCCGCGCTCGGCGTCCTGCGGATACTTGCCGAGCCAGTCGCGGCAGGCCGCGATCGTGTCGTCGTTTTTCTGCGCGGCGAACAGGCACAGCGCCCGGCGGTATTGTGCATCGACCGCGAACGCTCCGTGCGGGTACCGCTGGGTGTAATCGTCGATCTTTTTCTGCGCATCCTCGTAGTTGCCGTCGAACAACGTGCCCAAGGCGATGCGGTAAAAAGATTCCTCCCGGTGCGAACCACTCGGATAGCTGGCGAGATACTTTTCGTAGTCCTTGCGCGCCTCGGCATACTTGGACTGCGCGAACTCTGCGTTGGCGAGCAGGAAGCGCATGTCGCTGGCCATCGCGCTGTTGGGCTGTTCGGCGAGCATCCGCCCGAAGTAGCCCGCGGCGGCCGGCGCGTCGTTTTCCTGCAGCGCCGTCGCCCCGAGCAGGTAGCCGGCGGTGTCGGCGTTCGGGCCTTTGGGGAACTCTTTCAGGTAGGCGTCGCACGCCTCGCGCGCGTCGGCCGTGCGCCCGGCGTCCGCGTATGCCGTCGCCTCGCCGAAGAGCGCGGGCTCGCGGTCCGCGGGGTCTTTGGAAATGTCGAGCAGATCGTTGTAGACCACGATGGCTTCCCACGATTCGCCCAGCAGGGACAACGCCCGGCCGAGACGGAACAGCAGCTTGGCGCGCAGGTCGGGCAGCTTCTCGAAGTTTTGCGCCGCCGTCTGCGTGTCGGTGATGGCGTCCTGCACCTGCTTGTTGGCGAGCAGGTAGGACCCGGCGTTGCGCGGGTTGGCGCGGGCGGCGGCCCTGTTGGCTTCGAGCCGGCGGCCGAGGTTGGCCACGCGTTCGCGCAGCAGGGCGAGCACCTCGCTGCGCGTGAGCACTGCGCGGTAGCAGACCAGCGCGTTCTTGGCGTCATTTGCTTCGAGGAACGCGTCGCCCTGCGCGAGCGCGGCGGCGTTCAGTTCGACCGGGTCCTCGACCTGGGAAAGGTTTGCGCGCAGGTCGGAGAGGGTTTTCAGCGCCTTGTCGGGTTGCTTCTTGGCGCTGTAGAGTCCCACCAAGCTCATCGCGCCGCGCGCGGCGTTGTTGGAGTGGATGCCGCCCGCGACCAGCCGCTCGAACGCCGCGATTGCCTTGTCCGCGTCGCCGGCTTCCTTGAACGCCAGACCCTCGTACAGGATCGCCTGGTCGCGGGTCTGCGGATTGTCCTCCAGGGCGGCAAAGCCAGCCGCGGCCGTCGCGTAGTCTTTGGCGAAAAACGCCGCCTGCGCCAGGGAAAGCCGGGCGTCGCCGACCCGCGTGCCGCGCGGATAGCGCGACAGGTAGTCTTTGAACGCCGTCGTGGCCTGCGGCCATTCCTTGAGGTTATAGTGGGCCGCGCCGAGCGTGAAATAGATCGGCTCCAGCTGCGTCGCCAGCTTTTCCTTGGCTTCGGGCGGCAGATCGGCAGGCACCTGGGCGAGCAGCGCGACGATGCCCGTGACCGCCGCCTGGTAGTCGCTGCGGTCGAACGCCGCGGTGGCGTTGGTGTAAAGCGCGTTGGCGTCAGGCGTGGTGGGCGGAGCGAGGGCAGTCGGCGCTCCTGGCGGTGCGCTCACCGCGGCAGGCACGAGCAACGCCGATGCCAGCAGCGCAGCAGCCAAGCGGAGAGAAGGGGGTAATTTCATAGGGCGCTGCCGGACCCCGTCCAGGTAGACCACGGCTGGTCGGGCATCGTGGCAGGCATGTCTTTGCCCGTGGTGGGGGTTTGGATCGGCCCAAATTTGAACACCGGCAAAATGGGGCCGCCCTTCGGGTCGGTCTCGTACTTGACGCCTTCCTTCTCCAGCAGCAGGTACGCGAGGAACACGCCGCCTGGCTGCTCGCCGATCAGGACCTCGATCTCGTAGTGCTCACCCGCTTGCACGCTCACAGGATCGCCCTCGTCGCACCGGTACGAACCGCCCAACCCGGCGTAGAAATATTCCTTCAGCGGCTTCTTGCCGGTGGGATGGAACAGGCTGCCGTCGAGTACCACCTGCCCGCGGAAGCGCACGATCAGGTAATCGTCCGCCACGCCCACGAAGTGATAGCGGCCGCTCTCCGGCGGCGTCACCGTGCCGCGATAAACGACCGCCCAACGCCGCGGCTTGACCTTGTCGGCCAGGTTGAACTCCTTCGGCCCGTCGTCGGCCGGGATGGATGGGATAAAAATCTGCGAGGCGTACAGCGGCTGCGGACCCCGGAAGTACCCGTTGGCCAGCGAATCGCCGAAGCCGTTGGCGGCGAACCGGCCGATGAACTGCATGTTGGCGTCGTTGGGCTTCTTTTCGGGCTCGCTCATGGAGTGTTCGTCCGCGAGAGCCATGTTCGTGGGTTGGCCGGTGGGGGTCTGCTTGAAGTCGTAAAACGTGCCCGTGAGCGTCCCGCTGCCCGCCGTGCGCAGGCCGAACAAAGAGATCCCCTTGCCGCCACCTCCGCCGCCCGCCGGTCCGCCGCCCCCCCCCAGCGCGAAGCCCATGCCGTTGCCCGCCATGCCGGCCATCTTGACCGGCGACAAACTGGTGGCCAGCGTCGGCAGCGCGGGCATCTGCGGCAGGGCGATCTTGGTGTTCACCGCCGTCGAGGTCACGCGCTTCATCTGCGCGGGCGCGCTCATGGTCTGCTGCTTTTTCTGCATCTGCACCTTGTGCTCGCGGCTGGCGGCGGCGGGTGCGGACGGGGCCGAGGCGGAGGTGAACGTCGCCTTGGGCTTGGCGGTGATCGTCTGCACGATGTAAAACGACGCTCCCAGGCCGAGGAGCAGGTGCGCCAGGACGCTGATGAACAAGAACCGTTTCGTGAGAAAGGTTTTCTTGAACCAGCCGGGTTCGGCGGGCGAGACCGCGGGCGGAGTCAACGATGGCCCGGCGGTCAGGTCCTGGGGGAAGGAAGCCATGGGGAAATAAATTATCGGCGAACGACCGGGAATGGCAACCTATACGGATGGTGAACTGTTTAACCCGGCGCACCGCCGCGTGCATAGAGGGGCGAGCAGGAAACCACGGTGGGCAGTGTAGCGACCTCCCGCGTCAGGCTCAACGCCCAATGTGCATAAAATTCCATTGATGCATTGACAGCGGCCGGCGCGAACCGCATACAGGGTTCCTCCCCATGAAGAAGCTCGTCTGCCGCGCCGTTCTCCCCGTTGCGTTCCTCGCCGCTTGCCTGCCCTCGGTTGGTCGGGCGGTCGATCCCGCCAAGCCGGTTGGCATCCGCGTGGTCAACTGCGATCAGGCCGTCCAGAGCAGCAAGCGCGGCGTGTGTGCCAACGCGCTCTCGGAAGCGGATTTTCGCGCGCTCGCCCCGGGAGTGTCGTGGTTCTACAACTGGCATTTCGAAAGCAAAGACCTGCCGCCGGCGGGCGTGTCGATGGAGTTCCTGCCGATGGCTTGGGGCGACCGGCCACCGGACATCGCCGGGTTGCAGAGCTATCTGGCGCGAGTCCCGAAGAAGCCGCGCGTGGTGCTGACCATCAACGAGCCGAACCTGCGCGGCCAAGCGTTTATCCCGCCGCAGCAGACGGCCAATTTCTACAAGCGGGTCAAGGAGGTCGCCGACCGCTACGGGGTGCCGACGGTCGGCCCGCACATGGCGCTCGGTTCAGGCGAGAGTGAGAGCATCAAAGCGATGGACCCGCTCCAGAACAAGACCGTGACGTACACGTTCATGGTGCCGTTTCTGAAGGCGTTCTTGCACTACGTCGAACCGACGCCGGTGACGGCGGTGTCGTTCCACAGCTACGGCGCACTGGGCGAGTTGAAGTGGGCCGTGGGCATGATGCACAAGGAGTTCAACCGGCCCGTGTGGGTGACGGAGTACGCGCAGTGGAAGTCCGGCAGCCCGGAGGAGGCGCTCAAGTACGCGGTCCAGGCGACCGACTTTTTGGAGCGCTCGCCGGAGGTGGCGGGTTACGCGTGGTTCAAGGAGCGCGTGAACGACAATCCCGGCATCAGCCTGTTCTCCGCCGCGCCGGGTGCGCTGACGCCCATCGGGACGGCGTACGTGAAGGTGCCGGTGCACGACGCGGACGTGTACTACCGGGTTCCCGGCCGCCTCCAGGCCGAGAACTACGACGCGCTGGACAAGATGGACATCAACCCGACCAAGGACACGGATGGGTTTGCGTACATGGGTTCCGAAGGGCCGGGCGGTTGGCTGGAGTACAACGTGCAGGTGGACGCGGCGGGCACGTACGCGCTGAACTTCCGCGTCGGCGGGGCGGCGGGTAAAGTGGAGGTGTTGAAGGGCGACGCGGTGGCGGGCCAGTTCCAGGCGGACGGCGCGTCGGGCTGGCAGAACGTGAGCATGTCGGTGGAGTTGGCGGCCGGGCCGCAGAAGCTGCGGGTGCGTTGCGAGAACGGCAGCCAAGCGATCAACTGGATCGAGTTTCAACGCAAATAGCTCCCAGCAGTTGGAAGCCTGGAGTCTCCGGTTAGCGATACTTAATGTCGGGTTTCTTCACCCTGAGAGAAGTGGAGAATGCCAGCGGGCTTCTTCACCCCGGCAGAGGTGGAGAGCGCAGAGCAGCCGTCTTCACCCCGGCAGGGGTGGTGGATAATAGCCGGGGGTTCCAAACCCCCGGGACCAAGACACCCACACCGAGCGCACCCCGGCGGGGTGCAGGAGGCGCCGCGGTTCAGTCCAGAAACCGTTCATCGTACCGGACTCCGCTGAGCCGCAGCAGGGCAACATATTCGTCGCGGAAGGTGCGTGTCTGGTGGTGTGTAGCTTGGTTGGCGATGTACGTACGCACCGCCTCCAGGTTCCTCGCACTCACGCTGAAAGCCCCGTAGCCGTCCTGCCAAGCGAACGCCGCTAGGCCGACGTTTTGATGCACCCAAGCGGACGAGGCGCGTTTGAGGTCGCGCATGAGGTCGGCCAGGCGTGTGGTGGCCGCAATGCTGAGCAGCAGGTGAACATGATCCGCCACGCCGCCGACCACCGATGCCACCGCGCCAAACTCCCGTGTTGTTCCGCCAAGAAAGGCATGCAGCCGAGGCTGCCAAGTTGCATCGATGAAGGGCTCACGCGCCTTGGTGCTGAAAACAACGTGCACGTGCAAGCTGATGTGGGTGGAGGACATGGCTAGTAAGCATGTAAATCGGACGGCGTGCCTCCTGCACCCTTCCAGGGTGCAATCTGTTTATGCGTTGGTCCCGGGGGTTCGGAACCCCCGGCTATTATCCACCACCCCTTCCGGGGTGAAGACGGCTGATTTGCACGGCGGTTGGTAGCGTCTTGTTCGAATCCTGCGGATCCCCACCCGGGAGACTACTCGACGGCTTACCTACTTGCCGCCCGTCGTGGCGATGCCTTCAATGAAGGTCTTCTGCGTCAAAAAGAAGATCGCCAACACGGGCAAGACGACCAGCGTCGACGCCGCCATCAAGAAATGCCACGACGTGCCACCCTGCTGGCTCTGGAAGCTCTGCAAACCCAAGGCCAGCGTGAAGTTCCGCTGCTCGGTCAGGTAGATCAGCGGCCCGAGAAAGTCATTCCACGTCGCCATGAACTGAAACAGCGTCACCACCAACAGCGCCGGCCGGCACAAGGGCAGGATGATCTTCCAAAAAATCTGGAACTCCGTGCACCCGTCGATGCGCGCCGCTTCCGTCAGATCGCCGGGCAGCGTCAAGAAAAACTGCCGCAGCAAAAACACGTTGAACGCCCCCGCAAAAAACGACGGCACCCACAACGGTTTGAAGCTCCCGACCCACCCCAGCGTCTTGAACAACCCAAAGATGGGCACCATCACCACCGGGTACGGGATCATCATCGTCGCCAGGAGCACCAAGAATACCTTGTCGCGCCCCCGCCACTCCACCCGCGAAAACCCGTACGCCGCCAGCGCGCTGCTTGCCACCGTGCCGACCACCGTCATCAAGCACAAGTAGAGCGAGTTGCCCGCGTACTGCCAGAAACGGCCCATCGCCTTGATCGCATCGGGATAGTTGTGCCACTGGACCGTGCTCGGGATCCAGCGCGGCGGCAGCGACATCGTCTCCGCGAGAGGCTTGAGCGAGGTGGAAACCATCCACGCGAACGGCGCGAGGAACGCGATCCCGAACACCACGAGCAACACCAGCACGGCGGCGTTGAGCCAATCGGTTTTGAAGAAGCGGACCATGGGCAAGGGAACGTTTTACTTGGCGGCGTAGTGGATGAAGCGTTCGGACAGGCGCGTGGCGACGAAAGTCAACGCGAGGATGATGAGAAACAGCACCAACCCGATGGCGCAAGCGTAGCCCATGTTCGAGTAATCAAACGCGTTCTGGTACAGGTAGGTGGCGACGAACAGCATCGACTGTTCGGGACCGCCCCCGCCATTGGCCATGACGTACGGCACCGCGAAGACCTGGAGCGAGCCGATCATCGCCATGATCGTGTTGAAGTAAATGACCGGCGAGAGCACCGGCAGGGTGATGTGCAGCGTCTTCTGGAGGAAGTTCGCGCCGTCGATCTCCGCCGCCTCGTACAAAGGCCGCGGCACGTCCTGCAATCCCGCCAGGTAGATCACCACCGCCTGGCCCACGCCCCACAGGCCGGTGAAAACGAGCCCGAGCTTGGCGTAACGCGCGTCCACCAGCCAGTTCGGCGCGACGAGGTGCGCGCCGCTCACGGCGTTGATCGCGTGGAGGAGCGGCCGCAGCGCATTGTTGATCAACCCCACGTCGCCGTTGAGCAGCCACTGCCAGAGCACGGCCAGGCAGATCATGGGCACCAGTGACGGCAGGAAAAAGATCGTGCGAAAAATCTCGCGTCCCGGGACGTTGAAGTTCAGCAGGATCGCCAGGAACAGCGAGACAAAGAGCCCCAGCGGGATCGACAGCGCCGCGAAGAAAAACGTGTTCGACAGCGCCTTCCAGAACAATTCGTCGGTGGCGAGGTCGTGGTAGTTCCCCAGTCCGATGAACGACGCCGGCATCAGCACCGACCAGTCGCAGAGCGAATGGTAGACCACGCTCAAAAGCGGGTAAGCCGTGAACGCCAGGAAGCCGACGATCCAGGGGCCGATGAAGAGCAGGCCGGTCCAGAGCCGGCGTTTTTCGTCGCGGGTCATTTTCATGGTCAGCGGCCGGCGGTCCATTCGGCGGTGAGTTTCTTGGCGTCGCGGTCCCAGCGTTCGAGACGGCGGTTGTAGTGGATCTGCTCGCGGTTTTGCACCGCGTTCAAGGCCTGGGTCACGGTGAAGCTGCCTGCCCAGATGCGGGTCAAAGCGTCGGCGAGGTCATCGTTGTATTCGTTCCACGTCGTGACGCGCGGCAGGACGTGCGAGTTGGGGCTGTTGGCCAGTTCGACGTACTTACGGATGTATGGGTCCGGATGCTGGCGGAAGAAGTCGTCGCTGACCTGGCGCAGCGGCGAAAACTTCCGTTGGGCCAGACAGAGCTTTTCCATCGGTCCCTGCGAGTTAGCATAGCGCAGGAAGTCGAATGCTTCTTTGATGTGCTTGCCGCCCGCCGGGATCACGAGCACGTCGGTGGCGGCGATGGTCACGTCCTTGAGTTTGTCGGGATCGACCGACGGGAAGGCGGCAACGCCCCACTCAAAATCCGACGGCGCGTAGTTCTTAATGAAGTTGTAGATCCAGACCCCTTGGAGGGTCATCGCCACCCGTCCGCTCATGAATGGGTTTTGCGGCGAGGCGTAGGAACCGAACCCATCGCGCATTGCGAGCAAGTTTTGCGTGCCAAAACGCTCTGGGTAGGATGCCATCCACTGGTAGGTGGCGAGCATCTCGGGGGAGTTAGCCTGGATCTTGGTGTCGCCGTCCCAGTATTTCGCGCCGAACCAGTAGCCCCAGGTGGATACGATCCAGCTCGGTTCGTTGGGCAGATGGCCGATTTTGTCGATGGAACCGTCGGGACGGCGGCGCAAAATTTTCTCGTTGAACTGCTCCAGTTCGGCGATGGAGCGCGGCGGCTGCTCGGGATCGAGGCCGGCCTCGCGGAACATCTTCTTGTTCCAGATCAGCGCCGAGGCGCTCGGCGTGGTGGGCAGCGCGAACAGGACGTTGCGGTGCGAGCAGATCTGCCAGTAAACGTCGATGTAGTCCTCGCGCTTCATCCCGGCGGCGGCGACGAGGCCGTTGAGCGGGGTCAGGGCGTTGTTTTCGGCGTAGGTGGGAACGTCCTCGCCCCAGAGGCCGGCGATGTCGGGCGGCACGCCCCCGGCAGTGGCGAGCATCAGCTTGCTGCGAATCTGGCTGATGCTGCTGTAGTCGACCCGGACCTTGTCCTGGCTGGCGTTGTAGTCATCGACGACAGCGCGCATCGCGTCCGCCTCGAAGCCGGTCCACTTGTCCCAATACTTCAGGACGACGCGGTGATCGTCGCGGGAACGTTCGCAACC
>CAXTMD010000191.1:0-8768 GCA_964245035.1 uncultured Chthoniobacterales bacterium
CGACGCTCGGCGCGGCGCTGGCGTACTACACGGTGTTTTCCCTCGCGCCGCTGATGCTGATCCTGCTAGCGGTGTTTGGCCTCATCTACGGCGGCAGCGAGGCCGCGCAGGACAAGATTACCAAGCAACTCGGCTATTTCGTGGACCAGAGCACGGTCGGAGTCATCAAAGAGATCGCCGCCAACACCGCCAAGCCGTCCAAAGGCATCTTGGCCACGGGGGTAGGCGTGGTGGTTGCCCTGTTTGGGGCCAGCGGCATTTTTGGTCAGTTGCAAGAGGCGCTCAACACGATTTGGAGCGTCAAACCGAAGCCGGGCAGCGGCCTCAAAGGCTTCCTGCGTGCCCGCTTCCTCTCCTTCTCCATGGTCGGCGGCGTATGCTTTCTGCTGCTCGTCTCGCTGACGCTCTCCAGCGTGGTGCATCTTCTCAGTCAGCCACTCAAGCACGTCCTGCCGGGCGGCGACGCGATCCCGCTGCTCATCAACCTGGCGTTAGATCTGGTGGTCGTCACCCTGCTCTTCGCGTTCATCTTCAAGTACCTGCCCGACGCCAAAATCGTTTGGAAGGATGTGTGGATCGGCGCGGGGCTGACGACGCTACTTTTCCTGGTGGGCAAGTGGGCGCTGGGCATCTACCTGGGCAGCGGCAGCGCGGGCAGCGCGTACGGAGCCGCCAGTGCCCTGATCACCACCTTTGTGTGGGTGTACTACTCCGCGCAGATCCTGCTCTTTGGCGCGGAGTTCACGCAGACCTACGCCACGGAGTACGGCTCGCACGTCGTGCCGAAGGAACACGCTGTGCGCGTTGAAATCGGCAAGGAAGTTGATCCGACCTCTGGAGAAAACGGCTTCAAGCGGCCCTCTCCCTGAGCACGCCCTCACGGGCTAACTTCTTTTCCGGGTGCGAGTCGGGCAGGGCTTTGACGATCCCCTTCTCCTTGCCCTCGAAGCAGTCGCTGACGATACGGATGTAGTGTTGCAACGGCTTGGAGAAATGTTCCTTGCGCCAGAGCAGGTGCGTCTTGCTGTACACGATTTCGTCCAGCGGATGGAAGATCGTGCCTTCGTGCGGCAGCCGCAGGCAGGACTCGGGCAACAGGGCGACGCCCATCTCCAACGCCACGAGGTGGATGAGGGTGGAAGTGCTGTTGGACTCGTGCTTGATGTTCGGGGTGAACCCGGCGTCCCGGCAAACCCGGTTGAGCCATTCGCGCGTACCGGGATAATCATCCTCCATCAGCGAAATAAACGGCTGGTCCGCGAGGTCCCCTAGTGCCAGTGACCTCTTCTTCTTGAGCGGAAAGGTATCAGGCAGCACCGCCATCATCTTGCACTTGGTCAGCACGTCACTTTGTAAACCGACGAGCGAAGGCAGACCCGGCTCACGGGCAAACCCGACTTGGATCGTGTTCTTGTGCAATGCCCGGATCTGCTCGGCGGCGGTCATCTCCACGAGGTTGAGCGGCACTCTGGGCCAGACCTTGCGGAAGGCGGCCATGGTAACCGGCAGCAGGTCGTACTGCATGTCGAGCATGTAGCCAATCTTGAGCGGTTTGGACTCGCCTTGGCTGTGGCTGCGAAGATCGTCCACGTCTTCTTCCGCTTGGCTGAGGAGCTGTCGGGTGCGGGTGAGAAAAAATTGGCCGTCCTCGGTCAGTTCCAGCCGCTTCTTGTCGCGCCGGAAAAGTTGGACGTGCAGTTCACCTTCCAGGTTCTTGATCTGCCGGGTGAGCGAGGGCTGCGCCAGCCGCAGCAGCTTGGCGGCCTTGGTGACGCTGCCCTCATCGGCCACGGTGACGAAATAACGCAGGTGTCGGAGTTCCATGGGGTGGATGGGAAAATGGTCTGAGCATCGGCAAGCCTACCCGGTCACCGACAACTCCAACCTGCAGGCGCGTGAGTTGAACCGTCGTGTGGAGATCACGTTAGCCAAGTGACTCTCGGCTTTGCTCTTACCTGAGGTTCTTGGGTGAAAGACCCGTTGTCATTCATCGTTGTGCTGCCTTTCTTAACCACCTGAGCG
This sequence comes from uncultured Chthoniobacterales bacterium, assembly GCA_964245035.1. Taxonomy (GTDB): domain Bacteria; phylum Verrucomicrobiota; class Verrucomicrobiia; order Chthoniobacterales; family SZAS-18; genus CAHJWO01. The sequence goes on from CAXTMD010000191.1 coordinate 2,023, forward strand.
AGGCAGCGACAGGACCGCGCATCATGGCAGACCCGTAACAGAATTGCTTACAAAGCCAGATACTCCCAACTCAACACACCCAGCATTATGAGCAATCCCCACGAAGAAGTTCCCGGCACCGACTCCAACCCCGATCCCATCACCGGCGAACCCGGTTCCCACCCGCTTGGTACAGGCATCGGTGCGGCCAGCGGTGCCGCCACGGGCGCGGCCATCGGCGCCATCGGCGGCCCGGTCGGCTCGCTGGTCGGTGGAGCCATCGGAGCCGTGACCGGCGGCTACGTCGGCAAAGGCATCGAGGAGCACTACGACCCCACCGTTGAAGACGCCTACTGGAAGGAAAATCACGGCAGTCAGAGCTACGCGCAAACGACCGGCCGTCCCTACGAGGATTACCAGAGCGCCTACACCACCGGCCACCAGGGTGCCAGTGAATACGGTGCGCGGGGCTCGAAGTTCGAGGATGTTGAAAGCGACCTGAAGACCAACTACGAGCAGACCAAGAACTCGGCCGCCGTGGGTTGGGAACACGCCAAGGACGCGACGCGCGCGGCCTACGACCGGGTCACCCAACGGACAGGTTCCGCGATGAGCGGCAGCACGACGGATCGGGTCGAGGGCAACGTGGACCAAGCATCCGGCACCGTGCGGGAGAACGTGGGGTCATTTACTGGCGACCGTGAGATGCAAGCCAAGGGCACGCTGCAAAACCTCGAAGGCAAGGCGGAAGAGGGGTTGGGCAACATCAAAAAAGAGTTCGGCAAGTAATCTGCCTGACAAATAGCCACGGCGAAGCGCATCCGGTTTTCACTGGATGCGCTTTTTGTATAGGGCGACATCGCTGTGCTCGGAAACTTCCAGGATCTTGAGTGTGCCTCTCATCCGCCAGCCTACCATGCCCTCGAACAAGGGACCGGCGTGCCCTTTTACTTCGCCACGCCGCACCACTCCTGGGAACGCGGCACCAACGAGAACACCGACGGCTTGCTGCGCCAGTACCTACCCAAAGGAACCAGCCTCGCGTCGCTGACCCAGAGTCGGTGCGACGCCATCGCCGAAACCCTCAATGTTAGACCACGAAAAAGACATGTCTGCCAAACTCCCAAGATGTGCTTCAGTGTTGCACTGCAATAGTGAAGCTAAGCGGGGGAGCGCTTGATGGCGGCCGGGTCGTCGGCGTAGAACTCCACGAAGCCGCAGGCGGCACACACCCACGCTGACACCGCTGTCTGGCGCTTGGCTTTGAAGAGCAGCGCCTGCGGCCGCCCGTAGGTCGCCAAGCGGAGCACGTTGCCATCGTCGTCACGGTCGATGACCTCGGCGTCGGCGATGATCTCTGTGCTGGCACACTTGGGGCATTGGCCACTCTGCTTCATGGAGAAGATAGTTCCGGGATGCCTGACGGACCCAAGCTCAGCGACACAGGCTGGCGAATAAGGAGGTGGGATGCAAGGAAGAGCCGCCCGCCAGCCTGCATTTGCTGGAGCGTGTGATAGGGGGGCAATGCGTGTAAATGCGTGGTGCCGTTCGTGGCTAGGCCGCGCCGCCACGGCTCTTCTGTGCTTTTCGTCCGCGTAACTGCAGGACAATTCCGGTCACCAAAAGGCCAGCTCCCAGTACGAACGGGGCGACACCCATGAAGATGACGCCGACGACGTCTGTGGCCAGGGAGTAGTCGCTCATCCTCTCGATCCGGCCTATCATCGTGCCAAAGCAGATGACGAGGCCAAAGGCCATGAGAAGCAATCCGAGCAGCACCAAGGTGAGTCGCATCATGCGCGTGCAGCGGCTTGCCTTGGTGTTATGCGACAAAACGCTGCGACGCGTGCCATCGGCGTGCCACCACCACACCCAATGCACTCACGCCCAGCAGCGCCCAGGTGGATGGCTCAGGCACGGCTTCGACCTCGATCAACTGCGGGCCGTATGGCTGCAAATCGTAATAGGCCGTGTAGCCTGAGCCACGGATGTAGTCCGTGTTGGTCGGCGGCAGGGTCGCCCCGGCGTCGGACGTGTATGGGTACGAGCCAGCAGGCGAGTAGCTGGCTCCGATCCAGCTCACGTAGTTGTCTGCACTGTTGCTCAACAAAGAAAAGAAGTAGCCCGTGTCGGGTTGGAGCAGGAAGCTCTGCGTCGCCGTCGCCGTCAGCACGTTGGCACCATAGTTGTAAGACACGCTGAAGTTGCTAAAGAGCAGTGCGCCGATCGTGCCGTCGGAGTTGCGGCAGTAGACAGCAACCGTTTCGCCGTCTTGGAACGACAACTGAGGCAGGGACACGCTCGTCAGCGACAGCAGCACGTCGCCCGTCATGACGGCTTCGCCAATCTCGTTGCCGTTGGAAAAGCTGCCGGGGTCCGGGACTGTGGTCGGATCGAAGTTGCTGACGACGATGGTCGCGTGCGCGGACGAAGCGGCACCTCCCATCAAGAGGGTGAAAAGCAGGGGGGAGAAGCGGGTTTTTCATCGGGTGGCAGCTTGGGTCTGCCCTGCCTGCGTCGCCAACTTTCTTTGTGTTTCGATTTTGACACGGGTCGGCTCGCCTCAGCGGTGTGCGGCCGTGATCGGGTGGCTTCTCATGCGCTGTGCCGCGGCGGGGTACGACGGCGCCAAGCTGGCCGACCTGCTCATGGCCGTACCCAAAACGCCGAAGGGCACGTTGTTTCCGCACCTTGGCCCAGACCTGCAATCGTCAGCCCCGGGCGCGCCGTTGGCGGCGCTGGGCAGTTGACGATGCGTTCAAGCGCGTAAGGGGACAGCTACGGCAAAGGCTGGAGGGCGAACACCGCGGGCTGCGACCGGTCTGAGGACCCGGACAGCACACGGGTACGCAGGGGCTGATAGTGCGCGCTCCGTACCTCCATCACGGGGAGCCCGGGGACATTGTGGGGAAACAACAGGACAAAACCAAGCTTGCGCCCTTCGGCCAGGAAGAAGCGGCCTTGCGGGTCGGTGACCGTCCCGGCGGCGTTGTGATTCGAAAAGGAAACGCATGCGCCGGCCACGGGGCGGTGGGTGTGTGCATCCACCACTTGTCCTTGCACCGACGGGGTGTCACTCACCAAGTAGGGCACACAGGCGGACAGCAGAAAGCAAGCAGCGGCGAGAAGCAGAAAACGCATCTCTATGGAACGGAAGAGCGCCCCTGACCAGTCGTGGCTGGATGCAAGTCGCCGAGCAAGGCGAACGTTGTTCGTCCATCTCGGCGACTTGCTGGCACTACTCTAGCTGTGCACGGCCTCCAGCTTCATGAAGCACCCCGCTGAGTCCCACGCTGGCTGCCAACCCCAAAGCGGTGTGCTGCCGGTGCATGGCTCGCCGGACTAAGCATCTACACGCAAGTATTTGCTGCAGAGTTGCCAAGCACTTCAACCACCTGCAGGTGGAGCGTCTTTGCGTCGCTTTTTGTGCCTGCCACATTGCCTCCCGCATCCTCTCTCATCCCCGCCGTCTCACTGGACCCGAGTGGACCCGACAGTGCTTTCTGCCTTGCGCCCGTCAGATTCCCTGCTAAATATGCTGCTCCCTGTGGCCTCCCGAGGAACCGCAGGGGGGCCAAAACGGGTGGACCGCCCCAGTTTGGCGGTGACTGGCAACAGCACGGCAAAGCCCACGGCCGCAGCGACTTTCGGGGTCTTAGCTCAGTTGGTAGAGCGCCTCAATGGCATTTTTCGGCTACCCGGAAGCGACTTGGTTTGACCGATGTGGTCACGAGTGGACAGAAGCGGCCTGGATGGCTTGTGCTTCAGAAAGCAGCTTGAGCTGAAAACATGGTCCTGAGTGGACGGCAGTGGACTCAACAATTTTCATGCGGGGGACCAAGCAGGGGACCTATTTCGATGCCTGTTCAGAAGCGCCAAATAAACGTCCCCAATGCTCTGGTGTGCACGACAAGAGATTGTACCGCGGCAGAGATCCAGGCTGGTTGGCTGTAACAACGACTTCTATTTGACCAAGTCAAACACAAGGCTTAAATCCCAAATATTGTGAACTACTACGAAATTGTACAAAGCCTTGAACAGAGCTTTCGGCGTAGGTTTACTGTCGCCAAGTATATCGATCATCCATTTATGTTCGGTGGCCCTGATCTGCTTGCTGGGTCAAAGGGAATGATATATGCGATTTTTGTTCCAAAAGTGAGTGAAATAGGACGCCCTTCAAGATTGCTTGTGCGCCTAACTAAAGCTCGACTGGCGCTATCGTCACACACAGTTTGTATTCTCGTTGTTACTGAGGAACGGCGAGCTATCATTAGTGAAGTAATGCGTCTTAACTTTGATCAAGTTATCGAGTTTGATCAAATTGTCGACGCTGTAAATGCAACCGCAGGCAAGCAGGTGCATAACATTACCGATCTTATAAAGATTCGACGCAGCGCTCTCCGACGGACAGCAATTTTGTTAGATCTGGGATCACGACTAGATAACAAAAGCTCAACGCAGTTATCGCCCGAACAGATTCTGCGCATTTTCCGGGAACAGTTCGACGCTCAACCGGCCAGTCTGCCACCGTGGGGACAGCAAGGTGAGAATCGACGCGTCAACAAGTTTCTGATGGCACGTAAGATAATTGCGACATCGGTCAACTTTGTCCACAGGAGATCAGTACAACCTATCCTACAACCAATCATTGATTTCGGCTTTCGCGCGGGATTCTCTTTGGACAGGGGAGTGCCTTACCCTGTTGCCCAATCTGTTAATACGTTGCTTGTAGATGAGATTCCTAAAGTACCGCACGATCCTCAAAAGCCGTTGAGGTGTGCAGCACTTGCAGGTTGGCTAATGATTACACCACGACCCTTCGATGAGTATGAACAAGTCGTTGCCAATGCCAATGAAGAGCTTCGTGCGGTTGATCTGGGAGATTGACACAGCCAAATCATGAGTGCGTACAGAAGACGAGTAGACACACTGAAAGCACTTGTTGCGGGGAGCGTGATCGGCACGCACAATGCCGACATTGTTCTTATAGAAAAAGAGTTCGATGAGGCAGCGGAAACAATGCGCGTGCCTCAACTCCGACGCAGAAAACTTCTGCAAGTTCTTCACACCACACGAGCTTTAGATTCTGCATTGAAATGTTTTCTGAATCATCACAGTGTCCCGTTGGGAAGACAATCTTTAGGTGCCTACCTCACAGAGCTACAAAACAACATGGCGCATGCGACCCTGTCTCCGCTGCCAGCTGCAAGTCGTACGCGCTATCAAAGTAACATTGTAACTCCTCGCAATCAATATATGCATCAAGCGGGGGCGTATCCAAGCACTGATGGTGACATTATGATGATTTTGTCTGAGATGCACGCTTGTCTGACAGAGGTGCTGTTACTGTAAGTTGGTACACTTTCCTAGCACTCAAAATTGCTTGGAGTAACCTTGCTGTTCGTGTGATCGGTGGCTGCACGGGACCAAATGCGTTTAATTGAAATTGTGCAAACCGGTTGCTTTGTGCAGTCAGATGCAATCTGGACGCAAACTCATGGCTATGCCTAATTGTACCATCTTGCTTGCTGCTGATTGTACCCGCATCAAGACAGTCGACAGCCTCCACGCGCTGGTCACCATGCCCTTTCAAGATGGAGTCAACGCCCTCTGCTGGCCGCGCACCTTGTCCGGCAACTTCCACGAGGTGCTGGCAGCGCTTCCGGGTGGCGAGGGCATCGTCCCCGTGGACGAGGACCAGCTTGCCGGCCTGATCTTGAGCGACGAGGGCAATGCGGCGCGCGACATCCTTTTGGCCGACCTGGAAAGCCTGCGCGCCTACGACCTCCAGCCGGAGCTTGACTGCGTGTATGGCAGTGAGCGCCAGGAGCCTGAAGGCTTGTTCCACACCGACGTGGCTTCCTGGCACGTGGACACCGCCACCGTGCCGGCCGACACCTTCCTGTGCACCTACGTGGGCGCGTGTTCGGAAGGACTGCCCAACGAGCAGGCCCAGCGCCGCGTAGACGTGCCAGAAACCCGGGCCGAGTTGCTGAGGCTCTACGGCGGGCAGGAGGACGCCGGGTTCCGCGAGTACCTGGCCGATGGGTTCTACGACCTGCACTACGTGCCACTGCCCGGCGCGCAGCCTTACAGCTTCGGCACGGCCAACCTGTGGCGGGTTGCCGTCGACCATCCCGGCTGCCCCGTGCCGCCCTGCGTGCATCGCGCGCCGCTGACCCTGCCGGGCATGGCGGCGAGGCTGCTGCTGATTAGCTGAAACTTGGAAGCACGGGGAAACCAATTCGGCTGCTGGATGGTCACGGTTACCGCAGCGTGTGAGTCGATTCGAAGGGAATGGCTCGCCACGCGGTTTGCGCACGAAAGGGGGCGTGGCTCACCACGATTGGGCAGACCTGTTCTTCCTGTGTCTCTCGATGCTGGTGTTCAGGATATTCAAACCGGCCTCAAAGCAGGTCGCTACGCCAACGAGGCGGCTATTTCACAGGGCAGTAAACAGATGACGACGCGAAGCTTTCAAGTCGCCTTGCAAAGAAGCTATAAGTTGCGTCTTTGATCGCTCGATGGTCCCTTTTTGACCTTGAGCACTCGCCTCAACGCCCGCCTCCGTGTCATTGTCCTCGCCCCGCGCTTGGACAAGCAACTCCACGAATACCCATTCGCCTGTGTGGTGTCACAGAAAAATGGTGAGGAGATACGCAGAACGACCATACCATGCTTGCACGTGTTCTGTTGCGAGGACAACGATCCTGGGTAGTGGCAGCTAGGTAAATGACAGCAGCAGGATCATCGGCAATGCTCTGCGA
>CAXTMD010000192.1:0-1000 GCA_964245035.1 uncultured Chthoniobacterales bacterium
GTTGGCGCGCGGACGAAAAACCTGCGGTGATTCGCAGCCTTCCGTGTTTTTAACCGCTGGCGGTTCCCCGCGCGTTTGATCGGCCACAAGTAAGAGGAGGATGTAAGGTGCTGCCTGTTGATCGTCAACGAGCAATCAAGAATTCCGCTACGGGCCTGTACGACAGCGAGGGTATCTAGGATGCGTGCTTGCTCAGGTTACCCGTGAGCTTGCGCCAGGCGGCCACCGCCTCGGGCAGGACCGTCGGCAGTGCCAAGAAGGTCGCGGCCACGGTGACGAGGCTATAGAGGCTGAACGCCCGGAAGCGAACCCAGGATTTCCGCGTCAACGCCGCCGCCTGGACGGTGTCCAGCGCCGCCTTGGCAGCGAGCGCCAGCGGCAGGTAAGGCTGTGTGTGCGCACGGTCCGCGCCGCCCATGGCGACCAGTCCGAGGGTAGCCGCGTAGCTGCCTAAACCCAGCACGGCATCGGGCATGTGCAGGAGCCGGTAAGCCTCCGCGGAGCCGTTCACCTTCTCCGCATCTAGGCAGGGCAGCGGCGGCTCGGGCAGGCGCTTGAAAACACCGAGTTGGTACAGCGCAACGACGGCGAGCGACCCCATGCTCACCAGCACAAGCGAAGCGACGGTGCGGCGACCGTTGACGAAGGGATCGGTGCCGTCGCGCAGTTCGAGACCGAGTGGTCGGGAGGAAGATTTCATCAGGATTTGGTCCGGTTCGCCGCGAGAAGACTACCCACCACTCCAAGAACGACCGCCAGCAAGCCACCGACGACCCAGTCGCGGTGCAGGTCGGTCCAGAGTTGCGCGCTGCTTTTGAAAGCTCGTTTGTCGAAGCGGCCGTGCGCACCGGGGTCGCCGCCGACCGGTTCGTAGAGGTTGTTCGGCGCGTTGGGATCGGCTTTCTGGTTGGTCTGCTGACCCTTGACGCCCGTCTTGCCCAGATACCAATCTCCCAGACGCGGAAACAGCTTGTTGCCCACGATGGCGATGACCGTCGGC
>CAXTMD010000192.1:1010-4871 GCA_964245035.1 uncultured Chthoniobacterales bacterium
CCGTCGGCAGGCCCACGTAAATTTCCCGCCGGGTATTCTTCGACGCGAACACGATGGCCTCCGCGGCGACCTCCGGCTGGTAGATCGGCGGCACCGGCTGCGACCGGTTGGGCATCTTGCTTTTGCACCAGTCGAACTGCGGGGTGTTGAGCGCGGGCATCTGCACCATGCACGCGATGACCTGGCTCTTGTCGTGGATCAACTCGGCCTGGAGGCTGTCCATGAACCCCTGGATCGCGTGCTTGCTCGCGCAGTACGCCGCCTGGAGCGGAATGCCCCGGTACGCCAGTGCGCTGCCGACCTGGATAATGTGTCCATGGTCGCGCGGGAGCATCCTTTTCAGCGCCGCCAGCGTGCCGTTGACGTAGCCCAAGTAACATACTTCCGTCACCCGCTTGAACTCCGCCGCGGTCGTCTCCTTGATGAACGCGAACACGCTGGTCATCGCCACGTTGACCCACACGTCAATCGGACCGAATTCGCGCTCGACCCGTTCGGCGGCGGACTCGACCGCTTCAGCGTCAGCCACGTCGCACTGGCAGATGAGAGCCTTGCCGCCGAGGGCTTCCACGTCGCGCTTGGCCCCCTCCAAGGCTTCCAGGCCGCGGGCGAGAAGGCCTATATGCGCGCCTTCGGTTCGGGCGAACATCTGAGCGGTGGCGCGACCGACGCCGGCGGCGGCTCCGGTGATGACGATGACGCGGGGTTTGGTGGGTGTGTTCATGGTGTTGGTTTCGGTGCTGATCGTGCGGAGGTGGCGCGGGCGGCGTGGAGTGCCACCACCGCGCGAGTGTACTCGACGTGCGAAAACAGCAGCGGAGTGTTCCCGAGAAAGGTGTTCTTGCGGGCATCGATTTCCTCGGCGAAGAGGCCCAATTCGCCCGCGACAGCCTCGCATTTGGCCAGGATCGTTTCGGCCTGCTCGCAACGCCCTGCTTTGGCGAGCGCGTGGGCGTGCCAGAAGACGCACGGCAGAAACGCTCCCTCGAACTCGCCGATGGGAAGCTGCTTGCCGCCCATCGTCTCGGTGGGATCGAACCGATGCACCAGACCGTCGACCACGAGTTCGCGTTCGAGGGCGGCGAGCGTTCCCACGACGCGGGGATGGTCGGACGGGAGGAAATCCATCAGCGGAATGAGCAGCGCGGCGGCGTCGAGCGCGTCGGAGTCGTAGCGCTGTCGGAAGGAATTCTTCAGTGGACACCAGCCTTTCTCCATGACCTCCGCGTGGATGGCGGTGGCCGTCTCGCGCCAATGGTCGGTTTCTGCCGCGTGCCCGGTTTGGTTGGCGATGTAAACGGCGCGTTCGAGCACGACCCAGCTCATCACCCGACTGGCGACGTAGTGCGCTTTTTGCGGCAGTTCCCATACGCCGCAATCTTTTTCCTGCCAGTGCGCGCAGGTGAAGTCAGCCGCGCGCTTGAGCAGCAGCCAGAATTCTTCCTGCCACTCGCCGCCCTGGTCGATGTAGATCCGCGCGCAGTCGGCGAAGAAACCGAGCGAGCCAAGTTGGGTCTGTTTGGCAGCGCGGTTGCCGATTATGACCGGCCGACTATCCTCGTAGCCACGCACCCCTTCGATTTCGGCCTGATCCAGGTGCGGGTTGCCGTCGAGACGGTAGCAAACTTGCAGTGGAGACGAGGTCGCGGAAGTCAGTCCGCAGAGCCACCGGAGGTAACGCTGGACTTCTTCCGGTTTCCCCGACCGCGCCAGCAAGGCCAGCGAGAGCGACGCATCACGCACCCAGGCATAGCGGTAATCATAATTCTTGTCGCCGCCAAGACGTTCGGGTAGCGAGGTCGTCAGCGCGGCCACGGCGCTGTCGTGCTTTGCGTGGCTGAGGAGTTGCACGGTCAACGCCGAACGCTGCACGCCGGCGGCACGCTCACCGGCAGCTTCCAACTTCAATCCCGCGCTCCAGCCAGACCAGTAGTTCTTCGCGTCGACAAACGTCGCTGCGGCGCGCGCGACCGACCATTCCCCGGGCGGCGTGTTCCACCCGATGACCGCCCAGTGTTCCTCGCCTGCCTCCATGTGATGAACCGCGCAGGCACGATGTGGCTCCACGCTCACCTCGAAAGAGGCCCAGAGTCCTAGGTTGCCATCGGCAAATACAAACACTGCTCCGTTTTGCGTGGGGGTTGCTGCTTCCGATGGCGCGGCGAATCCATGCTTCGGGCACAACTCAAATCGCATCGCGACATCCTGGGTGACCCGCAACCGCCGGATGATCACGCGTTGCCCCTGCACATCATCCGAACGGGCGGTTTCGGGCCAAGCCATGATGTCGGTCAGCTCGATAGTGGCATCCTGCCCGCCTGCCCAAGTGGTTACCAAAGCCGCGTTTCCCGGCTGATAGCACTGTCTGCCCTGGACGGTCTCCCGCGGACCGAACCGGCAAAAACCGCCGTGTTCCGGGTCCAGCAACGCGCCGAAAACTGGCAAGCCATCGAACTCCGGCGCGCAGAACCAGTCGATGGAACCGCAAGCAGCCACCAGTGCGCCAGTACGGCGGTCGCCGACGACGCCATGCTTCTCAATGGCCGGGAAAGTGGCGGGCGATGAAACGGGCTTCTGCGCCTCGCTCAAAACAGCCCCCGTCTATCCGGCGTCTGACGGGTGGATAGCCAAATGCCGACGCCGATTTCCGCCGCGTATAACAGGCGGGCCTTGACGGGGTTTTTGGCAAGTTTTGCCATCGCCAACCGGAAAGACTTTGGTCCAGCGTCCCAGAGCAGGGAGTGCCACCGCGGCTTGACCAAACCGCTCACTCCGTCACCGATCATCAGCAAGGCGAATAACTGGATGACTCTTCGTAAAATCATAATAAAAAGATATTTGTTGCAGCGACGATAGCAGGTTGTTGAGTGTGATATCCTTTTGGTTACCAAGATTCTATTGTTGTGGGCTGACCGCGCTGGATGAATCATCCGGGCAAAATGCTATCCGGCGCGGCGCCGTTCCCCTTCGGGAAAGAATGCTGTTACTTCTTCGGGCTGGGGCTGGGAGAGGCCGCCGGCATGTCTTCAAAGAAGGTTACGCTGTAGTAGTCGAAGATCGGGCGCGAAGCAGCATAAAGGTCGCTCACCTTGCTCGCGTCGAACTTCGGAGCCTTCTCCAGCTTGTCCTTCGTCGCGTCGATCACGTAGCTCGGCGCGTCGCCCGGCTTGTTCTTCTCCAAACCAATCGCCCCCCAGGGAACCACCACTTCGGTGTCGCCCAGGCCGAGGAAGCCGCCCACGCTAAGGACAGCGAAACGCACGCGACCCGTGTCCGGGTTGACCACCAAGTCCTTGATGGTGCCAATGTTCTGGTTCTGCATGTTCTTGATTGAGCTGCCCTCGATCTTCGAGCCGAGCAGGAAGCCATTGTAGAGGGTCACGTTTGCCGAGGGAGAAGCCGTCGGGCCCGGGCTGGGTATGGGGCTTGGGGCAGCCAGCGCCACCGTGCTGAAGCCGAGGGACAGGACGCACGCGGCGGCCGAGGTGAACAGGGGAGTTTTCATGATGGGATTGGGACTTCTACGATTTCCGCGTCGTGTTGGTTTTAGGTTGGGTTCGTTCGCGGAGGACGCACGCAGCCGCTACCGAAATGACCGGCAGCGATGAAGGTATCGCGCAAGAAATCCCGGCGCGCGGCGGCGAACTCCCACCTTTCACAGTTGTAATGGTTACGCCAGCAACAGGAAAGGAAGGGATGCGAGGTTGTGGGTATCAAATGAGCCGCCTTATCCGGCCGCTCGCAGACGCAACCCACATCCCAACGAACTTATGCCTGCCACGCTCGAAAACCCTTCGGACCGCCCCCAAGCTTTCACGCCCGCCGAGCGTGACAACCTGAAGTACCGCGGCATCACCCCCC
>CAXTMD010000192.1:4881-8766 GCA_964245035.1 uncultured Chthoniobacterales bacterium
CGCCGACATCCAGGCGATCAACGACGCCGTGCAGGCCTCCTCCACCTGGGTGCGCCCGCTGGAGTCGGAGATCGGCCGCGTGATCGTCGGCCAGAAATACCTTGTAGATCGGCTCATCGTCGGCCTGATTGCCAACGGCCACCTGCTGCTCGAAGGCGTGCCGGGCCTCGCCAAGACCCTTTCGCTGCGCACGCTGGCCTCCGCGATCCAGATGCAGTTCCAGCGCATCCAGTTCACGCCGGACATGCTGCCCGCCGACATCGTGGGTACCCAGATCTACAACCCGCGCGAAGGAAACTTCACCACCAAACACGGCCCCATCTTCTCGAACTTCGTCCTCGCCGACGAGATCAACCGCGCGCCCGCCAAGGTGCAGAGCGCGCTGCTCGAAGCGATGCAGGAGCGTCAGGTGACCCTCGGCAACGAGACGTACAAGCTGCCCGAGCCTTTCCTCGTCCTCGCCACGCAAAACCCCGTCGAGCAGGAAGGCACCTACCCGCTGCCCGAGGCGCAGGTGGACCGCTTCATGATGAAGCTCGTCATCGGCTACCCAAACCGCAGCGAGGAACTCGCCATCCAGGACGCCATGGCCACCACCGAACCGGACCTCGCCGTGCAGCCGGTCGTCTCAGCGCAGGACATCATGCAGGCGCGCCACGTCGCCAACCGCATCTTCATCGACCAGAAGGTGCGCGAGTACATTGTCGATCTCGTCCTCGCCACGCGCGACCCGAAAGCGTACGGCATGGACCTCGGCGGCTACGTGCAATACGGCGCGTCCCCGCGCGCCACGATCAACCTGACCCTCGCCGCCAAGGCTGCCGCGTTCCTTGCGGGCCGCGGCTACGTCACCCCGCAGGACGTGAAAGGCCTCGCGCCCGACGTGCTGCGCCATCGGATCAGCGTTTCCTACGAGGCCGAGGCGGAAAACGTCACCAGCGAGGACGTCGTTCGCACGATCCTCGACACTGTCCCAGTTCCGTAATCTCCCGCCATGAATCCGCAACACGCGAAAGAGATTCTCAAGAAGGTGCGGCAGGTGGAAATCCGCACTCGCCGACTGGTCAACGACTCGATGGCGGGTCAGTACCATTCGGTGTTCAAAGGCCGCGGCATGGACTTCGACGAAGTGCGTGAGTACGTGCCGGGCGACGAGGTTCGCACCATCGATTGGAACGTCACCGCGCGCACGGGCCACGCCTTCGTGAAGAAGTTCACCGAGGAGCGCGAACTGACCATCCTGCTGATGGTGGATGTCAGCGCATCGGGCAACTTCGGCTCAACGGCGCAGAGCAAGCGCGAGATGGCCGCCGAGCTGGCGAGCGTGCTGGCGTTCTCCGCCATCCGCAACAGCGACAAGGTCGGATTGATCCTCTTCAGCGACCGGATCGAACAATACATCCCGCCGAAGAAAGGCCGCCGCCACGTGCTGCGCGTCGTGCGCGAGATCCTGTATTTCCAGCCGCAGGGCCGGGGCACCGACATCCCGGGCGCGCTGGACTTCGCCAACCGGGTGACCCGCCGCCGGGCTGTGTCGTTCCTGGTCTCGGACTTCCAGTCCGCCGGGAACCAGGCGGATGCGCTCGCCTCGCTGCGGCAGGCGATCCGGCTCGCCAACAAACGCCACGACCTGATTGCCATGCACATCCAGGACCGGCGCGAGCACGAACTGCCCGACGTGGGCATCCTCGCCATCGAGGACGCCGAGACGGGCGAGGTGCTCGAACTCGACACCGCCGACCCGCAGGTGCGTACGCGATTCGCGCAGATCGCCAGCCAGCAGGTTGCTGCGCTCCGCCACACCCTCAACGCCGAGGCGGTGGACTCGCTCGAACTCGAAACCGGCGCGTCCTACGTGCCCCCGCTCATGCATTTCTTCAAATCCCGTTCCCGGAGAAGCTGATGAACTTTCCCAAGACGTTAGTTTTCCTCACCGTTCTAAACTTGACGGCGGCGACCGAGTTCGCCTGCGCGGCGACGGTCGAGCCCACGCCCGCGCAAACGGTGGCCGCCCCGGCTGCCGCGCAGGTTCCCACGGCTCTGAAACCAGCCGCCCCTGCCGTCGCGCAGACGGCAGCCGCCTCCGAAGACATCCGCGACATCCACGGCCCCATCTCCATCCCGTACGGCTGGCGCTGGTACCGCCGCCACGCCGCCGAGCGCGCGAAACTCCCGCACGAGATCGCGCTTGAACGCCTGGAAAAAGCTCGCGCGCTGATGACGGAGCCGCAGGCGCGCGAATATTCCTTTGCCGTCTCGGAAGTCACGCGCCGATACATCGAGGCGCGTTTCCACGAGCGCGCCGCGCGGCGCACGACGGAGGAGTTCCTCCACGACCTGCTCGCGCGAACCGACACCCCGCTGGCCGCCTACCGCGAACAGCTCGAAGACGTGCTGCACCATTGCGATCTGGCGAAGTTCGCGCGCTGGCAGCTTTCCGTGCCCGACATGGAAGCGATGCACGCGAGCGCCCGTGCCTTCATCCTCGAAACGCGTCCCGTCGCCGACGCGGCGAAAGCGCCCGCCGCCGGGAGCCGCAACGGCAAAATTCCCCACACCACCGAACCGCAGCTTACCCATTCCTGAGCCATGATCCAGTTTCTCCATCCCGATCTGTTGTGGCTGCTCCTGTTGCTGCCCCTCTTCGCGCTCTGGCAGGGGCGCAAGGGGAAGGTCGCGGCGGTGCAGTACTCCAGTGCCGAGGCCGCCCGCCAGGTCGCCCGCGAGACGCGCAGCCGCGCGGGCCGGTGGCTGCCACTGTTGCCCCTGCTCGCCGTGGCGTTGTTCATCGTCGGGCTGGCCCGGCCGCAGTTCGGACGCACCACGACGGAGGTCAACGCCAGCGGCATCGACATGATGCTCGCCATCGACGTTTCCGGCTCCATGCAGTCGCTCGACTTCAAGGTGAACGGCGAGCCGATTGACCGCGTCGGCGTCGTCAAGTCGGTTGTCTCGAAGTTCATCGACGACCGGCCCAACGACCGTCTCGGGCTGGTGGAGTTTGCGGGCGCGCCGTATCTCGTCAGTCCCCTGACGCTCGACCACGATTGGCTCCAGCAGAACCTGGAGCGCGTCAAGGTCGGGTCGGTCGAGGACGGTACAGCCATCGGCTCCGCCATCGCCATGTGCGCGAACCGGCTGCGCCACGAGCCTTCCAAATCGAAGGTCATCGTGCTGCTGACCGACGGCGAGAACAACATGGGCAAGGTGTCCCCGCTCATGGCCGCCGAAGCCGCCAAGGCGCTCGGCATCAAGGTGTACACCATCGGCGCGGGCGTGCGCGGCGAGGCCCCGATGCCCGTGAAGGACCAGTTCGGCAACACGCAGATGGTGATGGTGAAGTCCGACGTGGACGAGGACACGCTGGGCAAGATCGCCGACCAAACGGGAGGCAAGTTCTTCCGCGCGACGGACACCGATTCGCTCAAGCAGATCTACGCCGAGATCGACCACCTCGAAAAGACCACGCACTCCATCAAGAAGTTCGAGCATCACTCCGAGCTTTACGCGTGGGCGCTGCTGCCCGGCCTGCTGGTCCTCGGAACCGGCCTCGGGCTGGAGCAAACCCGTTTCCGCCGCCTGCCGTGAACCCTCCTCTAACCTTGCTTTCAACCACCGATCTATCATGACTTTCGCCGAACCTTTCTGGCTCTTCGTCGGCCTCGCCGTCTGTGCGGCACTCGTCTGGCTGTACCGCCGCTTCGACGCGCGTCAGCGTACCGCTTTGACGACCTTCGCCTCCAGCCACCTACTGGGGCAACTCACCGCCTCGTTTTCCACCCGGAGACGTACTCTCAAGCGCGTGCTCTACGTGGCCGCCGTGGCCTGCGTCTTCGCGGCGCTCGCCCGGCCGCAGTGGGGCTTCCGCTGGGAGGAAGCCAAGCG
>CAXTMD010000193.1:0-8755 GCA_964245035.1 uncultured Chthoniobacterales bacterium
CGAGTGGCAGGTCGCTCAGACGCTCGCCCCCGCCGACGCCGAGACGGCCAGCGCGCTCGGCTCCGCCGCTCTGCGCGAGGGCCACGCCGAAGCGGCACGCGGGCAGTTCCAGCGCGCGGTGAACGCACGGCCCGGCGTGGCTCGCTACCATTTCGACCTCGCGAACGTGCTTTTTCTCTTCCGGCACGAGTTCTCTGGCCCTGCCTCCGTGCCCGACGAGGCGGCCACCCTGGCGGCCGCGCTCGGACACTTCCGGCGCGCCAGTGCACTCGCTCCGGACAACGTCGAATTGGCCCGCGCCTACGCCGAGACGTTCTACGGCCTGCCGCAGCCGGACTGGTCGGAGGGCCTGGCTGCCTGGGAACACGTCCGCGCGCTGACCGCCGCCCGGCCGGACAACGCCGAGGGTCACCTGGCGCGGATCAGCCTGAAGCTGGGCAAACCCGAGCAGGCGGAGGGTTATTTGGCTGCAATGAGCGACCCGGCGTTTGCGCCGCTCAAAGCCAAGCTGCGCCAGCAAGCCGAGGACATGAAGCAACGAACCGCTGCCACCGCACCGTGACGTGCTCTTGTTTGTAGGGTAGGCGCTCCGCCTGCCCTACGATGACTCAGCGCAGCTCCGTCCCCAACGCGTCGAGGTAGACAGAAATCGGGTCCGGCCGGTGCACGGGCTGGCCGGAGTCCAGCTGCCGGACCGTGTGAAAGTAATCCTCGAACGATCCGCTCTGGGTCGATGCCTGCGTGGCCTCGTACCAGTTCATGTAGTCGGCCACCGCCTCGCGGTACTTGAGCGCGTCGTGGCGCTGGTCGGCCAGCGCCTGGAGCTTCTCCTCCACGCCGCCGGTGCGGCCGCGCATCATCTGGGAAACCAGCGCCTCGTAGTCCGCGACGATCTGGCGGTAGAGCGGGTTGGCCTGGCCGGTCAGCGCCGCCAGGGCTTCGCGCGTCCCTTCGAGGGCTTGCTTGTTCTGCTTGCGTGCGCCGAACTCGCGAAAATTTTTCAAGGCGTACGTCTTGGCAGACAGGTTTTTCTTGGCGTCGGCGGGCGCGTTGACCACCAGCGCTGCGTCGAGTTTTGCCTCGGTGTCCCGTGCGGAAAGCACCTGGAAGCGGTCGTTTTCCGACAACCGCGCCAAGCCCAGCGTCCACCACTTGTCCAAGCTGTCCGCGGAGGCGAGTTCGGGAAACTGCCGGCCGAGTGCCGCCG
Organism: uncultured Chthoniobacterales bacterium; assembly: GCA_964245035.1. Taxonomy (GTDB): domain Bacteria; phylum Verrucomicrobiota; class Verrucomicrobiia; order Chthoniobacterales; family SZAS-18; genus CAHJWO01. The sequence goes on from CAXTMD010000193.1 coordinate 1,208, forward strand.
CGCCGCGGGCTTCCTCGTAGGTGGTGTCAGGCAAGCCGCGGACAAAGGCCGCCAGCCCCGCCCGGCCGCCGTTCATCTCGCGCAGCAGCAGGCAGACGAGGTTGTAGGCGTAGGCGCGGTACACCGCGCGCGAGGTCGAGTCCATCGCGGCCGGCTCGCGGCTGAGGAATTCCGTGATGGAAAGCGCCTGCGTGGTCGGCAGGAGCGCCGCGAACATGCTCGCCGACACGCCGTCTTCCAGGTTCTCCAGGTACGCCGAGAGCCCCGCCACCAGCCACGGCGGCGGCGGCGTGTACCCCTCGCCCGCGCGCAGCCGGTCGTGGCCGCGGTAGGCGAGTTCGAGCAGGACTCCGCGCACCAGTTCGTCGCGGATGCGCGTGCCACGGCTGACTTCGCCAATGAGCAGATCCAGTTCGATCTTCAGGCCCGCGCCGGTCTGGCCCAGCGTCCAGCGCACCGGCGGACGCCCATCGGGCGCACTGCCCTCCGGCGCGCGCAGGTCGACGACGATTGGGATCTGCCATTCGTCGCGCAGACCCAGCGCGGAGAGAACTCCTGCTTTCGTGTCCTCGGCCAGCCCGCCGACCGCGCCGCGCAGGGAAGCGTCCTTGGCGTAGACGACAAACTGCCGCGAACGGCTGAACGAGCGCGGCAGCGTGTCCAACGCACCGGCCGGACGCGGCCCACCTGCCAGCACGAGCGCCGTGCACAACCCAACCTGGACGACCCAGCGGCGCGCGTGGCGAAACGCAGGCATCGCAAACGCTAGCGGCCGCTTGCGCGGCTGGCCATGATCACCTGGCCCTTGTGGAACGTGATCGAATCCATCTTGGCGACGAGGTTTTTGTCCCGTTCGAGCACCTTCCAGAGCGGAGCGAACAGGTTGCCGAGCGCCGGCATGACCTGCGCGGGGAGCTTGACGCGCCCGAGGCTACCCGCCACCGGTTTGGCGACCACCTGGCCGCCCTGGATGGCGACGGTGTCTGCCGTCGTCGCGTAGAGCGGGAAGCCAAAGATCGACTGCACGTAGGTGATCCGCACCACGCCTTCGTCGAAATGGACGTAGGCGCGCTCGAACTTGAGCGGCGACACGCCCGACGAGGAAGCGGGCTTGCCGTGGATGGTCGATTGCAGAAAGGCGTTTACGTCCTGTTCCCGGTAGCCCTTGCTGGTGGCGGCAGACTGGCTCGTCATCGCCTCCATGTCGTCGGTGATCGCGGGAGCGTCCATCGCCGCCTCCTTGGTGACCTCCGGAATGTCGTCGGGCGGCCGGAGCATGACGATCACCAGCCCCAACACCGCGGCGATCAAGACGCTGAGAAACAAGTTGCGCAGCCAGCGCAGCCCCATCCCGCGCCGCGGGCTGACCATCTTGCGCACCCGCTCTTGGACGACGACAGGGTCCGAGCGCTTGGACGCCTCCGGCGGCAGGAGGCTGCGGTCGAGCTTTGCGCCGCAGTTATGGCAATAAACGCGCTCCGGCTCGTTCTCGAAGTTGCACTGTTTGCAGACCAGCGTGGTGGTAGCCATAGCAGCAGGGAAAAATCAGGCCGCGCCGCCGGTTTTCGGTGCCGTGCCGCCGGTCTTCGGCGGCTCGGACTTGGCGGCTGGCGCGGGCGCGGGCGCGGCGGCCGGTTTGCTCGTCTCGGCAGGTTTTGCACCTTCGCTGCCGCCGCCACCGCCGCTGGCGGGGGTATCCTTCTTGGCTGCCTCCTTGTAGCTGTCGCTGCGGTAGTCCGTGATGTAGAAGCCGCTGCCCTTGAAGATGAGGCCCGCGCCGGTGCCGAGCTGCCGCTTGACCTCGCCGTGCCCCCACTCCGCCTGGCGGCAAAGGCTCTCCGGACACTCCTTGAAGTGCGGGTCCTTCATGGACTGCACGGCTTCAAAATTCTGCCCGCACTTTGTGCAATGGTATTCGTAGGTCGGCATGACGTTCTCGAGGTCGCGGAAAAGCCCACACCCATAGCAGAACCGCCCGATGGCGGCAATTGGGGAGTTGACGCGGAGGGCACAACAAGGCATAAGTACCGCGAAAATTTCCGGCCCTCGGCCGGGCCTTTCTATGCTCCATTCCAAATCCTTGCGCTTTCTCCTGATGCCCCTCGCCGTCGGCCTGCTGGCCGGCTGCGACACGACGGGCAACGATGCCCGGTTTGCCGGCAACACGGAGTACATGCACGGCCTCAACGGCAACCAGGTCGCTTACACCCAGCACACCCAGGCCGACGACTCGGTGTCGTACTGGGACGGCGACGGGGTGCCCGGCGCGCCGCGCATCGACATCCATCTCGGCGAGCAACGCGCCTACTACTACAAGGGCGACCAACTCGTCGGCGTCTCCCAGGTCTCGACCGGCCGCGAGGGCCACGAGACGACGCCGGGCAGCTACAAGGTCCAGCAGAAGGACAAGGATCACCGCTCCAGCGAGTACGGCGACTACGTGGACGCCAACGACCAGACGGTCGTCGTCAAGGGCAACGTGGAAAACGGCAAGGACCCGCGCCCGCCCGGCACGGTATTCCTCGGCGCGGCGATGCCGAACTTCTTGCGCATCAACGGCGGCACCGGGATGCACGAGGGCTACCTGCCCGGCGTGCCCGCCAGCCACGGCTGCATCCGGATGCCCGGCTTCATGGCGCAGAACTTCTTCAACAACACGCCGGTCGGCACGCCGGTGACGATCTCCCGAGACTGACGCCATGGCGGACCTGCCCCCGGCGGAGATCGGCATCGCGGAGGCCCGCGCGCGTCTGGAGTCCGGTGGTGCGCGCCTGGTCGACGTGCGCGACCCCGACGAGTTCGCCTATTGCCGGCTGCCCGGCGCGGAGCTGATCCCGCTGGCGACCGTGCCGTCCGACGCGGCCGCCAAGTTGCCCGACAAGTCGGCGGAGATCATCGTCTACTGCCACCACGGGATGCGTTCCCTGCACGCGGTCGGGCAGTTGCGCGCGCTGGGGTACACCAACGCACGCAGTTTGGCCGGCGGGATCGACCGCTGGTCCCGTGAAGTCGATCCCGACGTGCCGCGGTACTAGGCCGCGTCGTTGTCGTGGTGCACGGCCGCGCCGACCTTCAAGCGTAGGGCGTTGAGCGCAATGAACCCGCTCGCGTCCGACTGGTTATAAGCCTGCGTCGGGTCGGCTTCCATCGTGGCAATGTGCGGGTTGTACAGGCTCACCGGACTGCGTCGGCCGGCGGCGAGGAGGTTGCCCTTGTACAGTCGGACGCGCACCTCGCCGGTGACGTTTTTCTGGCTTTCGGTCACCAGCGCCTGCAAGGCCAACCGCTCCGGCGCGAACCAGAACCCGTTGTAGACCAGCGTGCTGTACTTGGGGATCAACGCGTCGCGCAGGTGCATGACCTCGCGGTCCATCGTCAGCGACTCCATCTGCCGGTGCGCGAAGTGCAGGATCGCCCCGCCTGGCGTCTCGTAGACCCCGCGGCTCTTCATGCCGACGAAGCGGTTTTCCACCATGTCCACGCGGCCGACGCCGTGCTTGCCGCCGAGCCGGTTGAGCGTTTCCATGACCTCCAGCGGCCCCATCGCTTGGTAGTCGTCCTGTCCCTCTGCGCGCACGCCGACGCAGTTCCCCGCCTCGAAGCGCAACCCGATGACCTCGGCGCGGTCCGGCGCGTCCTCGGGCGCGACGCTGAGCTTGTACATGTCGCGCGACTCGGGCGCGCTCGCGTCGAACCACGGGTCTTCCAGGATGCCGCTCTCAAAGGAAATGTGCAGGAGATTGCGGTCGGTCGAGTAGGGCTTCTTGGCGCTCGCCGCCACGGGGATGCCGTGCTTTTCGGCGAAGGCAATCATCTCCGCGCGTCCGGGGAACTGCTCCCGGAAGCGTTCCTGCCGCCACGGCGCGATGACCTCGATCTCCGGCGCGAGCGCGGCGGCGGTCAGTTCAAAGCGTACCTGGTCGTTGCCCTTGCCGGTCGCGCCGTGGGCCACGGCCTTCGCGCCGTCGGTGCGGGCGATTTCGACCATGCGCTTGGCGATCAGTGGCCGGGCGATGCTCGTGCCCAGGAAATATTGTCCCTCGTAGAGCGCGCCGGCCTGGATCATCGGGAAGATGAAGTCGCGCGCGAACTCCTCCCGCAGGTCGTCCACCTGGCAGCGGGTCGCGCCGGTCTTGAGCGCCTTGGCCTCCAGCCCGTCGAGTTCTTCGCCCTGGCCGACGTCCGCGCAGAATGCGATGGTCTCCGCCTGGTACGTCTCTGCGATCCAGCTGAGGATGACCGACGTGTCCAGGCCGCCCGAGTACGCGACAACAATTTTCATAGGCTGCGAACGTAGAAGCGTCCGCCACATCCACAATGCCAAAGTTCCCCCCGCCCGCGTGACCGCGCACTTCACCGCCTGGAACTGGTGCGTTTGTCTGGCGGCGGCCGTGTGCATCGGGATGTCCAAGACCGGCTTCAACGGGGTTGCCCTCGTGAGCGTTGCCCTGATGGCCGGCGTCCTGCCCGCCCGGGTGTCGGTGGGCGTGGTGCTCCCGATGCTGATCTTCGCGGACTGCTTCGCGGTGCGTTCGTTTCGCCAGCACGCCCAGTGGGCGGAAATCCGTCGGGTGCTGCCTCCGGCGCTGCTCGGCGTCTTCGTCGGCGCGGTCATTCTGCGGACCTTCAACGAAGCCGGACCGGCCGCCGACGTGGTTTTCAAGCGGGTCGTCGGCGGCATCGTGCTTGTGCTGACAGGCCTGCAAGCCTGGCGCGGCGCGCACCCGAACGCCTTTGCAACCGAGGCGCGGGCGGGCAGCCGGCTGGCCGGCTGGACGATGGGCGGGCTGGCGGGCATCACCACGATGCTGGCCAACGCCGCCGGGCCGGTCATGGCGCTTTATCTGCTCGGCATCGGCTTACCCAAAATGGAACTGGTCGGCACCAGCGCCTGGATCTTCCTGATCCTCAACGTCTGCAAGATTCCGTTCAACTACCAACTCGGTCTGATCAACGCCGACAGCCTGCGGCTCAACCTGTGGCTGCTGCCGGCTGTAATCGCCGGGGTGCTGGTCGGACGCTGGCTGTTGCGCCTCGTGCCGCAGCGGCCCTTTGCGCTGCTGCTGCTTGGCTTCGCTTTCGCCGCCTCGCTGCGGCTACTGTGGGGTTAGCGCCTACTGCCCTTTGCCCCAAAACATGATGTGCAAGGTTTTCAGCACGATCATCGCGTCCAACCGCAGCGAGTAGCGGCGGATGTAGTAGAGGTCGTACTTCAGCTTCTGGAGCGCGTCCTCCTCGTTCTCGCCGTAGGAATAGTTCACCTGCGCCCAACCCGTGATCCCCGGTTTGACGAGGTGACGGAAGTGGTAGCTGGAAATCTTGTTCTCGTAGATCTCGGCGCACTTGACCCACTCCGCGCGCGGTCCGATGAGGCTCATGTCGCCGCGCAGCACGTTCCAGAGCTGGGGCAGCTCGTCCAAGCGCAGCTTGCGCAGCCATCTGCCAACGGGCGTGATCCGGGCGTCCCCCGCGCGGGTGTAAAGGTCGTCCGCGACGTTGGCCGGACGGTTCCGCATCGAGCGAAACTTGAAGATGGTGAACGGCTCCGAGCCGAGACCGACGCGTTCCTGCCGGAAGATGATTGGCCGCCCGTCATCCCAGAACACGAGCAGCGCGATCAGCAACAGCAGCGGACTGAGCACGAGCAGGCCGGCCGTGGCGCACACCACGTCGAAAAGCCGCTTGAAATGCCCGTACGGCGTCCCGCGCGCCAGTTGGAAGCCCATCTGCAACGGCCACGATGGGTTGAGCGCCTGCACCGGGATCCGTCGCCAGTACGTCTCGTAAAAAGTGTCCAGGGTGTACACCGGCGTCTGCTGAAAATGGATGCGCACGAGCCGGTCGCGCAGGGGCTCGCTGAGTTCGTTCAGGGGCACGGTGACGACGATGCCTTCGACGAAGGGCGAGAGCGTTCCCAGCTCGGCGAGCACCTCCCCGTCGCGGCTGCGCACCGAGCCGTCGTGGCCGAGTTCCTCCACGTCGATGAAACGCAGCGTCTGGCGGTTGGAGGATTGTTTGTACGTGGCGAAGAACATCTCCACGGACCGGCCGGTGCCGAGCACCAGGAAATGCAGCCGCGCCATGTCCGCCCGCAGGCGCGCGCCGAGCGCGCGACGGTACGCAAGCGACACCGGCGTGAACGCCACGAAGCCAAGCAGCAGCGTCCCCCGCCCCGGCTTGACCGGGAAATCGTAGCTTGCGAAGCAATAAACCAGCAGCGACGCCGCGACGAGCGCCACCCCCATGCCGATGAGATGCTCGCTCAGGTAGGTGAGGCTGAGCATGTCCGTGCGCCGGTCGTAGCCGCCCACGACGAAAAGGGTCAGCAGGATGGCCGCGAGCGGCCAGACTCCGAGCACGACCAGCGCGCTGGTAGTGCCGGGTTGGTAGCCCCCACCGCGCCACAGGAAAACGCCCCCGAAGCAAGCCGCCCACGCCAGCGCGTCGAACACCGCGATGAGCCCGTACCACAACCAGCTGTCGCGCCGGGCCGCGGAGGGGCGTGCGGCCCAGGCCCGCGCGGACGACAGCGGCATCAGCCGACGCGGTTCGGAAGGGTATGCAACGCTCATGGCTGGGGCGTGGCGTCGCCTTTTCCGCCACAAGCTTTGGAGGGTGGATTACACGCTACGCAACCCGACAAGGCAAGCGTAAAGCTTTCAACGCGAAGAATCGCTTCTTCCGATGGGAGCGATCAATTCGCGCTCTGCGGGCAGCAGGCGATCCGCTGGCAAGCTGTTGGCCAGGGCGCGCGCCTCCTTGTTGTAGCTCGTCTCCCACAGCACGGCGGCGTAAACCGCTCCCTGCCCCGGCTGGAGCACGCCGGTCTTGGCGAGTTCCAGCCCCTCGAGGGCGTCCAGGGCGGCCAAGGCGTGGTGCAGTCGCAATTCGGCGAGCGCGAGCGTGATCCGGGAGGCGAGGTTGGCGGGATCGATGCGCACCAGTTCGCGGGCGGTGTCGCGCGCGGCGGGAACGTTCTCGTCCTGCAGTGCGTCGAGGTAAGCCGCATCGTTGCGGACGGCGGCGTCGCGCGGCCAGCGGACCAGCATCGCCGCCAGCGTGTCGCGCGCTTGCGCCGTGTTGCCGTCCGCTTCCGAGCCCCGGACGAGCCCATCGTACGCCGCGGGGTTGGCGGGGGCTGCCTGCACCGCCGCCCGGTAGGCGGCGGCGGCGGTGTTCAACGCGTCGTTCTTGGCCGCGTACTCGCCCACGGCCATCAGCCTGTCCGGCTCCTTGCCGGCCGCGGCCAAGGCCGCTTGCCAGCGTGCGTCGCGCACCTCCGTTTCGCCCAGCTGGCTGGCGCACCGCGCCAGGAACATCTGCGAGGCCAATCCGTCCAGCGGGAATTTTTGAGCCTGGACGAGCGTGCGGATTTCGGCCCAGCGTCCGAGTGCCGCCAGCGTGTCGAGGTACTGCAAATACAACGCGCGGTCGCCCACGGCCCGTGCCAGCGGCAGCACGGTGAGAACCCGCTCGTATTCACCCTTGTTGTAGAGCCACGCGGCGAGCGCGGCGACGCCCGCGGCCAGCACCCGGGCCGTCAGCCGC
>CAXTMD010000194.1:0-5852 GCA_964245035.1 uncultured Chthoniobacterales bacterium
GGCGTCGCAGCCCGCGGCGAGCGCTCCCTGCCGGTCGCTCTCGAACACGCTGGCCGAGATCGCGATCACCCCCGGCCGCGCCCCGTCCAACCGGGCGCGCAGCGCACGCGCGACCTCCAGCCCGCCCGGGGTGCCCAGCCGCAGGTCGAGCAGCACGGCGTCGGGAACCTGACGCGCACACGCCGCCAGGCAATCCGTGCCGTCGGTCGCCTCCTCGATCTCGAAGCCGAGCGGCTGCAAAAAGTCGCGTAGGACCCGCCGGTTTTCGGCCAGATCGTCGACGAGCAGCAACCGCCGCGTTTCTCCCTCGTAGCCGGTCACCTTGCCGAAACCGGGCTCCGGCGCGGGGTGCACGACCGGTCCAGCCGCCGGCAGCGGCAGGTCGAACCAGAAGCGGCTGCCCTGCCCCGGCGCGCTTTCGACCCCGATCCGGCCGCCGAGCAGTTCGGCGAGCCGCTGGCTGATCGCCAAGCCCAGGCCGGTGCCCTGCGAGGCGAGGCCGCTCTCCCCCGCCTGGTAGAAGGCCAGGAAGATGTCCTGCTGATCCTCCGATGCGATCCCCACGCCCGTGTCGGCCACTTCGAAGCGCACGGCCTGCTCTTCCGTGGGCCGCACCGTCAGGGTCACGCCGCCGCGTCGGGTAAACTTGGCGGCGTTGCTGAGCAGGTTGAAGAGCACCTGCCGCAGCCGGCTCGGGTCCGTGCGCACGGTTGTCGGCAGGCCGGACGCGCGGTGTTCCGTGAACGTCAGCCCCTTTTCCGCCAGGCGTGGGCGGAAGGCCGCCGCCACCTCGTCGAGAAGCCCACCGAGGGAAAAGTCGAAGTGGCTGAGGGCGAGCTTGCCGGCCTCCACCTTTGCCAGGTCGAGCACCTCGTTGACCAGGGACAGCAGGTGCCCGCCGCTCTGCCCGATGACGGCGACCCGCTCGCGGCTGCGTGCCGTGAGGTCCGTTTGTTTGAGCAAGAGCTGCGTGTAGCCGAGCACGGCGTTGAGCGGGGTGCGCAGTTCGTGGCTCATGTTGGCCAGGAAAGCGCTCTTGGCCCGGTTGGCACTCTCGGCGTCGTCGCGGGCGCGCACGAGTTCGGCCTCACGCCCGCGCAACTCTTGGGTGCGGGCGTCCACGAGGGCGGCGAGCGTGGCGTTGCGGCGCGAAAGCCGCTGTCCGCGCCAGCGGACCAGCCCCCAGAGACCGGCCAGCACGGCCACCGTATAAAGGGAGTACGCCAGCGGGGTGCGCCGCCAGGGTGGCAAGACACGGAACGGCAGCGATGCCACCGCGCCTAGTTGCCCGTCGGCGTTGCGCGCGCGCGCCTCGAAGTGGTAGCTACCCTCGGGCAGGTTGAGGTAATCGACGCTCGCCCGCTCGCTCCAATCCGACCATTCGCCCGCGCCGAAGCCGGCCAGCCGCGTCTGGAAGCGCGGGGCCGTGCCCAGGGCCAGCGTGCCGGCGGCAAACTCGAAGTGCGCTGAGTTGCGCGTGTAGGGCAGCGGGTCGGTCAGGATTGGGCGGACGGCTTGGTGGTCCCGTCTCCCGTTGGTGGTGTACGCGCGGACGACGCGGGAGGCGAAAGGCGGGGTCTCGGGCTGGGCGTCCCAGCGGGCCACGTCCATCCGGACGACCTCCGGGCCGGTGCCAATGAGCAGCATCGTCCGCAGCGGCGCAGGCCGGGCTTCCACCGGGAACAACATGCCCGGCCCGCCGATGGCAGCCTCGATCTTGCGGGGGAGCGACCGGAAGGTGGGAGCATCGTTCGGACTGCCGGCGAGCGCGCGCCCCCGCAGCCCGTAGTCCAACGGATCGCTGACGATCCCAGCGGTGATCCACAGCGTCTGTGCGTCGCAGCTCACGAGGCAGGCGGGGTTGAGCGAACCATCGTGGAAAGAGGCTCCAAACTCCGTGAGCAGCCGGATGGCTTGTCCGGAGTCGTCCAATTCGCAGCACAGGTGCGACCCGAAGAAACGCAACGGCCCCTCCCCGTCGGATGCGAACACGGTGGGATTGCCGTGCAGAGGCCCCGGTTGCTCGAAGAAAGAGGTCACCGCCGGGGCGCCGCCAGTCGCGAGTTCGACGCGGTACAAGCCGTGTTCTTTCGTCGAGACCCAGAGGTCGCCCCGGGCCGACTCCGCCAGACCGTATTCGCCCCCCGCGGCCCCGAGGTCCGCCACGAGGCTTGCGCGCACCCAGAGCCCGGTCGTGGCGTCGAGTCGTAGCGCGCTGATCCGACCACCCTCGTCGATGACGTAAACCCGACCGGGATGGACCCGCGAGGCGCGCAGGTCCCTGGCCCCATCAATGTCGCCGGTCACCGGGAGTAGTCGGGCTTTGGCGTCGAGCAGCGTGACCTTGCCGCGCGAGACCATGAGCAGTCCATTCTCCACCGTGCAGAGCGCGGTGATGATGTTCCTGACCTGTGGGACGGGCTCCAAACGTGCGCTGGTGGCCGTGGACGGATCGGCGGGTACGACGCGGTACAACCCGGTGGCAGTTCCGAAGACCATCGTGCCGAACCAACGGCCTGCGGTATAAGCCTCCGAGAGGTCGTCGCCCGGTTCGGCCCGCAGGATTGAAAGCGGCGAGTTGACCTCCGCGCGTGTCACCCCCGATTGGAGGCCGATCCACACTCCGCCCTCCGCGTCCTCGAAAAGGTTGTATATGTTGGTGCCACGCAGCCCGCCCGCGTTGTCCACGCGGCTGCGGAAGCGCAACGCCGGGTCGAGGACCAGAAATCCGGCCTGGTCGGTGGCCACGGCCATAGACCCGTCGTGCAGGCGCAGCATCCGGGCGATGCCTTTTTCCTTTAGGAAACCAGCGCACTCACTCTCCCGCGGTGTGACGACTCCGTCACGCAGGGTGAACAGCCCGTCGTGAAAAGTGGCCACGAGCAGGGAGCCACCCGGCTCGGCCAGGATCGCCCGGACCGAAGCCCGGTAGAACAGTGGATCGCTTGAGGCGGGCACGAACGCGTCGTCTTCCAGCCGCAGCAGCCCGATCTGCGGCGAGGAAACGTAGAGACAGCCCGCCGCCCAGTCGCTCTTGAGCCGGCTGGCGGTGTCCAGCTTCCAGGTCCTGAAAACGCCGTCGCGCCAGCGCATGACCTGCTTGGTGCCGACGAAGAACACCCCCTCCGGCGTGACGTGGACCCCGTACACCGTCCCGATGGCGCGTTCGTCGGGCGGCAGCCGCTCCAGCAGCGAGACGAAGACGCGCTCGCCGCCGGGCAGGCGCTGGAGGTAGCCCAGGTTGTTTTCCCCGCCGACAAACACGGCGTCGGAGATGGCGTCGTAGGCGATGGCCGACGCTAGGTTGCTGTCAATGAAAATTTTGCGCCAGGTCGAGCCATCGTATTCGAGCACCATGCCAAGGCTGCCGACGTACATCACGCCACGGGCATCCTGCGTCACGCACAGGCACTGGGTGTTGCCCTGGTAGTCGTGGGGCGAGAAGTATTGCAAGAGCGGCTCGCCTTCTCCCACCGCTGGGTCGGCGGCACCCGCCACCTCGCCCCCGGCCATCCAGAGGACCAGTAGCCACGGTAGGTAGCTCCTTAAAGAAACGGGCGGGAGGCGACGCATCATCGCGGCGCAAGTATAGGGAAACGCCTCCCCTGCGGCAATCATCGCTCCGCTTACCACTAGTGATTAGGCCGCCGCGTCGTTTTCCCCGCTCGCGCAAGGGCTTCTAATCACTAAGGAGTATGGCGCGCGTGGGGAAAACCCCTAGCATGTCTTTGGCGGTACACACGTTCCAGCGGCCCCGCCCAGCCCGACCTTTCGCCCGACGCTTGCCGGTTCAGACCATGTTTCCATCCGCGCTCCCGTCCGCTCCTGCCGGTCGCTCCGATCCGGCCGCCGACCGTCCCCACCTGCTGCTGGTGGAACACGACGAGGCGATGCGCATCACGCTGACCGCGACCCTCGCGGAGCACTACCGCGTCCGGAGTGTCGGCGACGGCTTGGAAGCTTGCCAGGCTGCCAGGCTCCAGCCGCCCGCCCTGATCGTCGCCGACCTGTACGCGCCCGGCACGGATAGCCTGACCCTCATCCGGGCCATGCAGGCGGACCCACGCACCGCCGGGCTGCCGCTCGTCGTCCTGGCGTCCAGCATCCACAAGGACCTATTGCTGCGCTGTCTGGCGGCCGGAGCGAGCAACTTTTTGCTCAAACCTTTCAACACGGAAGAAATGCTGATGTGCCTACGCGTGGAACTGCAACTGCGCGCCACCGATCCGACACCGGACCGCTAGCCCCGCCCCGTCATGGAACCCGACCAAACAAATGCCCGCGCCGTGTTTGCGGCCAAGCTCAACGCGCTGGCGGCCGCTCCGCCCGGGTCGGAAAGCCCCGCCGCCAAAAAGCGAGGCTTTCTGACCCGCGGGCTCTTCGGCCCCCGGAACAAGCCCGTGGAAGATCAGCCCGATCCCGCCGCAGAGCCGGCGGTGGAAGAGCCGGCGACGACCGCCGTGCCGATGGTTCCCGAGCCGGCCAGCGTTCCCGCCGAGGCGGCATCCGCGCTGGAAATTTACCCGCCGGCTCCGTCGCAAATCGACCGACAGGCGGCCGGGGACCTCGCGGAACCCCGGGTTTCGCTCCCCGCTCCTTCTTCCCACCAGCCGTCCGCCGCGATGGTGCCCGCCCCACTTGCTTCGACGGCCGCCGGACGCGCCTCCACGCAACTGACCCTGGCCTTCGAGGTCACCGCGCTTCAACTGACGCCCTTCTTCCGGCTGGGTTCCGCGCAGCTCCGGGCGCTTTCCGACGTGGTCTCCCTCGCTCTGGTCGCCGACGGACAGGCCGACCAGCCACTGGCCGCCGGCGTCGCGTTCGGCATCGAGCGGGTTGAACTCGACCAAGCGGCGCGCCTGAAGACCCTCCTGCTCAAGCCGCTCGGCGTAGCCCGCCAAACTCCCGCGCCGGTGCCCAGTCTCCAGGTGGATCACGTGGCGCTCACCGACGAATTGGTGGGTGCGCCGATCACGGTCACGACCTCCGGCGCGGCCTCAACGGCGGTGCAGCTCATCGCGACGTTCGCCATCGCCGCCATGGAATTTTCCGCGTCCTTCGAGGTCGATTCGCTGTGGCTCGAACCGGCCGGCCGTTCCGTGCGGCTGCGCATCGCGCCTGACGCCAGCCCGACCGGGCAGGGTCTACCGTCATCCTTTGAAATCGCGGCCGTACAGATCGGCGACGACGGCCAACTCCGCGGTGCACGGCTGGTGCCGACCAACCCCTGAACGCGGTTCCTCCCCCGTGACGATGCCGCACGTTTTTTCCTTGCACGATGCCCACCGGTTCCGGTGTTGGGCGTTTCTGATTCACCCCCCGGCGAGCGCCTGCGTCTCACGCGCAACGCGGACGCGGTCGCCGGGCCAGGAACGCTCAACACCGCTCGGGTAACCAACAACGCTCGAGGACCATGCCTTACCCACGAGGGATCAAAACGCCGGAAGTCCGCGCCGCCTGGTTGGCCGAACGCCGCGCGAAGGTCGCGTGGTTCGACCGGCTCGTCGGTGAGGGGATGCCGCGTTACAAAGCTGCCCAGGCGATGGGCAGCGACGCGTCGAGCATCGACGCGATGCGGCGTTCTTTGGAGCAGTTGGAGGAAGGCGGCCACGTCGGCCGCTCCGGCAACAGCTACATCGACCTGGGGCTGTCGCTGCTCGCCTGCCTGCGCAAACCCGGCGAAACCCTGACCGCCCACGACATCGCGGCGTGGTGCGGCTGCTCGCGTGCCGCCATCCAGGCCATCGAGGAGCGCGCCCTACGCAAGGTGCGCCAGCGGCTGGTCGAAACCGCCCACGACCGGGAACTCGCCCAGGAGTTGAAAGAGATGCTGGCGCGTAACCACCCGTCGG
>CAXTMD010000194.1:5862-8707 GCA_964245035.1 uncultured Chthoniobacterales bacterium
AGATTCTTTGGACGGGGCTGGGGCTAGACTTGCCTTCGCTCGCCAAGCTCAACGAGCAGATCAAACAGAATCCTCGGAGTTGACCCAGACAGGCGATTGGAGAGAGCGGGTGACGAGACTCGAACTCGCGACGTCTTCCTTGGCAAGGAAGTGCTCTACCACTGAGCTACACCCGCGTGCGATGAGGATTCCACCGGTAACAGAGCGCGGCGGCGCGCGCAAGCAGATTCTTTTGCGGAGCCGAACGTTTTGACTCCCGGCCGGTCCGCACTACGGTTGCGGGCCGCTCTTCCGATGAACCGTCTGACCGAAATCCTCGACCACAAGCGCCGGACCCTCGAACCGCTGCGCGCCCGGCGCGCCGAACTGCGCGTGGCCGCCTTGCGCCGCAACGAATTGCGTTCCTTCGCCGGCGCGCTGGCCGGAGGCGGCGGCCGGACGCTGGCGCTCATCGCCGAGGTCAAGCGCGCCTCGCCGTCGGCGGGGGTCATCGCGCACGATTTCGAGCCGGTTGAAATCGCCCGCCGCTACGAGGCCGCCGGGGCCAGCGCGATCTCCGTCCTGACCGACGAACGTTTCTTCCAGGGGCACCTCGACCACCTCGTGGCCGTGCGCGCGGCGGTCAGCTTGCCGGTGCTGCGCAAAGACTTCGTGTTGGAAGATGTGCAAATCTACGAGGCCGCAGCGTTGGGAGCGGACGCGATCCTCCTGATCGTCGCCGCCCTGGAACAGGATGACCTCGTGCGTTTGCTCGACGTGGCGGCAGCCTGCCAACTCGACGCCCTGGTGGAAGTGCACTCGCTCGAAGAAATGGACCGTGCGCTGGCCACAGATGCGGCCATCATCGGCATCAACAACCGCGATCTGACCACCTTTCAGGTGGACCTCGCCACCACCGAAACCCTCAGCGAACAGGTGCCGCCGGGCATCCTGGTCGTGAGCGAAAGCGGTCTGCGCACGGCGGAGGACAGCCGCCGGGTGCGCGCGTGCGGGGTGGACGCCATCCTGGTCGGCGAGGCGCTGATGCGCAGCAACGACGTGGCGGCGCAGGCGGCGGCCCTGCGGCTGGCAGACGCGCCAACGACACCCAGCGGTGACGACGATCTCTGATCGGACCACGGCGGGGGGGGCGTTCCCGCCCTCAGAGCCCGATGACCGTTGTCGTCACGTCCAAGAGCCGTCCGCCCCGGCGGACTTCCTCCAAAAAGGCGTCTACCGCATCCGGCCGATCCACGACGAGGTAGGTGTTCTCGTCGGCGGCCTCGTTCTGCGCGAGCCGTTCCAACCGGACGGGTGTCTGGCCGTCCGAAGCCACCTCGCCCGCCATGCGGAACACCGCCGTCTTGCGCAGACGGGGCGAATCCAGCGGGTGTTCGGTCAGTGAACGCACCCGCGAGAGCCGTCCCAACGCCCGGCGGATGATTTCCTTCTTTGCCGGGGTCGCACAGAAGGTCACGATCACGGTGGCCCGGCCTTCCGGGTCCAGCGCGCCGTCGTTGCCTAGCGAACACGCCAGCGACACGCCGCGGTGCGCGAACGTGGCCCCGATCACCTCCATGCCGCCGGGCTGATCGGTGAGCTTCAAAATGAACGCGTAGCTGCCGGAGGCGGTGGGACAATCCATGGAGGCGTGTGAGTTCAGGCGGCGACAGGCGCGGCGTCGTGCATCCAACCCTGCACCTGCCGGTGGAGGCGGCGGGAGATCGTTTTGAGTTGGGCGTGTTCGGCGTCGGTGAGCGGGATCTCCACCACCCGTGAGATGCCGCCCGCGCCGACCACCACCGGCACGCCCAGCGGGCCTTGCAGGCCGTGGAAGTCGCCGGGTTCCAGCATGGCCTGGCCGGCGACGAGTACTTCCCGGCCGTCGTAGAGGGTGCTGAGCAGGTCGACGGTGACGTTGGCGGTCGCCAGCACGGTTTTGCTGCCGGAAAGGTGGGTGACGTACGGCTTGACGATCACGCGCACGTCGGGTGACAGCGTGTCCACGCGTGTAAACGCCTCCGCCACACGGCCGGCGCCGAGCAGGGCAGTGATCTCCCGCCGCTCCGCCGCGCAGTAGGCGGCGAAATCCTGCGGCGCGATGCCCTGGCGCAGGCGTTCGACGGTGTTGTCGCGCTCGGCAGCCGCCATGCCGTGGATCTGCACGCTGCTCCAGACCGGCACCTGCCCGTCGCCGTGCTCGCCGAGCATGAAGCCGCCCACCCGCTGCCGGCGCACCCCGATGGCCGCGGCGATCTCACGGCGGAAGCGCAGCGTGTCGGAATACGCCCCGATGCCGATGACACGCTCGCGGCCGATGGCTTCCGCGAAGTACGCGACGCCGAGTTCCACGGGGTTCGTGACGACGATCACGATCTCCGTTCCCTGTCCGTGGCGCGCCAGTGCCTCGGCGTACGCGCGGAACACGGGGGCGTTGGCCGCCGCGAGGTCGCCGCGGGTCAGGTTGGCGTTGCCCAAACGCGGCGGGACGGTCGTGCCGGCGCTGACCACCCACAGGTCGGCGACGATTTCCTCCGGGCTGAGCGCCACGTCAATGTACGGGACGTGCTCGGCATAAGCGTCGGTCATGTCCGACATCAATCCATGGAGGATGCTGCCCGAAGCCCCGTCGCGGCGGCCGACGAGTTGGAGCCGCTCGGTGGTGGAGAGCAGCCGCGAAGCGACGAGCTGGCCGGCGATGGCGCGGCCGCAGTCGCCCGAAGCTCCGAGGATGGCAACGTCCATGGCGAAAATTATGCTAGTGAACGGGTAGGAAAGATGACCTGCCTCCCCTAGCCCGCCGTACCTCTAGCACAGCCTGCCGATGAAAACCCCTAGTGAATTGGAATACCGGACGTTGCGGTTC
>CAXTMD010000195.1:0-4965 GCA_964245035.1 uncultured Chthoniobacterales bacterium
ACGGCTGCCGGCCAACCCGGGGCGATGCCGAGGTCGATCTTGTTGAGCACGAGGACTTCCGTGGCGGCGCCGGAGGAGGGGAGTCCGGCCGTCGGCGGAGGCGGCTGGCTGGCGTCCACGAGGCGCAACGCGAGGTCGGCGCGTGCCAGGGTGTCGCGCGTGCGGGCGATGCCGGCGGTTTCGACTGGGTCGGCGGTGTCGCGCAGGCCGGCGGTGTCGATCAGGCGCAGGGGCAGACCGCGCAGGTTGATGAACTCCTCCACCGTGTCGCGCGTGGTGCCGGGAATCTCGCTGACGATGGCGCGGTCGTGGCCGACCAAGGCGTTCAACAGGCTGGACTTGCCGACGTTGGGTTCGCCGTAGATCACGGTTCGCACGCCCTCGCGCAGGATGCGGCCCTGGCCGGCTGTGGCGAGCAGGGCGTCGAATACGGCGAGCACGCCGTCGAAGCGCCCCAGCAACGCCGCGCCGGTGTCGGGGTCGATGTCCTCGTCGGGGAAGTCGATGTACGCTTCCACGTGCGCGACGAGGGCGATCAGGTCCTCGCGCAGGCCGTTCACGCGCTGGCCCAGGCGGCCGGCGAGTTGTTCGGAGGCGGCGCGCAGGGCGAGATCGGTCTGCGCGCCGATGAGGTCCATGACGGCCTCGGCCTGCGTGAGGTCCATCTTGCCGTTGAGAAACGCCCGCTGGGTGAACTCGCCCGGCTCGGCGGCCCGCGCGCCAGCGGTCAGCAAGGCGTCGAGCGCGCGGCGGGTGACGAGGAGCCCGCCGTGGCAGGTGATTTCCACGAGGTCTTCGCCGGTGTAGCTGGCCGGCGCGCGGTGGAAGCTCACGACGGCGTCGTCGAGCACGGAACCGTCCGGGGAAAGCAGTTGCGCGCGGCGCAGACGCCCCGGCGGCAGGTTTGCCAATTCACCCTTCCTCAGCCGGCAGACGCGCCCGACGATCTCCAACGTCGCCGGACCCGAGACCCGCAGCATGGCAATCGCGCCCTCCCCGAAGGGCGTGGCGACGGCGGCGATGGTCTCGGTGGTCATGGCCCGGCAGAGCCTCACGCAAAGTCCGCCAAGCCGCAAAGGAAAGAAGGAAAAGCCGGGGGCGGAAAGTTTGTAGGGCAGGCGCTCCGCCTGCCCTACAATTTGACATCAACCTTCCGGCCGACGCTGCCGCGCCGCAAACTCCGGGTACAGCTTCGTCACGCACTCCGGGCAGATGCCGTGCGTGAACTCCACGTCCGCGTGCTCGCTCAGGTAGAACTCGATCTGCTGCCAGTACCCGCTGTCGGTGCGGATATTCTTGCACGAGGCGCAGATCGGCAAGAACCCCGACAGCGTCTTGACCTCGGCCAGCGCCTCGCGCAACTCGCTCACGAGCCGCTCGCGCTCTTGCTCGGCGGCCTTGCGCGCCGTGATGTCAAACGACAGCCCGCCCACCTGCTTGTTCCCCTGGTCGTCGTGCAACAGGAATTTGTAGCTCTGCCAGTAGCGCGTGCGGCCGTCCGGGGTGGGGACGATCTCCTCCGCGATGACGGTCGCCTCGTCGTTGAGCACGGTCAGGTCATGCTCGACCACGTTGGCGGCGCTCTCCTGGCCGATCACCTCCGCATCCGTGCGGCCCAGCCAGTCCTCGACCTGGCTCTCGAAACGCCGCGCCAACGGTCCGTTGACGTACACGAACCGCCCCGCCGCATCCTTGACGTACGCCACCGCCGGGCCGCTGTTCATGAACTTCTGGAAACGCTCCTCGCTTTTGCGCAACGCCGTCTCCGCCACCTGCCGCTCCGCGGCCGCGCGGCGCAGGTCGGCGATGGTGCGCTGGAGTTCCATCTGCGCCATCACCTGCCGGGAAAGCGCCAGCAGCCCTTCCTTTTGCCCGGCAGCGAGGCGGCGCGGCTTGCGGTCAAACACGCAGAGGGTGCCCAGCACGTGGCCGGCGGGCGAGCACAGCGGCGCGCCGGCGTAGAAGCGCAGCCGGAGGCTTCCCTGCACAAACTTGCAGTCGGCCAGCCGCGGGTCGCGCAGGGCATCGGGCACGATGAAAAGGTCTTTCTGGAGGATCGCGTAGTCGCAGAACGTCCCTTCGCGCGTGATCTCGGCCGCGCTGATCCCCAGCGTGGATTTAAACCAATGCCGCTCGTGATCCACCAGGCAGATGAGCGCCATGGGCGTGCCGCAGACCTGCGCAGCCAGCCGGACGAGATCGTCGAAGACCGGTTCCGCCGGGGTGTCAAGCACCCCAAAACGCTGCAACTCAGCCAGGCGGGCGGAATTGGCGTCCTCCGGGAGACACGGCCGGGACACTTTGCAGGAGCGGGCCATGGGAGAGCATCAAAGGAGGAGGTGTGTCGCGCAACTCTCCGGAATCAGGGAGTGGCCGCCGACGCCGACAAAACTTCTTCGAGCCCCTGCACGAAGCGGCGGTTTTCCTCGGGGGTGCCGACCGACACGCGCACCCAGGCGGGTAGTTTGTAGCTTTTCATGGCGCGCACGATGATCCCTTGCTTCAGCAACCCCTCGAACACCCGCTGGCCGTCGCCGACGTTGACGAGCACGAAGTTGGCAAAACTCGGTATATAGCTTAACCCCATCTTTGCAAAGCTTTTCTGGAGGAACTCGCGTCCCTCGTCGGTGACGGCCTTGGTGCGCGCCTGGTGCTCGGTGTCGGCGAGGCCCGCCAGCGCGCCGGCCAGCGCGACCCCGTTGACGTTGAAGGGCTGGCGGGTCTTTTGCAGGATGTCGATGATCTCGGCCGGAGCGATGCCGTAGCCGATCCGCAGGCTGGCGAGCCCCTGGATCTTGGAGAACGTGCGCAGCACGGCGACGTTGTGCCCCTCGCGCACGTAGCGCAGCGTGTCGGGCGGATCGTCCAGGAATTCGTGGTAGGCCTCGTCAAAGACCACGGTGATCCCGGGCGGCACCCGGTCCATGAAGCGCTCGATGGCGTCGGCGGCCACGACGGTCCCGGTTGGGTTGTTCGGGCTGGTGATGTACACCTGCCGGGTGCGCTCGGTCAGCGCGGCCAGCGTGGCGTCGAGGTCCTGCGCGAAGCCGGGTCGTTCGGGCACTTCGACGGTGTGCGCGCCGAAAAGCTGGGCCATCAGCCGGTACACGGCGAAGGCGTGGTCGGAGGTGACCACTTCGTCGCCCGGCCGCAGAAAGGCGTGGCCAAGGAACTCGATGATCTCGTTGGAACCGTTGCCGAGGATGATGTTTTCCCGGCCGAAGCCGAATTTCTCCGCGATGGCCTCGCGCAGGTAGTAGCCGCCGCCGTCGGGGTAGAGTTGGGCGCGTTCGAGGGCGTCGCGCATGGCCGCGAGCGCCTTGGGCGAGGGGCCGAGCGGGTTTTCGTTGGAGGCGAGCTTGATGATCTGTCCGGGCGGGATGCCAAGCTCACGGGCGAGGTCCTCGATGGGCTTGCCGGGCTCGTAACTGACGAGTTCGCGCAGCGAAGGGTTGGCGTACGACCAGAAGACGGAGGACATGGAGGGAGTGTAAAAGGCAAACGGCAAAAGGCAAAAGGCGAGGTGGAGGGCTGCCGGGGCATGCCTTTCTCTTTCTGTCATCCTGAGGCGAGTTCTGCGAGCCGAAGGATGACAGAAATGTTCTCATCCGCGTGCGGTGGAAACACCACCCATCTTCTGCGCTTCTCCTCCCGATCTTTGGCTCTTGGCTTTTGGGCTTTTGGCTTTAGAGGTTGGCGGATGCTGGGTGCTTTTTTCGACAACGTGTGGAACCGTCTGCACGGCGGGATCGGGTTCTGGACGATCTTCGGGCTGACGGGCAACGTCATGTTCACCAGCCGCTTCGTCGTGCAGTGGTACGCCAGCGAACGGCTCAAGAAGAGCGTGATCCCGAAGAACTTCTGGCACCTGAGTCTGGTGGGCGGCGTCATCCAACTCATCTACGCCGTGCACGTCGGGGCGGTGCCGATCATCCTCGGCTACCTGGTGACGCCGGTCATCGCGGCGCGCAACCTGATGCTCATCGCCCGGTACCAGCCCCCGCGCCCTGGCGACGGACCTCCCGACGCTCCCTTGCCTGACGACGGCAGCCCCGCGCCTACCGCCGCCGCGCCCCGTCTGGCCCCCGACGATCTCCCGCAACCCACCGTGCCGCTCCGATGAAACGCCTCCTCCTGCCGCTGCTCTGCGCCCTCGCCGTGCTGCCGCGTCCCAGCCACGGCGACGTGTTGCGAACCGAACCGGCGCTGATCGAACACTCGGAACGCTGGTTCCGGTACACGAACCCGGTCCGTTTCTTCGCCAAGGAAAAAAGGCACGGACGCATCTTTTTCATCGGGATCTATGACCCGGCAGCCGGCGACGATTCACCCGCGCCGGGGGTCTCCCGCCGCGATCCGGCCTTCCGGGTCTCGCGCACGGTGTTCGTGCTCCGCGGCAACTCCCTGAACCCCGACAAAAACCGGCGCTACGAGGCATCGGCGCGGGAATTTGCGCGGCGGTACAACCCGCTGGTGCTCGCCTACCTTAAGCAGCACCCGGCGGAGAAGTGACCGGCGCTGGTAATCCCGCCCTCTGGGCGTAAATTGGACAGCCATGCACCGCGCCGCGGAAGACCTGCTCTACTTCGACAACAACGCCACCACCGCGCCCGACCCGGCCGTCGTGGACGCGATGCTGCCGTACCTGACCGAATGGTACGGCAACCCGTCGAGCGCCTACAGCTTCGGCTCGCGCGTGGGCAAGGCCATCGACCACGCCCGCGAACAGGTTGCCGCGCTCCTCGGCTGCGAGGCGGGGGAAATCATCTTCACCGGAGCCGGCAGCGAGGGCAATAACGCCGCGATCCACAGCGCGCTCCTCGCCGACCGCGACCGCAAGCACATCGTCACCTCCGTCGTCGAGCACAGCGCGACCAAGAAGCTCTGCGAAACCCTCGCCCGGCGCGGCTACGAGATCACCTGGCTGCCCGTGGACCGCGACGGCCAGCTCGACCCCGCCGAGGC
>CAXTMD010000195.1:4975-6995 GCA_964245035.1 uncultured Chthoniobacterales bacterium
CCGCCGCGGTCCGTGACGACACGGCGGTCGTCTCACTCATGTGGGCGAACAACGAGACGGGCGTCATCTTTCCGGTGGAAGAGATTGCCCGCGCCGCCCGCGCGCAGGGGGCGTACTTCCACACCGACGCCGTGCAGGCCGTGGGCAAGGTGCCCGTGCGGCTGGAAGGCTCGGCGATCCACTTCCTCTCGCTCGCCGGACACAAACTGCACGCGCCGAAGGGCGTTGGCGCGCTCTACGTCCACAAACGGGCGCGTTTCACGCCGTTCCTGGTCGGCGGCGGCCAGGAGGGCGGCCGGCGCGGCGGCACGGAAAACGTCGCGGGCATCGTCGCTCTGGGCAAGGCCGCCGAACTGGCCGGCGCACACCTGGCCGAAGAGCAAACCGCCGTGCGGACGTTGCGCGACGACTTCGAGGCCGGCGTCCTCGCCCGGGTCGCCGGCGCGCAGGTCAACGGCGGCGCGGCGGCCGAACGGCTGCCCAACACCACGAGCCTCTATTTCCCCGGCGTCGAAAGCGAGGGGATGCTCGTCCTGCTGGACAAAGCCGGCCTGTGCGCGAGCGCCGGCAGCGCGTGTACGGCGGGTTCCCTGCACCCTTCCCACGTGCTGACGGCGATGGGCTTCTCCACGGAGCGCGCCCGGTGCAGTCTGCGGTTTTCCTTTGGCCGCTTCAACACGCCCGCGCAGGTTGCGCGCGGGTTGGAGGTCGTCGTCGCGGCGGCCGAACGCCTGCGGCGGATGGCCCCGGCGGGCGACGTGGTCGTTACGGCGTAGGGGAGACGGGCTGCGAGCCGCTGTGCCGGATGTCGCGCGCCTGCGCGGCGTAGATCGCGTCCTCGGCGATGTTTGTCGCGTGGTCGCCGATGCGCTCCAGGTTACGCGCGATGAAGATCAGGTCCAGGTACGCGCGGATGTTGCCCGCGTCGGCGGCCATGCGCTCGGTCATGCGCGCGGCGATGCCGCGGTTCATCTCGTCGAGCTGGCGGTCGCGCGGCTTGATGCTCAGGGCCAGTTCGGCGTCGCCGTCGGTGAACGCCTGGAGGCTGTCCTTGAACATGGCCGTCGCCTCGCGCGTCATCACTTCGAGCTGGTGGGTCTCGGGCAGCGCGGGCTCTTCGTTGAGCTTGCGCACGCGCCGCGCGATGGAGGTCGCCTGGTCGGCGACGCGCTCCAGGTTCGCGCCGATCTTCATGGCGGCGATGATCCCGCGCAGGTCCCGGGCGACCGGCTGGAAACGCAGGAGGATGTCCATGCCCTCGTGGTCCACCTGCTTTTCCAGGGTGTCGATCTCCTCGTCGTCGGCGATGGCCTGGTTGGCCAGTTCGTTGTCGCGCGCAAACAGGGCCGAGAAGGTGTTGGCGAGGTTGCGCTCGGTGAGGCTGGCCATCAGCAACAGGTTGTCGTGCAGCGTGCGCAGGGCGGTCTCGAAGGAGTTGAGGATGTGTTCGCGCGGGACGGGAGCCATATCGAATTGTACAAAGAGTGACGCGTGTCCGACAAGTTCTCATGCGCGCGGCTGTGACAAAATCGTCACAACGCTGGACGCGCGCCAGTCCGGGGTTTCACCCATCTTCCCGCATCCCTGAACCTGACGTATCTATGAACCCCAAAGCCATCCTCCTTTCCGCCCTGGGATTTGCCTCGTTGGCCCTGCCCGCCGCGGTCCGCGCCGACACGACGCTGACCGGCGCGGGCGCGACGTTCCCGAACCCGATCTACCAGAAATGGTTCGAGGAGTACAAAAAGGCCGAGCCCTCGGTGACGATCAACTACCAGCCCATCGGCAGCGGTGGCGGCAAGGCGCAGATCACCGCCCGCACGGTGGACTTCGGCGCGTCCGACGGCCCGATGAGCGACGACGAACTCGCCAAAGCTCCGAGCAAAATCCTCCACATCCCGACGGTGGCCGGTGCGGTGGTCATCACGTACAACGTGCCCGGCGCGGGCACGCTCAAGCTCGACGGCCCCACGCTCGCGGGCATCTTCAGCGGCAAGATCACCAAGTGGGACGACCAGGC
>CAXTMD010000195.1:7005-8674 GCA_964245035.1 uncultured Chthoniobacterales bacterium
AGGGCACCTCGGTCGAGTGGCCGGTCGGCATGGGCGCCAAGGGCAACGACGGCATCGCCCAGCAGATCAAGGACACGCCGGGCGCCATCGGGTACGTCGAACTCATCTACGCGCTCCAGCAAAAGCTGACCTACGCGGAACTCAAGAACGCCGATGGCCAGTACGTCAAGGCGTCGCCGCAGTCCGTCACCGCTGCGCTGGCGACGGCCAAGATCCCCGACGATTTCCGGTTTTCGATGGTCAACGCCCCGGGCAAGACCTCGTACCCCATCTGCGGCGCGACCTGGCTGCTCGTCTACGAGGACCAAGCCGACGCCGACAAGGGCAAGAAGCTCGTGGCCTTCCTGAAATGGGCGCTCAGCAACGGCGAAAAGCTGGCTCCGACGCTCGCGTACGCGCCGCTGCCCGAGACCGTGCAGAAGGACGTGCTCAAGCGCATCGACTCCATCAAAGTAAAGTAAGCGGCCAACCTTTCAGTCCGGGGGCCGGCTGCCGTCCCCGCAGGCTCCCGGACGCAAGCCTCACCTACGCCCGCCGAGGCTTTGGCCTTGGCGGGTTCCGAGTTTTCCAGAATCTTCTCTCATGGCGAACGCTGCCTCCATGTCGGCCGCCCCGGCCAGTGCTCCCGCCGCGCGCGGTCGGGCCATGCGGCCCGTCTCGCGGGTGGGCGACCTGTCCTTTCGCTGGCTGTGCCTGTCGATGGTGGTCATCGTCGGCCTGCTGGTGGTCATCATCGGCTGGAACCTCTGGCGCGGCTCACAGGAAATCTGGCTGCGGCAGGGCCTGGGCTTCCTGACGAGCAGCACCTGGAACCCGGTCACGGGCGACTATGGCGCGCTGCCGTTCATCCTGGGAACAGTGGTGTCCGCCGTGTTGGGGCTTCTGATCGCCACGCCGCTGGCGGTGCTGACCGCGCTCTACCTGACCGAACTCGCCCCGACCTGGCTACGCGCGCCGCTGACCGCGCTGGTGGAAATGATCGCCGCCGTGCCCAGCGTGATCCTCGGGCTGTGGGGCATTTTTGTGATGGTCCCGTGGCTGCGGGATGAGGTCGTGCCGATCTTGCAGCGGTTCCTGGGGTGGACGCCGTTTTTCAGCGGCACGTTCGCCGGCCGCAGCATGCTGGCGGCGGCGATCATCATCGCCGTGATGGTGCTGCCCATCATCACGAGCGTCACGCGCGAAATCCTGCGCAGCGTGCCCGACCTCCAGCGCGAGGCCGCGTACGGGCTGGGGGCCACGCGCTGGGAGGTGACCCGCATCGCGGTGCTCAGCTACGCGAAGGCGGGCATCTTCGGCGCGGTGATCCTGGGGCTCGGTCGTGCGCTCGGCGAGACGATGGCCGTCACGATGGTCATCGGCAACTCGGGCGGCATCTTCGCCTCTCTGCTCAAGCCAAGCGACACCCTGGCGAGCAAGATCGCCAACAACTTCGCCGGGGCTGACCCCGGGGAAATCCCGGCGCTGATCGCCGCGGCCTTCGTGCTCTTCGCGGTGACGATCCTCGTGAACATCGTCGCTCGGCTGCTGGTGGGTTCGATGGCGAAGGGAGCTGCCTGAAAATGAACGCCATGTTCCACCTTCCCACGAACGCGACGGTTGTTTGTAGGGCAGGCGCTCCGCCTGCCGCGCTACGGGCCGCGGAACGCTCCTTGCACGCCCCCTCGTT
>CAXTMD010000196.1:0-261 GCA_964245035.1 uncultured Chthoniobacterales bacterium
GTGCGATTGATACATCGATGAGACGCGCCGCCCAGAGTTCCTCCGCCCGCCCGCGCACCCGCCGCAAGGCCGCCGCCAACCCTGCCCCCGTCGCAGTGGCTCCTGCGCCAGTCCCGACCCCTCCGACAGTTCAGGCGGGTTCGGTCGAGGCCCTGCTTTGCCTGACGGTCGGTGTGCTTCTGGTCGTGGCGGCGCTGGTGCCGCGTTCGCTCAAGCAACTCTTCTTGCTCGGGTTTGGCGGCGCGCTGGCGTACCGGGGAC
>CAXTMD010000196.1:271-8468 GCA_964245035.1 uncultured Chthoniobacterales bacterium
CTGGAAGGCGAAGGTGGCTTGCGCCGGAACGCGTCCGCGCGTTCGTAATGTCCTTGCGCCATCTGCGCGCCCCATCATGTCCACCGCCGCCCTCACCAACGAACAGGTCCTCGAACAACTCCGCCGGGTCCGCTACCCCGGGTTCAGCCGCGACATCGTCTCCTTCGGCATCGTCAAGAACGTCGAAATCTCCGCCGGCGGCGACGTGACCGTCCTCTTTTCCCTGGCAACCAACCAGGCCGCCGTCCCGCAGCAAATCAAGCTGGAAGCCGAGAGTGCCCTGCGCGCGCTGCCGGGCGCGGGCCGGATCGACCTGCGCTTCGACATCCAGAATCCCATCACCAACGCCTCCACCGGCGCGGGGCCGAACCGCATCGATGGGGTCAAACACGTCGTCGCCGTCGCCAGCGGCAAGGGCGGTGTCGGCAAGTCCACCGTGGCCGCCAACCTCGCCGTCGCGCTCCGTCGCACGGGCGCGCTGGTCGGCCTGTGCGACTGCGACCTGTACGGGCCGAGCGTGGGGATGATGTTCGGCACCCGCGAAGGGGCCACCGCGACGGAGGACGAACGCATCAACCCCGTGGAGGCACACGGGATCCAACTCATGTCGATGGCGTTTTTGCTGAGCAGCGACGACTCGCCGGCCATCCTGCGCGGGCCGATGGTCACCAAGTACACCCAGCAGTTTTTGCGGCGCGTGGCCTGGGGGGAACTGGATTACCTGATCCTCGACCTGCCCCCAGGCACGGGCGACATCCAGTTGACCATCGTGCAGACGGTGGCGCTGTCGGGCGCGCTGGTGGTGACGACCCCGCAGGAGGTCGCGCTCATCGACGCGCGCAAGGCGGTGAGCATGTTTGTGAAAACGAACGTGCCCGTCCTCGGCATCATCGAGAACATGAGCTATTTCGTGTCGCCAAGCGACGGGGTGCGCTACAACATCTTTGGCGAGGGCGGAGGGCGGCGCGAGGCGGCACGTTTACAAGTGCCGTTGATGGGCGAGGTGCCCATCGACATGGCCACGCGCGAATCCGGCGACCGCGGGCTGCCCATCACGGCGGCGGAACCCGGCGGCGCGGTGGGCCGCGCGTTCGCGGACATCGCGGAGCGCGTCAACCGCACGCTGCCGGTTTGAAGGTGTCAAATCCTGCCCGCCGATGCATCCGGGCGTCGGCGAACGGCGGATTAAAAGGGAGATGGGACGACCTTTCCTGGGAACATTTGTAAACCCCGGGAACTTTTTTGTTTGTCATGCTGAAAGATTTTGTGTTCGTTCTCGTCAGTCCCCTTTGATGACTGTGTTGGTTTGGACAGGCTGGCGTGCGCAGGTTGGTGCGTCCCATGCTTTCAAGCCAATCAGGTTATGAACACCTCTTCCCCAGAGAAACCCCCCACCGACGCGACAAAGGACGCGGAGCTTGTGACCAATTCCATTTTGTACAAAGAGTTTCTGGCCGAGCGCGAGGAGATCCTGCGCCACAAGTGGCTGGAGAGCGAAAAGGCCGGGCAGGACATCGGCTTTGAGAAGGCGCTCTTGGATTGGATCGTGCGCTTCCGGTCTTCGTGGCGCGAAAAGCGGCGCGAGGAGCGCAAGTAGGAATCGCGCGCGACTTTGGTGTGCGGTTGACGAACTGTCATCACGCGCCACGATGGTCAGCCGCAGGTTAGAAGATTCTGCTTCTCCACCTCGACCGGGCAGCAATCACCTCCTTCCTGTATGAGCATCCAAGAACTTGAGTCCGCTGTCAGCAGTCTCGATCCAGAGGATTTTGCTCGCTTCCAGGCTTGGTTCAAGGACTTTGCCGCGGATGAGTGGGACCGACGGATCGAAGCGGATGCCCGTGCTGGCAAGCTTGATCATTTAGTCGCTCAAGCCGACACCGACTTCGAAGCCGGCCGTTGCACGCCGCTGTGAGGCATTTTGCCGCACCTAGCTTCTGGTTCCATTATCGCCAGTTACCTGCGGAGGTACAAGCCTCGCCGACAAAAACTTTGCGTTGCTGCGCTCGGACCCGCACCATGCCTCGCTTCGTTTCCGGCCCGTGGCAGGACCACTCTGGTCAGCGCGCGTAGGATTGCATTATCGCGCGCTTGCCCGACAACGAACAGAAGGTTTTGTTTGGGTATGGGTTGGTTACCATTCCTTCTACAACCAGATTCTGCACTCGCCGCCCAAGTAGCCGTTGTCTGACCACGCATCTTGTCTCGTTCGCAGTTCACTTCGTCTTACATGTCCTCCGAACCCGCCAGCGACGACTCCGGAGCGCAACTCGTCCTCGACGCCGACACGATCACCCGCGAACTGCGGCGCGTGGCGGCGGAGATCGTGGAGCGCAACACCGCCGGCGGCGATCTCTCCAAACTGGCGCTCGTGGGCATCTACACGCGCGGCGTGGAGGTCGCCCGCCGCCTGGCCGACGAGATCGCCGCCCTCTCCGGCACCCGGCCGGCCGAGGGCGCGCTGGACGTGTCCATGCACCGCGACGACCTGCGGCTGCGCGCCCGGCTGACTTCCATTCAACCGACCCGCCTGCCGCTCGACCTCGACGCGGCGACCGTCGTGCTCGTCGACGACGTGTTTTTCACCGGCCGCACCGTCCGGGCGGCGTTGGACTCGCTCGTGAAGTACGGCCGCCCGCCGCGCATCCAGCTTGCCGTCCTCGTGGACCGCGGCCACCGCGAGTTACCCATCCGGCCGGACTACGTCGGCCGGGAGTTGCCGACCGCCCCGCACGAGCGTGTCATGGTGCGCTTCGCCGCCCTGGATAACCAACCCGACGCGGTCTGGCTGGACAAGCGGGCGAAACCCGGCGGATGATCGGGTGCACCCTTCGCCGCCCTTGAACGCCGCCCCTGCTCCCGCTCCCCCGCCTGCCGTCTGGCGGCGCAAGGATCTGCTGACGATCCAGGAACTGGAGCCTGCGGAGATCACGCTCCTGCTCGACACGGCGCGGCAGTTCAAGCAGGTCGGCGCACGCGACGTGAAGAAAGTGCCCGTGCTCCAGGGCCGCACGCTGGTCAACTTCTTCGTCGAGCCGAGCACGCGCACGCGCACGTCGTTTGAACTCGCCGCCATGCGCCTGAGCGCCGACGTGGTCAACATCTCGGCGACCAGTTCCAGCCTCGTCAAAGGCGAGACCCTCAAGGACACCGCGCTCGTCCTCCAGGCCAATAACGTCGATCTCGTCGTGCTGCGGCACAGTTCGGCGGGCTCGCCGCAGTTCCTGGCGGAGCGGTTGCACGCCAGCATCATCAACGCCGGCGACGGCGCGCACGAACACCCCACCCAAGCGTTGCTCGACCTGTTCACAATCCGCGAGAAGCGCGGGCGCATCGACGGCCTCCACGTGGCCATCGTCGGCGACATCCTGTTTTCCCGTGTCGCGCGCTCGAACATCTGGGGCCTGCTCAAGCTCGGGGCCAAGGTCACGCTCGTGGGCCCAAGCACGCTGGTGCCGCGCGTGTTCGAGCGCCTGGGCGTGTCGGTCGTGCGCCGCATCGACGCCGTGCTGGAAACCGTCGACGTGATCAACCTGCTGCGCATCCAGCACGAACGCCAGCGCCGGGCGTACTTCCCCAGCCTGGGCGAATACACCTCGCTCTTTGGCCTGACCAAGGAACGCGCCGCGCGCCTGCGGCCGGACTGCCTCGTCATGCACCCGGGGCCGGTCAACCGCGGCGTGGAAATCGACAGCGACGTGGCCGACGACGACCGCCACAGCGTCATCCTCGACCAGGTGACCAACGGCCTCGCCGTGCGCATGGCCGCGCTCTACCTCTGCGACAGTTACCGCGCCGGCAGCCCGTCATGAACCCGTCCAAACTGACCATCATCCGCGGCGGCCGGGTGATCGACCCGGCCAACGGCGTCGACGCCCTGCGCGACGTGTTCGTGCGCGACGGCCGGATCGCCGCCGTGGACGGCAAACCGCCCGCCGGGGAAGACGGCGAGACGGAAATCATCAACGCCGCCGGGCTCGTCGTCGCGCCGGGGTTGATCGACCTGCACGTCCACCTGCGCGAGCCGGGGCAGTCGGCCAAGGAAACCATCGAGACCGGTGCACGCGCCGCGGCGGCGGGCGGGTTCACGACGGTGGTGTGCATGCCCAACACCAGCCCGGCCGCCGACAACCCGGCGACGATCACCTGGATCAAGGAGCGGGCCAAGAAAGCGTGCGTGAACGTGTTCCCCACCGGGGCGATCACCAAAGGCCTCGCCGGGGAGGAACTCGCCCCGGTCGGCTCGATGGTCGCGGCGGGCGTGGTGGCGATCACCGACGATGGCCACTGCGTGCAGAACCACGACCTGATGCGCCGGGCGGTGGAGTACGCGCGCATGTTCGACCTGCCTGTGCTCGACCACTGCCAGGACTACAGCCTCGTGGGCGACGGCGTGATGCACGAGGGCTACTGGAGCACCGTGCTCGGCCTGCCAGGCTGGCCCGCGGCGGGCGAGGAGTTGATCGTGCTGCGCAACATCGTTCTGGCCGAACTGTGCGGCTCGGCGATCCACTGCCAGCACCTGAGCTGCGCGGGCAGCGTGCGGCACCTGCGCGAGGCGCGGCGGCGCGGGGTGCGCATCTCGGGGGAAGTCTGCCCGCACCACCTCGCGCTGACCGACGAGGCGGTCTGCGGCTACGACACCCGCTACAAGATGAACCCGCCCCTGCGCACGCGCGCGGACATCGACGCGCTGGTCGAGGGCATCGCCGACGGCACGGTCACGATCCTGGCCAGCGACCACGCGCCGCACACGGCCTACGAAAAAGAGGTGGAGTTCGACCGCGCGCCGTTCGGCATCTTAGGGCTGGAGACGGAGTTTGGGCTGTTCCACCACTTGCTGGTCGGCGAGCAGAAGGCCATCGGCCTACCGCGTCTGATCGAACTGCTGACGGTCAACCCGGCGCGGCTGCTCAAGCTCCCGGACGGCCGCGGCACGCTCTCGGCCGGGGCGGTGGCGGACCTCACGCTCATCGACCCCGACCGGGAATGGACCGTGAACGTGGACGCCTCGGCGTCGCGCTCGCGCAACACGCCATTTGGCGGTTGGCGGCTGAAGGGTCGTGCGGTGCGCACGATCGTTGCCGGTGAGACGGTTTGGGGTGCGGCGGCATAACGCCGCACTCCAGAGCGCTTCTCTGTGCAGGATTTTGCATTTTCCTTGTACACGGGGCGAGCTTTGTCTTTTCTGCTTTGCCGTCTACCCGTCTCGCATGAAGCACCCGTCCGCCTACCCGTTTCCGAAAAATTTCCGTTGGGGAGCCGCCACCGCCTCCGCCCAGATCGAGGGGGCCGCGCACGAGGACGGCAAGAGTGAGAGCGTGTGGGACCGCTTTTCCACGCAGCCCGGCAAGGTGGTCAACGGCGACACGCCCGCTACGGCGTGCGACCACTACCACCGCTACCGCGACGACGTGCGGCTCATGTCCGGCTTGGGCCTCCAGACTTACCGCCTGTCGGTGGCCTGGCCGCGGGTCGTGCCCGGCGGCACCGGCGCGGTCAACACGGCCGGGCTGGACTTCTACGACCGGTTAGTTGACACCCTCCTGGCGGCCGGCATCCGGCCCTATGTGACCCTGTACCATTGGGACCTGCCGCAGGTCCTGGAGGACGCCGGTGGCTGGCGGGTGCGCGCGACCTCCCTCGCCTTTCGCGAGTACGCCAATGCTGTCGTGCGGCGGCTCGGCGACCGGGTGCGCCACTGGATGACCCTCAACGAACTGCCCTGCTGCATCGGCTTGGGCTACGGCACCGGCCGGCACGCGCCCGGCGCGCAGGAACCCCGGGCCGTGCTCAACCAGTGTTACCACCACGCGGTGCTGGCCCACGGCTACGGGGTCGAAGCCGTGCGCGAACACGGCCGCAAGCACTCGAAAGTGGGCCTGGTCCACAACCCGGCCAGCCCGGTGCCCATCATGGAGACCGCGCCGGACCTGGAGGCGGCGCGCACGCTCTACGCGCAGTACAACGCCCAGGTGCTCGGCCCGATCTTTCTCGGCCGCTACCCCGAGAGCTTCGTGGAGGCCAACGGCTCCGATCTACCCAAGGTCGAACCCGGCGACCTAGAGACGATCTCACAAAAGACCGACTTCCTGGGGCTGAACATTTACACGGGTTCGTTTGCCCGGGCCGCCGCCCAGCCGGGAGGGCAACCGGAGGAGGTGGCTTTCCCCCCGCACTACCCGGTGGGCAACATTCCGTGGTTGCTGAACCTGCCGCAAGCGATCTACTACGCCATCCGGCATTCGGCGGAGGTGTACGGCGTCGAGAACTTCTATATTTCCGAGAACGGGTACTGCGCCGACGACGAACAGGCCGCGCGCGACCCGGACGGCACGGTCCTGGATCTCGACCGGCGGGAGTATTGCCGCAACTACCTGATGGCAGTCCACCGCGCCGTGCAAGAAGGCTACAGGGTCAAAGGGTACTTCATGTGGAGCTTGCTGGACAACTACGAGTGGGCCGAGGGCTACGCCAAGCGGTTCGGCATCTGCCACGTCGATTTCCAGACGCAGGAGCGCACGCCCAAGCTCAGCGCGAAGTGGTACGCCGAGGTGATCCGCGCCAACGGCGTGGTGTGACGGTCGGAGCGTTTCCCCGAAGCGGACTCTTCAGCTCTCCCCTTCACCCCGGAGGGGTGAAGGGGAGAGCTAGCTTGACCGTGTGAGTTGGACACTGTGCCCGGCTCGCGGCCAGCATCACGCCGCCCCGGCCGGCTGGCGCTGGGCGCCCTTCTTGAGCAGCGGCAGCACGCGGGCCACCAGCGCCTTGGCCGTCAGGCCGTGCTTTTCGCGCAGCACCGGGATGTTGCCGTGCTCGATGAACTGATCCGGCCAAGCCAGCCGCACCACCGGCACCGGGATGCGCGCCTCGTTGAGGTGCTCCATCACCGCGCAGCCGTAGCCGTTGGTCAGCACGTGATCCTCCAGAGTGCAGACGACCTCCGCCGAACGCGCGAAAAACTCCAGCGTCGCCGTGTCCATCGGCTTGATCCAGCGCGGGTTGATCACCGCCGCGCTGATCCCCTCCGCTTCCAGCAGGTCTGCCGCTTCCTCGGCCAGCGTGCACATGCCACCTAGCCCAAACAGCGCCACGCGCGGCGCGCCTTCCTTGCCGTGGCGCACGACTTCCGCCTTGCCGATTTCCATCAGCTTGGGCTGCGGCTTCGGCTTGGCCCCGGTGCCCGCCCCGCGCGGGTAGCGGATCGCGATGGGACCGTCGTGGTAGTTGGCCATCGTCCAGAGCATGTCGGCAAACTCCTCTTCGTCCTTCGGCTGCATGAACACCACGTTGGGCACGTGGCGCAAATAACCGATGTCGAAAAGCCCGTGGTGCGTTGGGCCATCGTCGCCGCTCAAGCCGGCGCGATCCATGCACAGGCGCACGTTGAGGTTCTGCAACGCCATGTCGTGGATGATCATGTCGTAGGCGCGCTGCATGAACGTCGAGTAGATCGCCAAAAACGGCGACATCCCTTGCACCGCCAGTCCGCAGGCAAACAGCGCCGCGTGTTCCTCGGCGATGCCCACATCGTAGTACTTGTCCGGGTGGCGTTTCTGGAAGCGTCCCAACCCCGTGCCGCTCGGCATCGCGCCGGTGATGGCCACGACCTTCGAGTTGTGGTCGGCAAAATTGGCGATGGTGTCGCCCAGGATCTCCGAGTACGTCGGCAGCGGGGCCTTGGCGGTCTCGCCCGTTTCGAGCTTGTACTTGCCCAGGCCGTGGAACTTGTCCGGCTGCTCCAGGGCGGGCGGGTAGCCCTTGCCCTTTTTGGTCAGGATGTGCAGCAGCACGGGTTCGTCCTGCGTCTTGAGGAACTCGAACGTGCGGATGAGCAGCGCCGTGTCGTGGCCGTCGATGGGCCCGTAGTAGCGCAAGCCCAGGTCCTCGAACAACACGCTGGGCACGAGCAAGTTCTTGACGCCCGCCTCGACGCGGCCCGCCAGCTTGAGCGCGCTCTTGCCGCCGAGCGTCTGGATGAAGCGCGCCGCCCGCTCGTGCAGGTGCTTGTAGGTCGAACTGGTGGCGATGCGGTTGAAGTACCCCGCCATGGCCCCGACGTTCTTGGCGATGGACCACTCGTTGTCGTTGAGCACGACGATGAACTTCTTGGTGGTCTCGGCCACGTTGTTGAGCGCCTCGTAGCTCACGCCGCAGGTAAACGCCGCGTCGCCCGCCACGCAGACGATGTTCTCGT
>CAXTMD010000196.1:8478-8569 GCA_964245035.1 uncultured Chthoniobacterales bacterium
GCCATGCCGAGCGCGGCCGAAAGCGCCGTGCCCGCGTGGCCCGCGCCGTAGCAGTCGTGCTCGCTCTCGGTGCGCAGCATGAAGCCGTTCA
>CAXTMD010000197.1:0-1041 GCA_964245035.1 uncultured Chthoniobacterales bacterium
CCACGACACCACCTGCCGGTGCAAAAACTGCCGGCTGGTCGCGTTGTCGTCCACCACCAGCACGCGGGTGTCCGGCGGCAGTTTGGGCTCCGGCCCCTCGTTCACCGCCGCCGCGCCGGCCTTGGGCAGCCGCACCGTGAACCAGAACGTCGAGCCTTTACGCGGCTGGCTCTCCACCCCGATTTTTCCGCCCATCCGCTCGACCAGTTCGCGGCAGATCGCCAGCCCCAGCCCCGTGCCGCCGAAGCGCCGCGTGGTGGAATTGTCCGCCTGCACGAACGCCTGGAACAGCCGCGAGCACGCCTCGCGCGTCAGGCCGATGCCGGTGTCCGTCACCTCGAAGCGCAGCGCCGCGTCTTTTTCGGTCTCCTCCGTGCAGGTCACCCGCAGCACGACCTCGCCGCTCCGGGTGAACTTGATCGCGTTGCTCAACAGGTTCGTCATGACCTGCCGCAGCCGGCCCGGGTCGCTGCGCAGGCGCGCCGGCACGCCCGGCTCCACGCCGCCGACCAGTTCGAGCCCCTTGCTCTGCGCGCCGCTGGCAAGGATTTCCAGGGTGCTCTCCACCGTGTCGCGCAGGTCGAAGTCCATCTCCTCGAAGACGAGCTTGCCCGCCTCGATCTTGGAGAAGTCCAGGATGTCGTTGATGAGCGTCAGCAGCGAGTTGGCGCTCTCACGGATGGCCTCGCCGTAGTCGCGCTGCTGGGCGTTGAGCCCGGTGTCGAGCAGGAGGCCCGTCATGCCCAGGATGCCGTTCATCGGCGTGCGGATCTCGTGGCTCATGTTCGCCAAAAACTGGCTGCGGGCCTGCGTGGCCGCCTCGGCGACGGCCTTGGCCTGGCGCAGGTCGCGCTCCATCTGCCGGCGCGCGGTGATGTCGAGCGCCACCACGCCCAGCCAGCGCGCCCCGTCGGGCTGGCGGATGGGGAACTTGATGCTCATCCAGTGGGTGTGCGCGCCGTCGGGACTCGGCGCTTCCTCGACGAACTCGATGGGCCGATCCTCCAGCATCGCCTGGGCGTCGGCGGCGATCACGTTGGC
>CAXTMD010000197.1:1051-8561 GCA_964245035.1 uncultured Chthoniobacterales bacterium
AGGATTTCCAGCGCGGCGGACTCGCGCGCGATGCCGGCCTGCGGCGTGCGTTCGCCAAACTGCTCGGTCAGGCGCACGAGCGTCTCCATCGTGGCGGCCAGGGCGGGGTCGGGCGGCCCCACGTCGGCGCTGAAAAACATCAGCACCCGGCTCACCCGTCCGTCCGCGCCGTCGCGCAGCGGCAGGGCGAACGCACGCCGCAGACCGGCGTCGCGCGCGAGTCCGCCGCGCTGGAAATCCTTGTCCGTGACCACGTCGGCGACCCAGCGCGCCTGCCCGGCCCGGGCGACGCGGCCCACCAGCCCCGCGTCGGCGGCGAACTGCCAGGAACGGCTGGCGTCCAGGAAGCGCTCCATCCGCGCGGCGATCTCCTTTTCCGCCGGCGGCTGCCAGTGAGCCGTCTGGCGCAGGATGCCGCTGGCGGGGTCCTCGGTCCAGAGTTCGGCCGCCTGCCAGTCCAGGTGGCTGCAAATGGTTTCCAGGAAGCGCGGGGCGGCCTCCTCGACGGACGCGCTCTCGGCGGCGACGCGGGCGACAGCCCCCTGCACGGCCAGACGTTCCTGCGCGTGGCGGCGCTCGGCCACCTCGTCGGCGAGGCCGGCGTTAGCCTGCGCCAGCGCGCCGCCGAGTGCCTGGCGGCGGCGGAGTTCGCGGCGGATGAGCACGTAGCCGGTCACCAGCAGACCCAAGCTGACCAGCCCGGCGGCGGCGAGGATGAGGTCCTTGCCCCGCAGGCCCGCGTCGCGTGCGGCCGTGCGCTGACGCAGGAGGTCGTTCTCCACGGCGATCATCTCCTCGCCGAGCACGCTGACCGCTTCCATCGTGCGGCGGCCCCGGCCGTTGAGGTACTGCGGGGCGAGCGCGGCAATTCCCAATTGACGGCGCTGCTCGATGCGCTCCTGCGTGACGGTCAGCTTGGCTTCAATGGCCTCGGCAAAGCGCCGCGCGCGGTCGCTCTGGAGCGGGTTGTCGGCCACCTGCCGGCGCAGGGCGGCGAGTTGCGCGGGCAGGGTCTCGGTGGCGGTCTGGTAGGGCCGCAGGAAGTCTTCGTCGCCGGTGGAACTGAAGCCGCGCTGGCTGCTCTCGGCCGCCTGCACGCGCAGGAGGATTTGCTCGACGGCCTGAGTGGCCTGCACGGTGTGCGCCACCCACTGCTCGCTCGACGCAAAGCGCTGGTCCTCCCAGCAAGCCAAGCCGATGACGCCCAGAAACATCGCCATCAGCAGGGCAAACCCGCGGCCGAGGCGGCGTTCGGCGGGGGCGCGCCGACGCAGGGCCAGCTCGAAGGCCGCCTGCCGCGCGAGCGCGCCGAGCTTGTCCAACTGCGCGGCGGACACCCGGCGCGGCGCGGAGTCCATGATGCAGAGCGTGCCCAGCACATAGCCTTCCGGAGAACGCAGCGGCATCCCGGCGTAGAAGCGCGCGAACGGCTCGCCGACGACAAACGGGTTGTCCACGAAGCGCTCGTCGGCGCGGGTGTCCGGGACGATCAGCGGCTCGGAGGGCCGCAGCAGCGCGTACGCACAGAGCGTGTGCTCGCGGGGGGCCTCGGTCAGCGTGATGCCGACCTTGCTCTTGAACCACACGCGGTGCCGATCCACCAGGCTGATGAAGGCGATGGGCGCGCCGAAGGTCTCGGCCGCCTGCCGGGTAATCCCATCAAAGACCGCCTCGCGCGGCGTGTCCAGCATCCCGCAACTCCACAGGGCGGCGAGACGCGCGGACTCATCGGCGGGAAGCGGGGCAGCGGGCATGGTTGCACGGACCGGCAGCGGTCCAGGCAAACGTCATTGCAGATTGCGTGCCAGCAGCCTCGGCCAGGAAACGATCTTCACGGCGCAACCGTGAGAAGTTCCACCATCGATCCCCCCGCGTCCGACCAGACGCTGCGCTCGACGGCGTGGCCGTCAGGGAAGCGGAACGCCACCCGTGCGGCGGCGGGCGTGGTCGTCCCGGTCCAGTGGGCCTCTAGCGCGAAGTCGCCGCCGTCCTTCGGCAGCGTCACCGTGGCCTGCCCCTGGAACTCTGCCTGCGGCCCGCGGCCTTCCAGCACGACGCGCCCGAGGTAGCTCAGGCGGAAGTCCGCCGGCGCGGGCGCGAAGCTCGCGTGCAGTTCGAGCGCCGTCTCGGCTGGCGGCGCCTCCGCGGTGGCGGCCACAGGCACGGGTGCCGCCGCGGCCGCCGCCGGGTGCGTCACCTTCCACACGGGGAACCCCGCTGCTGCGAACAGACAACCAACCAGGAACAGTTGCAGCAGAGGGTATCCTCGCATGGAAGGGAAGATCGCTTACTTCAGGGCGTCGACAATCGTGCGGACGTTGTGACGCATCATCGCCTCGTAGGTGGCGGCGTCGCTGTCGGACGCACCGAGGCCGTCGGCAAAGAGTTCACCGCCCACCGTCGCACCGGTCTCGCGCGTGATCGCGGCGAGCACCTTGGGGTTCTGCGTGTTCTCGAAAAACACCGCCTTGACCTTCTCCGCCTTGATCGTGGCGATCAGGTCGGCGACCTGCCGCGAACTCGGCTCGTCGGCCGTGCTCACGCCCTCGACCGGGTAGACCTTGAACCCGAAGTCACGCGCGAAGTAGCCGAACGCGTCGTGGCTGGTGACGAGCCGGCGCTTGTCGCGTCCCAGTTCACCGACCTTCAACTTCAGCTCGCGGTCGAGCGCGTCGAGCCTGGCGAGGTAGGCGGTGGCGTTCTTGGCAAAGATGTCCTTGTCCGCCCCGTCAGCACGGGTGAGCGCGTCGCGCACAATGGCGACCGCCTGGCGCAAGTTATCCACCGAATGCCACCAGTGGGGGTCTTCGACCGTGCGGCCGTCTTCCTTGAGCTTGAGCGAGCCCTTGATCTGGCTGCCGACGTTGACGTACTTGCCCGCCGGGCCGCCGGCACTGCTTTCCAATTTGGAGAGGTAGCCTTCGAGCCCTTTGCCGCTGACGAGCACGAGGTCCGCGCCGGCGATCTCCTGCACGTCGCCGGGCGTCGGCTGGAACTCGTGCGGGTCCACGCCTGGCTTGACGATCTCGATCACCTGCACCTGATCGCCGCCGACGTTGTGCGCCACGTCGGTGAGCACCGTGGACAACGAGGCGACCTTCAACGGCGACGCGGCCGCGACCAGGCCGGGGCAAACCGCCGCGGCCAGAATCAGCAGAGACAACCAAGTCTTCCCGGCAAAGCGGAAACCTTGATGCAAGCAGTTTGCCTTTCGCATGGAGCCAGAATACGGACCGCCAACCTAATTGCAAACGATTTGCTATAAATTCTCAAGGAGGCCAGCAGAGTTCTTGGCGGCGGGCGGCATCGGTGGTAGGTTCCTGACGCGGAACGCCGTCCGCGCCGCCATGCCTGAGTCTGATGTCCCCCACACCCACTTGCATCCGCCTGCCGAGGCGATCTTCGACGGACCACTGACGCTGGAAAGTCTCGTCGCGCTGCTGCGCGAGCGGGGTTTGCGCATGACAGCCAACCGCCGCCACATCCTCCAGGCGCTGCTGGCCGCCACGGTGCCGCAGAGCCTCGAACAGATCCAGTCCGCGGCGGCCGCGCACAGCCCGGAGGGCGACGCACCCGACTTCGCCACGGTGTTTCGCATGATGGCGCTGCTGGAGGAACTGCGTGTCGCCCGCCGCGTGCACCTGGGCCGGCCGACGAGCCACTACGAACTCACCGACGGCCGGCACCACCGCGATCACCTCGTTTGCACCGACTGCGGGCGGGTCACGCCGCTCGAAGGCGCCTGCCCCGTCGAGGAGATGGAAACCCTGATCGCCCGCGAGCACGGCTACACGGGACTGACCCACTCACTGGAGTTTTTTGGCCGGTGCGGACCGTGCAGCGGCGAGAAGTGACTTCCCGCCTTTTAAGGCCCGACCATGTCCATCACAAACGAACGGCTGAGAAATCACCCGTTCCTCAAAGCCATGTACGGTGACGCATATTTTCCAGCGTTCCTCGTGGACAAGGGCAAGGCGATCCTCGTGCAACTCTGCGAGGACATCGAAGCGGCCAGACCGACCAACGACGCGGGTCTTCTGCGGCTCACCCACCCCGCCACCGACAAATTCAACGAACTGGCAGGAGAGTTCGAGGAGAACGACAGCGAACTGGAAACCGGTGCCCGCGAGGCCATCGGCGGCGACTTCGACTTCATCGCAAAAGCTTACGGCTTCGACGTGGATGTCGAGGACTTGATCGCCCCGAGAGATTGGTGACGGCCAGGAACGCCGCAAGAATCACATGCCCGCGTGGATGCCCGGACGGCGGGCGAGGTCCGGCTCGGCCTGGCGAAGAATCTCTCGGGTGAGCGGGGCCACGTCGCCCTGTCCGCTGAGCAGATAGCGGATCAGGTAGAGGAACGGGTTGCGTTCGCCCCAGTGGAAATAGGCGTGCGGCGGCTGCCCGGACCGGTCGCGCAGGTACAGGAGCAACGCGGCGATTGCGTTGGGCACCGCGGCGCTCTCGCCGCGCAGGATGCGGTGGGAGTCCACCTGCACCCCGTGGACTTCGAGGTCGGCGGAGAACTCGCTCGCGTCACGCACGTAGATCTCCAGGAACAGCAGCGGCTCGCCGTCGGGGATGTTGTGCACCTCTCGCGCGTCGCGTTCCTCCTCGCCATATTCCTCCCCGTCGCAGCGGTGGGGGTGGTTGGCGACGATGTGGAGCACACCGCTGGCGTCGGCCGATTCGCCGATGAAGCGTTGCGCTTCGTCGTCGAGCACGATCTCGCCGACGCGCAGTTCGGTCGTGCGCCACACGCGCGAGAAAAGCGACACCAGCACGATGGCCCCGATGAACAGCGCGGCGATTTTAACGCCCTCGGGCCGCTCGATCACGTTGAGGACCGTCGTGTAGGCGAACACCGCCGCCACCAGCGCCGCACCCAACGTCGCCGGATGC
This sequence comes from uncultured Chthoniobacterales bacterium, assembly GCA_964245035.1. Taxonomy (GTDB): domain Bacteria; phylum Verrucomicrobiota; class Verrucomicrobiia; order Chthoniobacterales; family SZAS-18; genus CAHJWO01. Next base: position 5,954 of record CAXTMD010000197.1, read on the forward strand.
AGCCAGCCGCGCCGTTCGCGCTTGACCGAGAGCGTGACCGCGACGGCGGCCGAGGTCATCAGCACCAGCACGCCCGTCGCGTACGCGCCGCCCTGGGCGTCCACGTCAGCCTTGAAGATGATCGTCACCGCAAACGCTACCGCCATGTAGACCAGCGTCAGCGGCCGGGAGGCGCGCGCCCACTCCGGGGCCATGCCGTAGCGCGGCAGGTAGCGCGGCACCAGGTTGAGCAGCCCCGCCATCGCCGACGCGCCCGCAAACCACAGGATCGCCACCGTGGATAAATCGTAGATCGTCCCGAAACCGTCGCCCAGGAAGCGGTGCGCCAGGAACGCCAGCGCCCGGCCGTTGGCCTTGCCGCCGGGTTGGAAATCCGCCGGGGCGATGAGCACGGTCGTCACCAGCGAACTCGTCAGCAAAAAAGCGCTCATCAGGATCGCCGCCGTCAGCAGCAGACGGTGGGTCGCACGGATTTTGCCCTCGGGTTTGTGCGCTTGGTCGTCTTCTCCCCCGCGCACGAGCGGCATCATGGCCACGCCGGTCTCGAAGCCAGACAGCCCCAGAGCCAGCTTCGGGAAAAGCAGCAGGGAAACAGCGACCATCTTCCACACGCTGCTGTGCTGGGTGAACAGGAGATTTTTCCAGTCCACGAGCACGTGCGGCTGCGCGGCGACGTGCGCGAGGCCGACGCCGACGACCACGGCGTTGAGCGCGAGGTACACGCCGACGAGGACCACGGCGATGCCGATGGCTTCCTTGAACCCCTTCAGGAACACCCCGCCCAGCCCCGCGACGAGCACCAGCGTGGCGGCGACGGCGTGGCCGGCGAGCAGGTCATGGGTGTACGGGTTCTCGACGAGGTGCGCGGTGGCGTCGGCGGCCGACAGGGTGATGGTGATGATGAAATCCGTCGCCGCGAACCCCAGCAAGGCGAGCACAAAAAGCTTGCCCTTCCACCAGGAGAGCAGGCGCTCGAACATGGCGACGGAACCCTCCCCGTGGGGACTCTCGACGGCGACGCGGTTGTAAACGGGCAAGGCTCCCAGGAGCGTCAGCAGCACGAGCACGAGGGTAGCCAACGGGGAAAGCGCGCCGGCGGCGAGCGCGGCGATGCCGGGCTGGTAGCCTAAGGTGGAGAAGTAGTCGACGCCCGTCAGGCACATGACCTGCCACCAGGGATGCGCCTCGTGGCGCGGCGCGGTGCCGGCGGACGGCCCGTGGTGCTGGCCAGTGGTCTGGTGGTCGCTGAGCAGCCAGCCTTCGAAGGAACGGAGAAAAGCGGAAGACATGGGCGCGAGGTACGGTTTTCCATGATCATCGCGCGCCTGCCCTCCGTTGAATGGCGGCTTTTTTGCTTTTTACAAGGCCGCCTTCAATTCGTCAGGTAAAACCACGTCATAGAGTCCCGGTCGTGGCTTGGCGGGCAACTGGCTTAAACCAATCTCCAACGCCTTCCATTCAGCATCGCGGATTTTTGCTTTGGCAAACTGGCATTTCACCTCGTCTTGGATCACGCAATCGACAACCAGCGGATAAAACGTGCGCCACCTGCCGGTTCGCCGCGAGTTTCCGCCCCCCGCGTAGGCGGACACCGCCGCGAAGGTGTCACCGTCCTTGGCCGGCGTGGGGAGTAGCCACAGCTTTTCTGCAAAGACTTTCACCACCGGGAACCGCTTTTCGAGCCGCGAGTCCAGGTCGGTGTAGGCCGCGACGAGACCTTGGCTGGCATCGAGCACCACGGCGGGGTTTGTGTCTCCGTGTAGGAACCATTCCGAGAACCGTTTCCACCGGAACCCGCCGACGATGCCACCGAACCAAAAAACCGATGGCAAGTAGCTGTTTACACGGAGGTAAGCGCGTCCCAACGCGGTCCGGCCCTTGTACCTGGCGTGTTCGTCGCGCGAGACCCGCAACACGGCCTGATTGGTCGCGTACGTCGTGGAATCGAAAGTTTTCGTGTTCATCCTTGCCGTGGGAGGCAGATCAGCTACCAGGCACGGACGGCGTAGCCGTGCGCGGAAAGGCTGGTCAGCGCGTAGAAGTAAAGTCCCAGGCCGAGGGCGGCACCTCCGAGCGCGGCGAGGGTGGTCGACCAATCCATGTTGTTGAAGTCGACCTCCTTCCCCTCCCGCCGGTTGCCCGAGATGCACAACACCATCCCGAGCATCCCTAAAACGATGGAGGCGATGATGAGCTTGGGCCAGATGTGCACCTGAGCCTGCTCACCCCCGGACGCGTGGAGCGGGTCGTAGATTTGCCACTTGGCAATCGACAGGGAAACCGCGAGCAAAATGACTCCGCAGATTCTGGGATGGCGCTGACCGAAACGCTGATGGTTGGGAAAGGCATCCATGGAAGTAGCCAAAGCAGTCGGCGAGCCAGAGCCACACCTCGCCTTTCGATTTCGCCAGGTCAGTGCCTCCATCTGCCGGGCCATGGCGTGACGGTGTGATATATTCTCTCATGAGCCTTTCACTTTCCGTGCTCGATCTCTCGCCGTTGAGCGCCGGGTCGTCCGGCGGGCAGGCGTTGCGCAACTCGGTGGACCTCGCCCGCCACGCCGACGCCCTCGGTTTTCACCGCTACTGGGTCAGTGAACACCACAACC
>CAXTMD010000198.1:0-2615 GCA_964245035.1 uncultured Chthoniobacterales bacterium
TTCCTGGCTTACGGTGACTACCACCATCACATCGGGGCCAACACCTGGCGCAGCCGCCACGCCGAGATTCCGCCGGCCGGCACCGCCGGGTTGCTGGGCTTCACCTTGCAAGCGCCCGGCGGCACCCGGACCCACCTGTCCGTCGCCCGGCTGGGCCGCTCGTGACGCCCGGCCTGAAGTTCATCGTGTGTCACGCGTGAGGGCAAGCCGGCGAGTCGCAGGCTTTGCGCCTTTGGGTGGAACCTTCGGCTTTTCCGTCGGGGGCGCCGGTGAGCGGAAGGCTGCCGCCAAGAAGGGGATCAGGTGCTTGACCGTGTCCGCGGTCGCCGCCGGGTCGCAACGCCCCTCGGAAAGCGCCTTGATGCGGTGCGGACCGGAAGCCGTGTAGATGACCGTGCCCAGCATGAAGTGAAAACGCCAGAGCACCTCGTCACGCGCGAGGTGCGGCAAGCATGCGCAAAGCTCGCCGACGAACATCGTGCTGGAAACGTCGAAGTTCTCGGCGACGAGCCGTTCCAGCAGGGCGGAGTTTTCGGCGGCAATCGCGGTGCGCAGCCGGATGAAGGAGGTGCCGCCCGCTGGCGCCTCGGCTTCCGAAAGCGCGGGGGCCACAAACGCCTCGATGGTCTTTTCCAGGCGAACCGAAGGGTGGCTCGCGCGTGCGGCTTCCAAAAGCGGAACCCGCTCGGCGTGGAGAGCGGCACAATGACGGTGGTAAAGTTCCGCCAGCAGTCCGTCCTTGCCGCCGAAGTAATAACCCACCAGCGACCAGTTCACCTCCGCGGCTGCCGCGATCTCGCGCACCGAAACACGGTAGCCGCGTTCCGCAAAGAGAGCCTCGCCCGCAACGAGGAGCTTCTCGCGCGTCTCGTTCCCGGTGTCTCGCTCTGCGGTGGTGGCTGGTCTTCGGGGTTTGTCGCCCATCTGGGAACGGAGGTCAGTTCTACGGGCGGACTATACATGCGCGCAAACAGATTCGCGCGCCGAAGCTGCTCGAACGCCCGGTACGTCGGTGCTGCTGCCGCTCGCCTTGGCGATCCGTAGACCTCCGAGAGCAAAAACGGAGAAAAAGATTTGCACAAGTGGATAAACGGGTTAAAACCTGTTTGCACGCTTGTGCAAATTCAGGCGTCGCGACCTTCGACTCACCCCCATGAGTTCTCCTCGAGCGTCATCCGTGGCAGACGTTGCGGCTTCGCGTTTACCCGCGGAGAAGCTGCGACTGATCCGCACAAAGAACGCGTGCACGCCGTCGCACCGGCCGCACCACTGCCGCCGCTACCCGTTGACCCCGGATTGGGCAAGCGGCTTCCGCTGGTGGTGCCCGGCGCGGTTGGAGAACTCCAGCTGACCCAGCGATGTTCTGCCGGTTGCCGCCGCGCATGTCTGGCCCGGCGGCCTGTCTCTGCTGCGGAGTGGTCTCCCACCATCCGCACGCACACGTCTTACAAACCCTCTTTCCCCCACCACTCAAAAGCCACCATCGTCCATGAACGGGTGGCGTGTTCCCTCTTCCTTCCCCAATCCAGTCCAAGCCAACCCACGTTGCCATGAAAAACTTTGCTTCTTCGATCAGCGGAATCCACCACGTCACCGCTTGCTGCGCGGTCGCGCAGCCAGACATCGACTTCTTTGTGAACATCGTCGGTCAACGACCGGTCAAGCAGGCCGTGTTGATGGACGGAGACGATCCCATCTACCATTTCTTCTACGGCGATACCAAAGCGCAGTTCGGCACGATCTACACCACCTTCCCGACGGAAGCGATGGGGTTGCCGGCCGGCCGCAAGGGCACCGGCCAAGTGAAGCGGACCGCCTACAGCGTGCCTCCGGCTTCGCTCGAATTTTGGCAGGACCACTTCAACCGTCACGAAGTCGTCCACGGGCAGATCGGACAGAAGTTCGGTCACCGCTGCATGGAGTTTACTCATCCGCACGGACTCGAGTTTGAGTTGATCGAGGACGAACGGGATACCTCGGAGCCCTGGACCCACAACGGCACCTCGGCCGACCACGCGGTCCGCGGCATCCACAGCGTCACGCTCTCCCTGCGCGAGACGCGTGACACCGAGGGGTTCCTGCGTGACCTGCTCGGCTTCCGCAAGACCGGCGAAGAGGGCAACGCACTCCGGTACGAACTCCACGACGGCGGCCCCCAAAAAACGATCTACCTGCTGGCCGAACCCGACCTGCCGCCGGGCAGCATCCCGTTCGGGGCGGGCAACGTGCACCACTTCGCGCTCGGGGTGCACAACGACCAAGCGCAGGCGGAAATCAAAAACCACATCGAAGGTCTGGGTTTCACGGATACCTCCGACGTGAAGGACCGGGTGTGGTTCCATTCCATCTACGTCCGCATCCCCGGCGGCGTCCTGGTCGAGTTTGCGACCCTGGACATGGGCTTCACGGTAGATGAATCGCTCGACTCGCTCGGTCAGAAGTTGATCCTGCCAAAGCGCATGGAACCGATGCGCGAGGAGTTCATGGCGACGCTTGAGCAGATTGACTTTCGCGCCAAGTAGAGGCGACGGCGCGGAGACCGCCAAGGTGGTGCCGCCGCCCCCCCCCCCGCCCCCCCGGGGGGGGCCCCCTTTAAAAAACCCCCAAGCCCCCAA
>CAXTMD010000198.1:2625-3933 GCA_964245035.1 uncultured Chthoniobacterales bacterium
GCCTCGCTGCGGCGGGGGGGGTGCCCCCCCCCGGGGGGGCCGCCCGCCCCCCCCCCCCACCACCTTGGTCTCCCCCTTTTCAATCCACCCCATGGCCGAAACCCTTTCCTTGCCGGATGCGATCCGGCGTTTTGTCCACGATGGTGACGCGGTGGCCTGCGAGGGCTTTACTCACTTGATTCCTTTCGCCGCCGGGCAGGAGATCATCCGGCAGGGCCGGCGCAACCTGACGCTGATCCGCATGACCCCGGACCTCATCTACGATCAGATGATCGGGGCCGGGGTGGCCTCGCGGCTGGTGTTCTCCTGGGGAGGCAACCCGGGTGTGGGTTCCCTGTACCGGCTGCGCGACGCCGTCGAGAAGCAATGGCCGCAGCCGCTCACCCTGGAAGAATACAGCCACGCCGCCATGGTGAACGCCTACGCCGCCGGTGCGGCCGGCCTGCCGTTTGCGATCATGCGGGGCCTCGCCGGGACGGACCTGCCGAAGGTCAATCCCCACCTGCGCCAGATCATCTGTCCGTTCACCGGCGAGTCCCTCGCGGCCGTGCCGGCCTTGCGTCCGGATATCGCGGTGATCCACGCCCAGCGCGCCGACCGCGCGGGCAACGTGCTGATGTGGGGGATCGTGGGCGTGCAGAAGGAAGCGGTGCTCGCCGCGCGGCGGGCGGTGGTGACCGTCGAGGAGATCGTGGACGAACTCGACGCGCCGCCCAACGCCTGCGTGCTCCCCTCGTGGGTGGTCTCGGCGGTCTGTCTGGTGCCGGGCGGCGCCTTTCCTTCCTACGCGCAGGGCTACTACGAGCGCGACAACCGTTTCTACCAAGCCTGGAATGAGATCAGCCAATCCCGGGACCGCTTCGGGGAGTGGCTGCACGAAAACGGGTTCCCGACTGACCACGCGGGTGCGGGGGAAGCGTCTCCCGAATTAACGGCACAGGTGGCAAGTGCATGAACGCGTATTCTGCGGATGAAATGATGACGGTGACCGCCGCCCGGATGCTGCGCGACGGCGCGGTGTGCTTCGTGGGCATCGGACTGCCCTCCAAGGCGGCGAACCTGGCCCGGTTAACGCACGCACCGGGGACGGTGCTCATCTACGAGTCCGGGCCGATCGGGTCCAAGCCCTCGGTGCTGCCTCTCTCCATCGGCGACGGGGAGTTGGCCAGGACGGCCGACACTACCGTTTCCACCGCCGAGATCTTTTGCTATTGGTTGCAGGGAGGCCGCGTGGACGTGGGCTTCCTCGGCGCGGCGCAGATCGACCGCTTCGCCAACATCAACACGACCGTCGTCGGGGCCTACGAC
>CAXTMD010000198.1:3943-8543 GCA_964245035.1 uncultured Chthoniobacterales bacterium
GCCCCGGAGATCGCCGGTTCCTCGGGCGAGGTGCTCATCATCCTGCGGCAGAGCGCGCGCACTTTCGTGGAAACCCTAGACTTCGTCACTTCGGTCGGACACGGCTCCGGACCCGGTGACCGGGCCCGGCTCGGCCTGCGCGGCAAAGGGCCCGTGGCGGTCATCACTGACCTGGGCGTGCTCACGCCCGACCCCGCAACCTGCGAGCTGACGTTGACCTCCGTGCATCCCGGGGTGGAGGTCGAGGCGGTGCGCGCCGCGACCGGCTGGCCGCTGCGGGTCGCTCCGGACGTGGGCGTCACGCGCCCGCCCGACGAGACCGAGCTGAGCACCCTGCGCGAACTCGAAAGACGCACCGCCGCGGCGCACGGCAGCGACGCAACCGCGGTCGCCGCGGGCGGAGTGCGCAGAAAGGAAAAAAGGCCGTGAAGCCTCCTCCTTCCTTTGTCTACGACGCCCTGCCCGCGCGCGTCATCTTCGGCGCCGGCAGTCTCGACCAGTTGCCCGGGGAGGCTCGGCTACTCGGCCGGCGGGCGCTGGTGCTGTGTACCCCGGGGCAGCGGTCGATGGCGGAGCGGGCGGCGGCGGCCCTGGGGGAGGTGTCGGTGGGCATCTACGACCGGGCGGTGATGCACGTGCCCGTTGAGACGGCGCGGGCCGCCCGGACGGAGGCCAGCCGCCTCGGTGCGGATCTGTGCGTGGCCATCGGCGGCGGCTCGACGGTCGGCTTGGGCAAGGCCATCGCGCTGGAGTTCGGTACGCCGATCCTGGCGGTGCCGACCACCTACGCGGGCTCGGAGATGACCCCGATCTGGGGCGTGACCGAGGGGAGCCTCAAGCGCACCGGACGCGACCCGAAGGTGTTGCCCCGCACGGTGATCTATGATCCCGGGCTGACCGTGACCCTGCCGACGGCGCTGTCGGCCACCTCGGGGATGAACGCAATGGCGCACGCCGTCGAGGCGCTCTACGCCGAGAACGCTAACCCGATCATCAGCCTGCTGGCGGAGGAGAGCATCCGTGCCTTGGCCGAGGGGCTGCCTGCGGTGGTGCGGCACGCGACGAGCTTGGAGGCACGCGCGTGCGTCCAGTACGGCGCCTGGCTGGCGGGCGTGGCGCTCGGCGCCGTCGGCATGTCGCTCCATCACAAGCTCTGCCACACGCTCGGCGGCACTTTCAGGTTGCCGCACGCGGAGGTGCATGCCGTCGTGCTGCCGTACGTGGCGGCCTACAACCGCGAGGCGGCCTCGGAAGCCATGCGCCGGGTAGCCCGCGCGCTCGGCCACGAGGACGCCGCGCTCGGTCTCCACGAGTTAGAGAGACGGCTCGGCACCCCGCGCTGCCTGGCCGACCTCGGCTTGCGCGCGGAGGACCTGGACCGCGCCGCCGACCTCGCCACGCAGAACCCTTACTACAATCCCCGTCCGGTCACCCGCGACGCCGTCCGGCAACTCCTTGAGGATGCCTTCCGCGGCCATCCGCCGCGTTGAGGTCGCCAGGGTAGTCCAACATCGAGTCTTTCATGCCTGAAGCCTACCTCTGTGATGCCCTCCGGACTCCCTTCGGCCGTTACGGCGGGGTCCTGGCCGCCGTTCGGCCGGACGACTTGGCGGCCGTGCCGATCCGCGCCTTGCGTGATCGACTGACCCGGTTGGACTGGGAGCAGGTGGACGACGTGATCTTCGGCTGTGCCAACCAGGCGGGCGAGGACAACCGCAACGTGGCGCGCATGGCCGTGCTGCTGGCGGGATTGCCGGAGGCCGTGCCGGGCACGACGGTGAACCGACTCTGCGGCTCCAGCCTCGACGCGGTGGCGGTGGCCGCGCGGGCGGTCAAGAGCGGGGAGGTCAATCTGGTGCTGGCCGGTGGCGTGGAGAGCATGTCGCGCGCACCTTTCGTGTTGCCCAAGGCGGAGACGGCGTTCGGTCGCCGGGCGGAAATCTTCGACACGACGATTGGCTGGCGCTTCATCAACCCAAGACTGGAGAAACTCTACGGCACCGACACGATGCCGCAAACCGCCGAGAACGTGGCGGAGCAGTTCGGCGTCTCCCGTGCGGCCCAGGACGGGTTCGCCTGCCGCAGCCAAGCGAGATACGAGGCAGCGCGGGCGCGTGGTTTTTTCGCAGCGGAGATCGTGCCGGTCGAAGTGCCTGGCAAGAAGGGTCAGATGGTGACGGTTGCCAACGACGAGCAACCTCGATCCGACACCACGGTCGAAGGGCTGGCGCGGCTGCGTCCAATCGTCGGGTCCGATGGCACTGTCACCGCAGGCAACTCGTCGGGCGTCAACGACGGGGCTGCGCTGGTCGTGGTCGCTTCTGAGGAGGCTGTCCGGACCCACGGCTTGACCCCGCGGGCGCGGGTGCTCGGGTCCGCGATGGCTGGCATCGCTCCGCGGATCATGGGGTATGCGCCGGTCCCGGCAACACAGAAACTGCTGGCGCGGCTCAACCGCACGCTCGAGGACTTCGATCTGGTCGAGCTAAACGAAGCCTTTGCCGCACAAGCGTTGGCGGTCACCCGCGCGCTCGGACTGCCGGACGACAGCGAAAAGGTAAACCCGAACGGTGGGGCAATTGCGGTGGGCCACCCGCTTGGCGCGAGCGGCGCGCGCCTGGTTGCCACCGCCCTCAACCAACTGGACCAACCCGGCGGCGCGCGCCGGGTCGTTTGCACCATGTGCATCGGCGTCGGACAGGGAGTGGCAGTGGCGTTCGAAAAGGCCTAGAAATCTGCGGGGTGCAGGGGGTTGCTTGGTTGAACGACTCTCTGGCAGGCTGCTGGGATGAGTTATCCCAAGCGACTTGGATGACGCGCAGTGGGAGAAGGTCACCCCCTTCTTCGTACGGCCCGCCTCACGTGGGGCGCGCGCGAAGCATTCCAAGCGGCGCATCGTGGAAGCCATTGATTGAGCCCGCAGAACTGGTCCGGTTTAAGTGAGAGGTTCCCACCTGCAAAGAAGAGAGGAACCGACCATCAAACAGAAGAGACACACGACCGAGGAGATCATCCGCATGCTTCGTGATGCCGATGCGGACAAAAACCTGGAAGCGGTCTGCTGCAAGCACAACGTCTCGGCCGCCAGCTTCTACCGCTGGAAGAAGAAGTTCGGCGGCATGGAATTCAAGGACGCCCGTAAGTACCGGCAGTTGGAGAGCGAGAACAACGAACTAGAAGCAGATGCTCGCCGACAGTCTGCTCAAGATCAGGCTGGTAACACCAAGAGGAGCAACGCCGTGGCCGCCGCTTGATCCACCAGCAAAAACTGCTACCCGTACTACCCACCCGAACCTCTTACACGTTCTGGACCAAAGCCGGGGACTCGGTCACGAGGAATAGGGTTGTCTCGCAGGGTCTTAACGCTCAAGCTCTCACCTCCGTATCGATGAAAAGCGGCGATCACCACTCCATACACATTGGCTGGTGAAGACTGAACCGCACGAGCTTAGCGTACGACTTTTCCGTTTTCTGACGCCGCGCCCATTGAACCGTCAAAAATCGATCAGAAGCAGCCGGCAGCGGGGTGGACGAGGTCAGCGGCCCGAGAAGACGAAACCCTTGGAACCTAAGCTGAGGTCGCTACCGGCGAGATCGTGCGCGATGCACAGATCATCGTGGCGTCGGCGGCTATGCCCACCTCGCGGCAGAAACCGTCTTGGAAGACCGCCGTTTGATGAAACGATCTGGCTGGCAGTCACGGTTTAGGAGGATCTTCTCGGAAGCCCTTGGGCCGAGCACACACCCGCTCGGGGTCGCCAGGGAGCCAGATGGCTACGGGAGCGGGGCAGCGGTGGGCTCCTTGATCTTCCAGCCCCGGATCAGCAGCCAGAGCATGAAGACGAACTCGCCGACTAAGGTGATGGCCACGTAGCCGAGGTCCGGCTCGGGAAACAGGTAGGCGTTGAGGTTCTGCACCACGTAGCCCACCCCGGCGACGGCCAGCAAAATGCCCACCCATTTGGGGATGTAGCCCGAGCGGTAGATCAGGTAGCCCACGAGCCCCAGGTGGATGGCGAAGAACACGTAGCTCAGGCCCCAGACCGAGCCGAAAGTCATCAGCAGCACGCGCACCTGCGCGTGCAGGGCCGTGGCGCTGCCAAAGAGCGCTGCGTCCTCGGGCGTGCGTAACAAACGCAGCACGGTCACCAGGTTCAGGCAGGCGCACAGCCCGGCCGCCGTGTACACGAGCTGGAACCACGCGGCCAAGCGCGAGAGCGACGCGCTGACTGGCTTGAGCAAGTAGTAGAGCGCCCAGGCAATGACCACGTCGAAGACAAAGCTGAACACGTAGGCGAGGATGCCGGCGGCAAAGAGGCCCTGGTGCGCCAGGATGTTTTGCGCGGTCAGGTCGATGTGCCCGGGGATGACGAGGTGCGGGTAGACGTAGAACTCGGCGAACGGCGTGGGCGTGAGCAGGTAACCCAGCCCAGCGACCAGCGCGGCCCGTCGGGGGCTCAGGTCTTGTCGGCGGTCGAGCTGGGCGGTCGAAGTCATCAGGGGGCGCTTTCCTTGCGGGAAGCGTGATAAAGATTCCTTGGGCACGATGCAAGGCGTCGTGATGGCTCGCTAGGTCGTGGACCCATCTTCTGCCGGAAGC
>CAXTMD010000199.1:0-1346 GCA_964245035.1 uncultured Chthoniobacterales bacterium
CCGCGCGCGTGCCGCCTTGCGCGAACGCCGCCAGCCGCGGCAGGTGCCCGGAGTCGAGCAGGCGGGGCGTCAGCCCGACCACGTTGAGAATAGCCGTCCGTGTCATGTCGCCGGCACAAACCGCTGAAACAACAGCGCCAAGGCGAACAAGATGGCGAACCACCCCAGCCACGGCAGGGCCGTCGCAGACGCCACCACCGCGCTGAGATCAAAGAGCACGATCCCCGCCAGCAGCGCCGCCACCCGGCTGCCGCCGAACGGCACGTTTTCCCCCAGTCCTACCCGCGCGAGCCAGAACAACGGCAGCGCCACCACGATGAGGTTGGGCAGGTGCACCTGGGCGGTGAGGGCGGCGTTGACCACGACCGGCCCGACGATGAACAACCACGGCCAGCGCGGCGGCCGACGGCCGGGCAGGTGCTCGCCGCGCGCCAGGCAGCTCAACCCGAAAACGTACGACGCCAGGAGTGCGCCCTCGATCCAGGCAGCCGTCCCGAGCACCAGCGGGGACGCCGCGAGCGGGTACAGCAGCCACCGGCAGCCGGCCATCAGCCCCAGCCCAGCGGCGGTGCGTTTGTGCAGCAGGTCGTAGGCGACGATGAAAACGTCCAGCGTCGTCGCCAGCACGAGCGTCTTCCAACTCAGCCACCCGAGCAGCGCCGTACCGACCGCCAGGAGCGCCACGGCGGCAATCAACGCCGCCCGCCGGCTGACCAGCCCCGCCACGATGGGACGCGTCGGCCGAAAACGCGCGTCGAACCCCTGATCACACACGTCGTTGAGGAACATACCGGCGGTGTAGAGCGCGCTCGCGCCGCCCAGCAACGCCGTCAGCCAGGGCCATGCCTCCCGGACGAACCCTCCCCCGCCGAGCCACCAGCCGGCAAGGCAATTGGACCAGACCGTCGGCAGGTTCGAGGCCCGCGCCAACACCAGCCAGCCGTGCGCGCGGCGGAAAAAAAGTTCGTTTGTCATGAAGCGAGGCCGCGTTTGCTCAGGTGCGCCAAGGTCCATTCGTATTCGCGCGCGAGTTGGTCCACCACGTCGGGCGTGCGCAGGGCGGGCGGTAAAACTTCCCAGGTGTAAGTTTCCACTTCCAGGTGCGGGCAGAGCGACGGGTCCGCCGCCAGCCAGTCGAACACGCCGGGCAGCGCATCCGCCGTCGTCCCGAGGATCGGGTCGGCCGGGGCGTGCAGCGGCACGTGGAAATGCACGCGCCACTCGTTGCCGGGAGCGCCGTCGGACGCGAGCGCCAGGCCGAGGTCTTGGAAGAACACGGGCGGCAGCGACGGGCGGCGCACCGCGACCTGGTGCAAATACACGTCGTCGGCGAACGCCCACAGCCG
>CAXTMD010000199.1:1356-3587 GCA_964245035.1 uncultured Chthoniobacterales bacterium
CGCGGGCCGTCATGGCCGCGCTCAGCTGCAACTTGACTATCGGAATGTCCGCCGCCGCGAACGCCGCCAGCGCCGCCGCCGGTTCCTCGAACTCGACCGCAAAATGGCAGACGTCGAAGCACACGCCGAACTGCCCCGGGAACGTCTCGACCAGCGGCCCCAGGAACCGCGCGGTTTCCTCGGTGTTCTCGAACAGCCCGAGCGGTTCGGGCTCCAGCGCCAACCGCAGCGTGCGCCCGGTCCTCCCGCTGACCTCCGCGGCGTGCACCGCGCACTGGATCAAGTGCGCGTAGATTTGCTGCAAGGCCGCCTTGGTGTCGGCCGGCGCGATGAATTCCTTGAACGATCCCGGCAACGTGCTCACGCTGCCTTCGACCCCGGGCGGCAACAGTTCGCCGAGCAGGTCGAAAAGCCGGCACGTGTAGGCCAACCGCTCCGGGTCGGTCCAGTCGGGCCGGTACACGGATTCCTTCACCGGCGCACCGTGAAAGTTCCCGTACGGAAACCCGTTGATTGTGAACACGTAGCAGCGTTCCCGGTCGAGCCAGCGCCGGAAGTCCGCCAGCGTCGCGGGCTCCGCCAGTTCGCGCGACGCCCGGTCGCTCAGACGCAGGCCGATGCCGTACTCCTCGCCCGGCCGGCAAACCCGGTCGCGCACCGCCAGCGTGTGCGTGCGCAAGGCCGCGAGCGTCTCCTCCCAGGTCTCGCCGCGGTGGACGTTCGTGCAGTAGGCGAGGTGCAAGCCGTGGGCGAGGCGCATTTCGCCGGACAGTCGCACAACTTGGCGCGTCCTGCGCTCGGACGGCCCTTCCGGGCAGGCCGCTGCGGCCGGTCGTCGATAAGGTCCTGATGGCTCTCCGCGCCGCTCCCTAGATTTTCTGGCGAGGCGTGTCGTACGCCCGGCAGTCACTAAACAAAAATAGGGAGCGGCTCGGAGAGCCATCAGGACCTTTTAGGAACGATGCCGCCGACGCGGCAGAGGCTCGTGCAAACGCAACGCTCTAGGTAAGCTGGAACTTCGGACTCTGGCTCAGGAACCGGCGTGGATTCTCGAAAATCAGCCGGTCCACGGTGATGGGGTCGTGGCCACGGCGGCGGAGTTCGAGCGCGGCCTTGGGCACGGCGAGCGGATCACTCACGCCCCAGTCGCACGCGCAGTTAAGCCAGAGCCGTTCGCCGCCCCAGACCTCCAGCATGTCGGCGGCGCGCGCGGGCGTGCATTTGCTGTCGGGATAGAGCGTGATGCCGCCCCAAAACCCGGCGTCGAGCACGGGGCCGACGGTGTGCTCCTCCACATGGTCGATCAACACCCGGCCCGGGTCGATGCGGCGGTCGGCCCTGAGCACGTCGACGATCAGGCGCGTGCCCTTCAGTTTGTCTTCGAGGTGCGGAGTGTGGACGAGGATCATCTCGCCTCGCCGGGCGGCGAGGTCGACGTGGCGTTCCAGCACGGCGAGTTCGTTGCGGCTGTTCTTGTTCAGGCCAATCTCGCCGACGCCGAGGACGCCGGGCCGGTCCAGGTACTCAGGCAGGATGGCGAGCACGTCTTCGGCGAGCTTCAGATCTTCGCTTTCCTTCGGGTTCAGGCAAAGCCACGTGAAGTGCGGCAGGCCGAACTGCTTGGCCCGACGCGGTTCGTACTCGGTCAGTTGCCGGAAGTAGTCGGCGAACGCCCCCGCCCCGCTCCGGTCAAACCCCGCCCAGAACGCCGGCTCGCACACCGCCTGGCAGCCGGCGAGCGCCATCGCACGGTAGTCGTCCGTCGTGCGACTGACCATGTGCGCGTGCGGTTCGATGTAGCGCATGTTACGAAGCACTGCCCGGCCACGCACCCGACGCACCCTTGGTCGCGGCGGCCGGGACCGGTTCGGTCGTCGGATCGCTCAGGGCCACGAGCACAGCCTTTGCCCGTTCGCTGGTTCCGTCGGGTTGGCGGGCCATCTCCGCCAGCGCCGCTCGCAACGCCGCCAGCCGGTAGTCGGCCTGCCCCGGCGCGCGCTCCACCCGGTCGAGAAACGCCGCCAGATCGATCAGCCGGGCGCGTGCCTCCACGAAGTACAAGTCCAGCACCGCTTGCTTGGTCAAAGAGGACTCCATGTCAATGCACCGAGACCTGCGGCCCTGCACTGGCTGCCGCCGGAGGCGCGGCGGTCCGCGGGACCGAGGCAGTCGCGGCGGCTACGTGGTCGGATTCGCCGTGACCCTGCTGGACGAACGTGTTGTTCGCGCCG
>CAXTMD010000199.1:3597-8540 GCA_964245035.1 uncultured Chthoniobacterales bacterium
GTCGATGAGCCGGGCGCGCGCTTCCACGAAGTACAGGTCGAGCGCCGCCTGCTTGGTCAAAGGAGTCTGCATCGTCAGTGCACGGTGACCTGCGGCCCGGCGTTCGCCGCCTGCTGCGCGGCAGGTCCCGGCAGGGCGGTGAGCGGGGCGGAGGCGGTCGCGGCGGCCACGTGGTCAAGTCCGCCATGGCCCGTCTGGATAAACGTGTTGTTCGCCCCGTAGAGCGACCACGGCCCGCGCGGAACCTCCTGGAACTCGACGAACTTCCAGTCCGTCGTGTCCATCCCGTTGAGTTCGAGGAAGTCGCGCACGGCGGGCGAAACGTCAAGACCCGCGCCCTGGTTCAGGTTCGGACGCGGCTTCTCGGGTCCGAACACGTACTGCCAGTGGTCCGTGCGGAACGGTCCGCAATCGCTCCATTGCGCGTAGCAGACTCGGTTGTTGCGCGGGTTGCGGATCGCGATCCAGCGGTCGCGGCACACGCTGCGGCCTTCCTCCTCAAAGGCATGCTCGTACCACGGGATGACGAGGCGCGACTCCGGCTTGGTGGAGCCTTTGGTCACGTCGTTGTAGGGCAGCGCGATGTAGAACGGATTCAGCCGCGGCGTGAACCGGGCCGGGATGAAGTTGCGCCGGTTGACCGGGTTGGGGTCGTCCAGGCCGCCGAAGTCCTGCGCCCAGTTCAGGTCCCAGGAAGACGCCACGTTGTTGACGGGGTTGTTGGTGCCCGCTGGCTCGCCCACCCAGAACACGGTGGTGACGATGTCGGTCTTCCACTGGTAAGGCACCGCCGGGTTGAACGGGGTTCCCGGCCGGCCCATGCCCGGCACCGGGTACGGGTTGATCGGCACGGTCGTCTGCGGCTGCATTTGGAGGACGGCGTTGTTGCGCAGCCGCTCGGCGTACTTGGCAAAATTCGTGCTGCTCGCGTACGGGTCTTGCGCGAACGCCGCGGACGCTCCCGCCAGGAGGCCCCCTGCCGCGCCAACGGCAACCAGTCTCAGAAACGTGACGGGGGTTTTCATCGGGGCAAGTACCCTGTCACACGCATACCGCGTGCCGACCGGAGGGTAAAGCGGCATTTCGCCTGCGCCGGCTGCGTCCGCCGGCTGGATTCCAGTCCGGTTCAGCGGGTCGTCCTAGCCGGCCCGCGCAGGTGGGCTTCCATGAAGGCAGCCATCTGGTACAGGAGTTTCGCGTCGTTGAACATCCCTCCCCCGTGTCCGCCGCCGGGCACGATGATCAGGGTGCTTTCGACCCCGGCTTTGCGGAGGGCGGCATCCAGCACGACGCTCTGCTGGGCGGGCACGACCGGGTCGTCGGCGCCGTGCATGATCAGGAAGGGAGCCGCGTCCTTGTCCACGAAAGTGACCGGGCTGGCCAGCCGCGCGAGTTCCACGTGGTCCGCCAGCCGTCCGCCGAGCAACCGGGCCAGGGCGTTGTTGGAGGTGTCGTAGGCGGCAGACAGCGGCGGGTCGCCCCAGTGCAGGAAGTCGGACGGCCCGAAGCTGTCGATGACGCAACGCACGGCGCTGGACTGTTCGAGGTTTTCGCCCACGTCGAAGCGCCGGTCCTTGGCGGTGGTGCCGAGGAGTGCGGCGAGGTGGCCGCCGGCCGAAGCGCCCCAGATGCCGATGCGCCCGGGGTCGATCCCGTACTCCGCGGCGTGCGCCCGCAGCCAGCGGATCGCGGCCTTGCAGTCCTCGATCTGCGCCGGGTACTTGGCCTGCGAACTGAGTCGGTAGCCGATGCTGGCCACGGCATAGCCACGCTCGGCCATCGCGCGGGCGGGGTTCTGGTGGTGGGAGCCCTGTTCCCAACCGCCGCCGTGGATCCAGACGATGAGCGGGGCCGCCTTGGTGACCGGCGCGGGCAGAACGAGGTCGAGGCGCTGGTTGGCATCGCCGCCTCTCACGTAAGCGAGATCATAGAATTCACGGGGCTGCTGGCTATGGCCAAGCCGAGCCGTGTTGGCGGGAAACTCTTGGGTGGAGAGAGAACTCATGAGGCAAAAGAAAGCGGCTAGCGGCGGCAGCCAACAACGAAGGGGAATTAAAAAATCGCGGCATGGCAGCGGCCTCTTTGAAAGGTAAACCACCCTGCATTTCCCGCAATCCATCGGGCCGAGACCCTGCTTTATAAAAGGCTCACAAAAAACCGCGGTTCTGGCATAGATTAGGCTCCAAAATCGCTTGTCTTCCGGTGACACCTCTGCCATAAACACCCGTCGCGCGAGCCTACCCATGAAACTTCCCTCCTTCTTTTCCTCTGCCGTGCTGTTGGGCGCGGCTTCGGTTTCCCTGACAGGGGCGCCGAGTTCTTCCGCGCAGGTGGTCGCCAAGCCGAAGACCACCACCGCGACGGTCCGGCCGACGGTCTGAACCACGCTGCCGGTCACCCGGGACACGCCGTCGGGGACGACCACGGCGGCGACCGATCCGGTCGGCTTCACGAGCCTGAGCCTGCCGGCGAACTCGGATTCGTTGATTTCCATCCCGTTCACCCGCCCGGCGGCGTTTAGCGGGGCGATCAGTTCGGCTGCCGGCAGCACCATCACGGTTGCCTCGTCGCCGAATTGGACATCGAACCAGTATGTCTACGCGCAGGGAACCCAGTCGAACACCTACTACGCCATCATCGGGCCGATGCTGACGACGGTGTCCGGCACGGTGTCCGTGACCAACGGCAGCACGGCCGTGACGGCGACGCAGGGTCTTAGCGGCATCGCGGCGGGCGATGAACTCATCGTCAACGGCCTCGCCTACAACGTCGCGTCGGTCACTTCGGATACGGCGCTCACGCTCTCGCGTGCCTTCACCGGCACGACGGCTTCGGGCCAGACCGCGACTTACGACCACAGCCCGAAGGAAGGTTCCTATTACACGGTCACCGCTAACGGCACGAACTCGCTGACCGTCAATCTCAACGGTGATTCGCTCGGCACCGTGTCGGCCGGCACGACTGTGACGCTCATTCCCTATTGGACGCTCGGCACGGCGTTCCCAGCTTCGGATGCGGGCACTTCATATGTCGCTTCGTCGGGAACCAACGTTCGCAGCCGTGCAACTCAAGTTCTGTTTCCCGATGTGACTTCGGCTGGAACTGACCTTGCTCCAAATGCGATCTACTACAACTACAACAGTCATTGGCGGTACGTGAACGCAACGGACACCACTTCTTCCTACGACGACACGATCCTGCCTCCGACGAATTACTTCATCCTTCGAAACACGAACGTGACTACGGCACCTACCACTCTTACCTTCACGCCGACTGGTTCCGTTTACATGAACCGTGTCAGCATCCCACTGGCTACCGAGGCCGCCTCACGCCAAGACAACGCCGTCACCGTACCTCGTCCTGCCAGTGTCACGCTAAATGACCTCGGATTGATTACCAGTGGTGCGTTCGCCGCGAGTTCCGGGACAAGTGCACGCACGCGCGCAGACTCTCTCTTCGTCTACGACAACACACAGATCGGCACCGACAAGTCCGCTAGCGCCATCTACTTCTATTACAACGGCGCGTGGCGATATGTCAACGCGACAGATCCGACGGCTGATTACGGTTCGACTTCGATCCCATACGGTACTGGGTTCACAATCCAAAAGGCTCAAACCACGTCTGGAGCCACCACGTTCTGGCAGAATACTCGAAACTACTGACTACCTCCTGAGTCCGCTGACACCAATTTATGAAACGTACGATTGTCACTTTCCTTGCCGGGTTCTTGAGTTTAGCGGCGGTTGCCAGTGCGTCGGTCACAATCGAAATTGATGCGGGCATTCTCCGCGGCGCATCTCCCACGTCGGTCGTCCCCACCGGTGGACTCTTGATGCTGGTTGCAAGTCCCAGCGGTTCTGCGAGCAACTTCTCTGCACCAACCTCGACGTCGTTCGTGACAGGTGACAACGTCATCGTCGCCGCTTTTGGCATGAACTATAACGGCGGTGTAACCGGGGAGGTGGATTACAGCCCAAATTTCAGTTTAGCCAACACCGGCACTCCCAGTCCAACCACGTTTGACCAAGGTGACCCACTGCTGCTGCGCTGGTATCCGACGCTGACCTATGCGGACTACGCTGCTGGAAGTCTCACTGCGCCTGGCATCGGCACGATCTATGGGCAAGGCCGGTCCACCACTGCTGCGGACGGCGCTTCTTCTGCATGGATCACTCCAGCGAATAGCACAAGTTCCACAGTGCTTACCTTTATCACTCCTGACGACGCAGGAAGCCAAGCGGCTGGGTCGGGACTTGCTTCCAACGTTGTTTTTGCGGCTCCGGTGCCCGAACCCTCAACGGCGATGTTCCTTGGGGCGACTGCACTTGGATTAGCTGGCACATACCTACGTCGACGCCGCTCATAACCAAAAACAATCACGCGCGTCCGGGTTTATCCGTGCGCTGTCTGCCTACTAGCCTGCGGAGTGAAATACTCTGCGGGCTTTTTCGCTTTCTAGCCTCGCACGCGCGTTTGTGTAGTAGCTCAGAAACGACCGGAACCTAAGAAGAGGGGCGGCGGCACAGTTTATGCCGGACTTGGCTTGCCACTATCAAGCCAATGAGCTACCACGCCCGGGTCCGGCGCTTGTTTGTCTGATTTCGATGCCGCGCGATCGGCAGCATGAGAACGCTTCCTGCAAGGAACATCTCAACTCTGGAACATCGCTTGCTGATGTAATGCTGCACGCTTTCCTAGGGTCCAGATCGTGGCCAATCGTTTTCCCATGCTTTCCTACCTGGAACGGAGATCAAACTGTTTCTTGCGCGGATGCATCTGCTTTCTTCTACTCGCCTTCATTGTCTCGGTCGCGCAGGGGCAGATTGACTACGGCGCCAACGCCACAGTCTGGAAAATGCTTTACGGCGTCACGGACGCCCAACTTAACGATCCCGCCTGGCTCGCACGCGACGACGACGGCGACGGCGTTTGCAACGGTG
>CAXTMD010000200.1:0-8498 GCA_964245035.1 uncultured Chthoniobacterales bacterium
TAGTTGCCGACACGTTGCGGCATCTTGGGGTGGCTTGGTGCGTGATCGACAACTTTGCGGTCAATGCCTACGCAGCGCCCGTCTACACGGCCGACATTGATTTGGTCCTGGCGTCTGCTGATTTGATTGTCGTTTTGCGGAGCCTGGAAGCGGTTGGCTTCAAGGTGAAAGCTTTTGCCAGTTCGACAAAGATACGGCGTCGATTTGGGCAAACAGCACAAGGTACTTACCCACTCACAATCAGTTTGAGAACGGCCGATTGCTATTGGTCGTTCCTTGCACGAGCAACTACGCAGTTGGTGCTCGGCCAGGCAGTGCCCGTCGCTGCGTTGAAGGATGTCGTGCAGGGTGAAAGGTGGAACCTGGCCGATCCGGACCGCAGACCATCTGAGCGAGCCAAAGACAGATTCGATCTCGTGAAGCTGGCAGAGAAGCGTTTCGACGAAGTTGTTCCTCTGCTACCTGACGAGTTGCGTGCTGCCGCCGAGGCGGATCGGCGGCGCCGTTTGGAGACTGGCGACAACGGTTGGGGGGACGATGATTGGGGCGAACCCTGATCGTCACGGAGCGGCGGCGCGAACCGCTTCCAACTCCTCCCACCGTGCGTAGAGCCGCGCGACTTCCTTCTTGGCGGCGTCTAACTCGCCCTGCATCTCCTTCCAGCGGTCGCCGTGTTGCTGGTAAAAATCCGGCGCGGCGAACATGCTTTCCAACCGCGCGACGTTTTCCTCGGCGGCGAGGATGCTGCCCTCCATGGCTTCCAGTTCCTTCGTCTCCTTGAAGCTGAGCTTGCGTCCGGCTGCTTTGACGGAAACGGCCGCCGGTGACTTGCGGCCGGCAGTGGCTTCGGCTTCCCAGCGAGCAGCCTCGGCGGCGTGGGCGGCACGCTTGGCCGTGTAGTCATCGTAGTTGCCCACGTCGTAGTACAGGTGCCCGTTGCCCTCGAACGCCAAGATCGACGTGCACACGCGGTTCAAGAAATATCGGTCGTGGCTGACGGCCACCACCACGCCACCAAATCCGAGCAGCGCCTCCTCCAACACGCGCAACGTTGCCAGGTCGAGGTCGTTCGTCGGCTCGTCGAGCACGATGACGTTGCCGCCGCGTTTCAGGATTTTTGCCAGGATGACCCGGCTGCGTTCCCCGCCGGAGAGCAGGCCGATCTTCGAGTTCACCTGATCGCCCGTGAACAGGAACCGTCCCAGGTAGCCGCGGATGCTGATCTGCTCGTCGCCGAGCTTCACCCATTCGCTGCCCTCGCCGACCTCCTCCCAGACGGTCTTGTCGTCGTTGAGCAGGACGCGGCCCTGGTCCACGTAGTTGACCTGCGTGCGCGCGCCGAGCAGCGCCTCGCCTTGCGTGGGCGGCTGGGTGCCGAGCATCACGCGCAGCAGGGTGGTCTTGCCCATGCCGTTGCGCCCGACGATGCCCAGGCGCTGGCCGGGTTCGAGGTTCAGGTCGAAATCGGCGAACAGCGTGCGGCCATCGGGCAGGGTCATGCCGACGCCCTTGAGTTCGACCACGCGGTTGGCCAGCTTGGGCGCGGGCGGGATGATGAGGTCCACGTCGAGTTCCTGTTCGGGCGCGGCCTGCCCAGCCAGTGCGTGGTAGCGGTCGATGCGGTCGCGCGACTTCGTGGTGCGCGCGGGCGGGCCGCGGCGCACCCATTCGAGTTCGCGCTTGAGGAACTTCTGGCGCGCCGCCTCGGCGGCCTCGGCGTTGGCGAGCCGGGCGGCTTTATGTTCGAGGAAAGCGGTGTAGTTGCCCTGGTGCGAGAGGAACGCGCCGCCGGCCAGTTCGACGATGCGGTTGGTCACCCGGTCGAGGAAGTACCGGTCGTGCGTGACGAACAGGCACGTGCCCGGGTAGTTCTTCAGAAAACCCTCCAGCCACTCGATGGAAAACGTGTCGAGGTGGTTGGTCGGTTCGTCGAGGATGAGCAGGTCGGGCCGGGCCAGGAGCGCGCGGGCGAGGGCCACGCGGCGTTTTTCGCCGCCGGAAAGCTGCCCGGCGATGCGGTCGGCAGCGGGACAGTCCAGGCTGTCGATCAACGCCCGGACGCGGTGCTCCACGTCCCAGCCGTCGAGGTGGTTGATGTGGTCGAGCAGTTCGCCGGAACGCTGGGAATCCGACGGCTCGGTTTCGTAGGCGTCGATGAGGTCGAGCACGGCCCGCGCGCCGTCGAGGATGTTGGCCTCTACGGTGCGGGCGTCGTCGAGCTGGAAGTCCTGCGGCAGGTAGCCGGTGACGAGTTCACGCCGCCGCACAACCTGGCCGGCGTCGGGTTCGGCCACGCCGGCGGCGATGCGCAAAAACGTGCTCTTGCCCGTGCCGTTGCGGCCGACCAGTCCGATGCGGTCGCCCTCGTTGACGGCCAGGGTGGCGCGGTCGAGAACCGTGTGCACACCGTAGCGGACGGTGAGGTCGGTGACGCTGAGAACGGCGGAAGACATGGCAGACAAAAGGTAGCAGAACGGAGGTTCGGGAGCCGGGCTTTTTCGCGCTTTCGCTCCGAGGTGCCATCCACCATGCTCGGGCTCCTGCGTTTTTCCATGCGTCTTTCCATCCTCGTCTTTCTTGCCATGTGCTCCTCCCTGTTGCCTGCCGCTTCCGGCCAGTCGTTCGTCGCCGAAAAGCCGGAGTTTCGCCAACTCGTACCTGGCGACGCCGTGCTCGAAAAGCTCGCGGGCGGCTTCGGGTTCACCGAGGGACCGGCCTGGAACCCCGGTGGGCACTACTTGGTTTTCAGCGACATCCCGGGAGACCGGCTGCATGGGTACGACCCTGCCACGAAGGCCGTCACCGTCCTCCGCGAACCCAGCCACCACGCCAACGGCAACTTCTACGCCCCCGACGGTGTGCTCTACACCTGCGAGCACGGCTCCCGCTGCGTCACGCGGACGCGTCCGGACGGCACCGTCGAGACCCTCGCCACCACCTTCGAGGGCAAGCGGCTGAACTCGCCCAACGACATCGTCCTCCAAAGCGACGGCACGGTCTGGTTCACCGATCCCACCTACGGCCTGGAAAAAGGGATGACCAAGGAACAGACTACCAACAACGTCTACTGTCTCGAAC
The DNA here is from genome assembly GCA_964245035.1 of uncultured Chthoniobacterales bacterium. Classification (GTDB taxonomy): domain Bacteria; phylum Verrucomicrobiota; class Verrucomicrobiia; order Chthoniobacterales; family SZAS-18; genus CAHJWO01. The sequence continues at coordinate 3,079 of CAXTMD010000200.1, forward strand.
CGATCACGCGCCAACTGCGCGCCGTCGTCACCGACTTCATCCAGCCCAACGGCCTGTGCTTCTCGCCCGACGAGCGGCGCCTCTACGTCACCGACACCGACCGGCCGCACCACGTCCGGGTCTTCGACGTGACCGCCGACCACCGGCTCGAAAACGGCCGCGTGTTCTGCCAGACCGACAAGGGCGCGCCTGACGGCATCCGCTGCGACCGGCACGGCAACCTGTGGTCCAGCGCCGGGGACGGGGTGCACATCTTCGCGCCCGACGGCACGCGGCTGGGCAAAATCCTCGTGCCGGAGACGCCGGCCAACCTGTGTTTCGGTGGTCCGGACGGCGACGAACTTTTCATCACGGCACAGACCGGGCTCTACCACATCAAAGTGGCCACCACTGCACCGGGCAAGGCTGGCCAATAGGAGTGTCTCCTGCTAAGAGTTTCTCCATGGCGACACAAATCCAAGGCATTGCGGGCATGACGCCCGACGAGTTGCGGCACCAGATCGACCTCGGCGGGCGGTTCGTGCGCTACAGGTACACGATCTCGGTCCTTGTGCTGACGTTCCGGCGGAGTTCGAGCGTTTACTTTGTGAAGCCGGGCGAGAGCCGCGTGGTCAAGGGGCTCGGCTGGACGGCGTTGTCGCTGCTGTTGGGTTGGTGGGGAATCCCGTGGGGGCCGATCTGGACGGTTGGTAGCCTGTGGACGAACCTGCACGGCGGCGAAGACTTGACCGCCCAAGTGGTGAATTCTTTCGGGTCGAACCAAGGTGCCAAACCCGGCAACCCGCCGTCGATGCCGCCGCAAACTCCGCCGCTGCCGGGTTCGTATTGATTCTAGGTAGCTCTTTTCTGTCGGGACGTGTTGTTTTAACACAGAGGACACGGAGGACCACAGAGGCCAGAGGAGGAAAGACAATGAGGAGAAAAACTCCTGCCTTGTCTTTTTTCTTCTGTTCTCCTCCGGCCTCTGTGGTCCTCCGTGTTAAAACAACACGTCCATTCACCAGCAAATTCGCTGCTCACCATCGTCACCCCCGCGTGCTCGCCGCCGGGATCTGCTTGACCGTGTTCAATACCTCCGTCGGCGTTTTCATCCCGAGCGTGAAACAATCCACGCACTCCTGCGCGAGCTGCCACTGAAAACACTCGTCAGCCTTGCTGACCAACTGCCCGGCACCGAGCACCTTCATGCCGATGATGCCCTTGCCCTTAGCCTTCATCTGTCGCAGCACGTCGGTGACGGCCTTGGGGTTGTTGTCCATGTAGGAGCCTGCCGGGTTGACCCGCGCGAGGTCCACCTGCACCCAGTCGGTGGCGGCGGCGGTCTTCAGCGCGTCAAACGAGTGGCAGCTCACCCCGTGCGCACGGATGACACCCTTTTCGCGCGCCTCGCTGAGCACGTCCATCGCGCCCGCGTGGCTCCTGGGCCAGTCGGGCTCGGTCATGCAGTGGAGCAACAGGATGTCGATGTAGTCGGTGCCGAGTTCCTTGCGGAAGCGGTCGAGGTCGGCCCGCATCTCGTCGGCCGTGGTCGCGTGGGTCTTGGAGAGAATCGTGACCTTCTCGCGCGGAACCCCGCTTTTCAGCGCCGCACGCAGGTGCGGGTGGCTGCCGTACTGGTCGGCGCTGTCCCAGAAGGTGACGCCGTGGTCGTACCCGAGTTTGAACAACGCGGCCAGACCGTCGGTGCCCAGCGAACGGGTTTGGTCAGAGGAGCCGCCGGTGCCGTTGGTGCCGGTGCCCATCGCCAGCCGGCTCGTCTCGATACCGGTCGCGCCGAGCGTAACCCGGTCGGAGACGTTTTTAGCCTCCGCACCGGCGAACAGGTGGTGCGGGAACGCCTGCAAGCTCACGAACCCGGCGGCAGCGGCGGCGGAACGGCGGAGGAAGTCGCGGCGGTGCATGGCTTTCATCGTAACCGGGTTTTCGCGGCAAGTGGAGCGCAAATTTTCCCGGCTCGCGTGAAAGCCAGCGGCGATTCAATCACCATGCCTCGTCTTCTCCGTACCTCTGCATTCTGCCTTCTGCATTTTGCATTTTGCCTCTCTGTCCACGCCCAGGTGGACCGCATCGCCGGAGCGCCTTTCGCCACGCGCTCGGCGGTGCTCGGCCGGCACGGGATGGTCTGCACCAGCGTGCCGGCGGCCAGCCAGGTCGGGCTCGACGTGCTCAAGCGCGGCGGCAACGCCGTGGACGCCGCCATCGCCGCCAACGCCACGCTCGGGCTGATGGAACCCGTCTCCAACGGCGTCGGCGGCGACCTGTTCGCCATCGTCTACGTCGCCAAGGAGAACAAGCTCTACGGCCTCAACGCCTCGGGTCGCTCGCCAATGGGGCTCTCGTACGAACAGGCTCGCGAAGCGGTCGCCAACCTGCACCGCAACTTTTTGCCGCCACTCGGAATGCTGCCCATCAACGTGCCCGGTGCGGTAGACGGTTGGGCGTCGCTGCACGACAAGTTCGGCAAGCTCACCCTCGCCGATGATCTTTCCGGCGCGATCCGGTACGCGGAGGAGGGTTTCCCCGTCACGGAGACGATTGCCTACTACTGGGGGCGCAACCTCGCCGTCTTCAAGGACCTGCCCGGCGCGTGGAAGGAAACTTACACCCTGCCCACCACCGGCAAAGCGCCCGCGGAAGGCGACGTGTTCAAGAACCCGGCGCTCGCGCACACTTTGCGTCTGATCGGCGAGCAGGGCCGCGACGTGTTCTACAAGGGCGAAATCGCGGACAAGATCGATGCCTTCATGCAGGCCAACGGCGGCTACCTGCGCAAGGCCGACTTCGAGGCGCACCACTCCGAGTGGGTCGATCCGGTATCCTCCAACTACCGCGGCTACGACGTCTACGAGTTGCCCGGCAACGCGCAAGGGATGGTCACCCTGCAAATCTTGAACATCCTCGAAGGCTTCGATCTGAAGAAAATGGGCTTCCAGACCGTGCCGACGTTCCACACCGAGATCGAGGCCAAGAAGATCGCCTGGGCTGACCGTGCGAAGTACTACGCCGATCCCGCTTTCTTCAAGCAGCCCGTCCAAGGATTGATCTCCAAGGAATATGCCGCCGAACGCCGCAAGCTCATCAACCCCGACCGCGCGCTGCCGTCGGTGGAGGCGGGCAACCCAAACGTGAACCAGGGCGACACGATCTACATGTGCACGGCCGACGACGAGGGCAACATGGTCTCGCTCATCCAGAGCAACTACCGCGGGATGGGCAGCGGCATCAGCGTGCCGGGTTTGGGGTTCATGTTCCAGGACCGCGGACAGCTTTTCACGCTGCAGCCGGACCAAGCCAACACGTACGCGCCGGGCAAGCGTCCGTTCCACACGCTCATCCCGGGTTTCGCGATGCACGACGGCAAGCCGTGGCTGGCTTTCGGCGTGATGGGCGGCGGCATGCAGCCGCAGGGACACGTGCAGATCTTGACGAACATGATCGACTTCGGCCTCGGCGTGCAGGAGGCCGGCGACGCCGCGCGCTGGCAGCACGAGGGCAACAACGACCCGACCGGCTCCAACCTGACCGAGGGCGGCGCGGCGGCCAACCCGAACACAACCGGGTTCGTCACGCTGGAGAGCGGGATTCCTTACGCGGTCGAGCGCGGCCTGCGGATGAAGGGCCACGACATGCGCTTCGATGTCGGCGGCTACGGCGGCTACCAGGCCATCGAGGTGCAGACGCACAAGGGCGAGCGCGTGTACGCCGGGGCGAGCGAGAGCCGCAAGGACGGGCAGGCGGCAGGGTATTGAAGCTTAGCGGTGGAATTCGATCTTGACCGGGAAATCCGGACAGAGGCGGGAACGTTCCAGCGGACCGTCAGCGTTGAAGAAGCGCACTTCGCCAATCTCGTTGCACAGCCAGAACTCCTCCGCGCCTGCCTGAATATATAACTGTCCCTTATGCATCTGTTCTTCCGGCGAGTTGCTGGGCGAGATGATCTCCACGCAAATTTCCGGAGCGGTGTCGGTGTAGTAATCGTCGGGCGCGGTGGCGGCGGCGTCCCGCGCAGAGGAAATCCAGGCTACGTCGGGCACCTTAAAGTTCTCTACGGTCGGGACGGCGCATTCTGTGATGACGGAACCATCTGGCTTCAGCGAACGCAGCAGGTACGCGATCTCACCTTGGTACTTTCCGTGACGGTTTCTGGCTGGGCTCATGACGATCTGTCCCCACTGATTGAGTTCGATCTTATAAGGCAGGTCCTGCAAGCAGGGGTCGGCGAGCACCTCGTCCCAAGTCATGCACGCAGCTTACCGGGAACATGCTACGTGGGCAAGCCCGTTCACTTCGCAGGGTGGTACTCCTGCAACGGCTTCACGCCCATGCCTTTGGCCTGGAGCGAGCGGATGCCGTTGACGCTCGCCGCCGCGGCGCTGAGCGTCGTCATGATCGGGATGCGGTACGTCACCGCCGCCCCACGGATTTTCACCTCGTCCTGGCGCGGGGTCTTGCCGCTGGGCGTGTTGATGATGAACGCAATCTCCTCGTTCTTGATCATGTCCAGCACGTTGGGCCGGCCCTCGGCGAGCTTGAAGAGTTTTTTCGCCGGCACGTCTGCCGCCGCCAACGCCGCATAGGTGCCGCTCGTCGCGTAGAGCTGGAAGCCAAGCGCGACGTACTCCCGCGCCAGCGCGACCGCCTGCTCCTTGTCTGCGTCCTTGACGCTGAGGAACAAGTTGCCCCCGCGCGGCAGCGGGCTGCCCGCCGCCATCTGGCTCTTGGCGTAGGCCAGACCCAGGTCCGTGTCGATGCCCATCACCTCGCCGGTCGATTTCATCTCCGGCCCGAGCGTGATGTCCACGCCGGGGAAGCGGTTGAAGGGAAACACGGCTTCCTTCACCGAGAAATGCGGCGGGACGACCTCCGCCGTGAACCCGAGGTCGGCCAGCTTGCGCCCGGCCATGACCTTCGCCGCGAGCTTGGCCAAGGGCACGCCGATGGCCTTGGAGACGAAGGGGGTCGTGCGCGAGGCGCGCGGGTTGACCTCCAGTACGTAGACGGTTTCGTCCTTCACGGCGAACTGCACGTTCATCAACCCGCTGACCTTCAGCTCGCGTGCGAGCGCCTTGGTGGCATCAGTGATGGCGGCGCGCACGGTTTCGGACAACGAAAACGGCGGGATCACGCACGCACTGTCGCCCGAGTGAATGCCGGCCTGCTCGATGTGCTCCATGATGGCACCCAGCACGATGGTCTCGCCGTCAGAGAGACAATCCACGTCCACCTCGGTGGCGTCCTCCAAGAAGCGATCCACTAAAATCGGCCGCTCCGGGCTGACGGCGATGGCGTTGCGCATGTAGCGGCGCAGGTCCGGTTCCTCGTAGACGATCTCCATCGCGCGACCACCCAACACAAACGAGGGTCGCAGCAGCACCGGGTAGCCGACCCGCGCGGCGACGGCGGCGGCCTCGTCCGCGTTG
>CAXTMD010000201.1:0-8489 GCA_964245035.1 uncultured Chthoniobacterales bacterium
CCCGCGCAGCCTCGCGCGCCTGCCCGGGCGTGGAAATGCCGAAGCCGACGGCCACCGGCAGCGGCGTGTGGGCGCGGATGGCCGCCGCGCGCTCGTCGATGGAGGCGGCGACGCTCGCGCGCTCGCCGGTGACCCCTTCGCGCGACACAAAGTAGACGAACCCCTCCGCTACCGCGGCGATGGCGGCGAGCCGGTCCGGCGGGGTGTTGGGTGCCACGAGGCGAATCATCTTGAGCCCGTCGGGCCGGCGGGCGAGTTCGGTGTTGCGGCCGGCTTCGTCGGGCGGCAGGTCGAGGACCAGGACGCCGTCCACCCCGGCGTCGGCGCTCGCCTGGAGGAAACGCTCGAAGCCGAAGGCATAGGCCGGGTTCAGGTACGTGTAGAGCACGACGGGGATCTCCAGACCTCGTCCGCGCGCCTCGCGCACACCGGCCAGCACGCTCGCCACCGTCGTGCCCGCGGCGAGGGCGCGGCTGGCCGCCGCCTGGTTGACCACGCCGTCGGCGAGCGGGTCGGAAAACGGCACGCCGAGTTCGAGCACGTCCACCCCGGCACCTTGGAGCGCGAGCGCGATTTCAATCGTCGAACGGTGGTCCGGGTCGCCGCTGGCGACGTAGGCGATGAACCCTTTCTCGCCGGCCGCCCGCAGGCGCGCGAAGGTTTGGTCGATCCGGTTGGGGCGGGCGGCGGGCGTGGTCATGGCGTGGGCAAATAGTCAGAGCGCGGCCGGAGGAAGTTTGCAACGGGGAAACCGTCTTCCGCGTGCGCTCCGGACAGCTTTTTACAAAAAATGGGTTTTCACCGGGCGGGGAACCCCGTACGCTTCCGCGCCGTATGATTCCCACCTCCGTTTTCTCTCTCCTCCGGCCGGTGCGCCTCGCGCGGGTTTTTCCCGGCCTGCTTGCCGCGGCGGCGCTGACCCTACCCGCCGCCCGTTCTGCCTGGGCGCAGGCTCCGGGCAGCGTCGACCCAGGATTCACCCCGACAACGGTCGCCGCGACGGTTTACGCACTGCTCTTTGAGTTGAATCCTGTCCCCCCTCCGAAAGACAACGGCTTCGGCAACGTCGTGCTCGCAGGCGGGGACGGCGGGTTCCTGTCCACCGACCTCCAGCCCAGTGGGGTTGGGAAAGGCTCGTTCGCTCAGCCGATCTACGGCGCGGCCAACCGCATCGTCTTCACGGCCGTCCAGGAACGCTTGCCTACCCCCGTCACGGGCAATGGGTTCCAGAGGGTTCTGCTCGGTGGTCTCTTCGGTCAATCGATCTTCCAACAGGCTGCGAAGACGCCGGCGCAGAACATCGTGCGGATCTTTGCGGATGGCACCCAAGACACGTCTTTCTTCACTGGTACCAGTTCGAATGCCCTGGTGACCGCCCTCCTGCCCCTGACCAACGGGACCATCGTGGCTGGTGGGCAGTTCACCACATTTAACGGCGAGCCGCGCCTGCGGATCGTGCGCCTCCTCAACAATGGCCTCATCGATGAGGCCTTCAACAATAGCTCGCAGATCGACAGCGACGTGCTCGCGCTTGCGGAGAGCATCACCCCGAACTCCGGCGGGGTGGCGGACGGCAAGGTGCTGGTCGCCGGTGACTTCAACCACGTCAGCGGGCTGCCGGTGACCAAGCTGGCTCGACTCAACGCTGATGGGAGTCTCGATCAGTCGTTCCGGCCAGCCATCGACACCCGTGTGATCGCCGTCGTCGTTCAACCCAACGGGAAAATCATCATCGGAGGCGAGTTCACCAACGTCAACGGAACAGCCGTCGGGCACCTCGCGCGGTTGAACTACGATGGCTCCTTGGACACCTCCTTCACGGCTGGCGTCAGCGGATTGCCGGCGGGTGAATCAAACCCGGTCGCGGTGTATGTGCTCACCCAGACACGGGGCTACGTCCAAAACTTCAACAGCGACGGCACGCCGGTCGTCGTGAACGGAAGCTATACGTACACGGCCGTGCCCAGCATCCCCGGGAAAATTTACGTCGGTGGTAACTTCATGCAGCTCAACGGATTGACGCGTCGCTACATCGGGCTGCTCAATCCCAACGGGACGGTCGGAGGGTTTGATCCGGGCACGGCCATTTACGACAAAGTTCAGAGCATCACCGTGCAGACGAACAATGGACGCGTGTTGGTGGGCGAGACCCTCGGACCGAAGATCGGCAAGAACTTCGTACCGACGTATCTTCGTCTGTTCGGTGGAACTCCGTTTTAAAGGAAGACCTGGATTGTTCAAGCAGGCTGGCTGCCGCCTTCCAACCCCATCGGTGGTGGAAGGCGGCCTTTCTTTGGCCAGATACGGTGGTTTTTCGCCTGCGGCCACCGGTCGCGGCTGGACAATCGCCGCTCGAAAACCTAACTTTACGGCGTCATGCCTGACGTTCCTGCCGCCCCCGTTGTCGCTGCTGCCGATTCGTTCGTCCACCTGCATCTCCACACGCAGTATTCGCTGCTCGACGGTGCGGTCCGCATCAAGGATCTGATGAAGAAGGCCGTCGGCTACGGGATGCCGGCGGTCGCGATGACCGACCACGGCAACATGTTCGGAGCCATCGAGTTCTACCAGGCCGCGCAGAAGTCGGGCATCAAGCCGATCATCGGCTGCGAGGTGTATCTTGCGCCCGGTTCGATGCGCGATAAGAAGGCGTCGTCGGCCAAGGATGCGGCCAGCCACTTCACGCTGCTGGCCAAGGACTTTGCGGGTTACAAGAACCTCGTCAAGCTGGTCACGGCGGCCTACCTCGACGGCTACTATTACAAGCCGCGCATCGACAAGGAACTCCTGGCCCAGCACGCGGGCGGACTCATCGCGCTGAGCGGCTGCCTGAAAGGCGAGGTCAACGGCCACCTGATGGCCGACCAAATCGGGAAAGCGCGCGAGGCGATGGCGAGTTTTCGCGACATCTTCGCGCCGGGTGACTTCTACGTCGAACTCCACGACCACCACATGGAGCTGCAAACCAAGTGCAACCGTGGATTGGTCGCGCTGGCGCGCGAGTTCGACCTGCCGCTGGTCGCCGCCAACGACGTGCACTTCCTCGAACGCGCCCACCACGAGGCGCACGACGTGATGATCTGCATCGGCACGGGGGCCATGCAGTTCGACGAGAAGCGGATGCGGTACACGCCCGAGTTGTACTTCAAATCGCCGCAGGAGATGCGCGCCTTGTTCGCGGAACTGCCCGAGGCGTGCGACAACACCCTGCGCATCGCCGAGAAGTGCGACCTCAAGCTGGATTTCGGGGTTTCCAAGTACCCCGCCTACCAGCCGCCGGAGGGCAAGACGCGCGAGCAGTACCTCACCGAACTGTGCGAGAAGGGTCTGCGGGACCGCTACGGCGAACGTGCCATCGACGACCCGGACCTGGAGCGGCGCATGCGCTACGAACTGAGCGTCATGGAGAAGGCCGGGTTCACCAGCTACTTCCTGATCGTCTGGGACTTCATCAACTACGCGCGCACGCAAGGCATCCCGGTGGGACCTGGGCGCGGGTCGGCGGCGGGTTCGCTCGTCGCGTACATCCTCGGCATCACGGACATCGATCCACTGCGCTTCGGGTTGATCTTCGAGCGCTTCCTGAACCCCGAGCGCGTCAGCCCGCCCGACATCGACATCGACTTCTGCATGGAGCGGCGCGGCGAGGTCATCGAGTACGTGCGGCGCAAGTACGGCGCGCGGGCGGTCAGCCAGATCGTGACCTTCGGCACGCTGTCGAGCAAGGCCGTCCTCAAGGACGTGAGCCGCGTGCTGGGCATGAGCTACGGCGACGGCGACCGGCTCTCCAAGATGATCCCCATCGAGGCCGCCAAGCCGCTGCCGCTGGCACTGGCTGCCGAAAAGAACCCGGACCTGAAGAAGGCCGTCGAGACCGAGAACGCGACGCGGCAGGTGTGGGACTACGCGCTGGTCCTGGAAGGCTTGACGCGCGGCACCGGCGTGCACGCGGCGGGCGTGGTCATCGGTGATCGGCCCCTGGACGAATATATCCCGCTGGCGCGAGACAAGGAGGAGCAGGTCATCACCCAATACGGTGGCGGTCCGCTCAACGACCTCGGCCTGCTGAAGATGGACTTTCTGGGTCTGAAAACCCTGACGGTCATCGAGGATGCGATGAACCTCATCGGCCTGCACAGTCCGGACTTCGACCTGGAAACCATCCCCTACGACGACCCGAAAACCGTGTCGATGCTCAACCGCGGCGAGACGGTCGGCGTGTTCCAGCTCGAAAGCGGCGGCATGACGAGCTTGTGCAAACAGTTCGACATCCAGGGCATCGACGACCTGCTCGCCATCAACGCGCTCTACCGCCCGGGTCCGATGGACCTGATCCCCGACTACATCCGCCGCAAAAAAGGGCAGGTGAGGGTCAAGTACGAGCACAAGCTGCTCAAGGACGTTTGCGCGGACACCTATGGGATCATGATCTACCAGGAGCAGGTGCAGCGCGCCGCCAATGTCCTGGCCGGATACAGTCTCGGGCAAGCCGACCTTCTGCGCCGCGCGATGGGCAAGAAGGACAAGGAGAAGATGGCCAAAGAGCGGGTCAACTTCATCAAGGGCTGCGCAGAGGTCAACGGCATCGAAGAGCAGAAGGCGAACGACATTTTCGACCTGCTCGAAAAGTTCGCCGGCTACGGCTTCAACAAGAGCCACAGCGCCGCGTATGGACTGATCACGTACCGCACCGCTTACCTGAAGGCCAATTTCCCGGTGGAGTTCATGGCCGCGCTGCTGAGCAACGCGGTCAACGACACCGACAAGATCGCGACCTTCGTGGCCGAGTGCCAGCGGATGAAGATCCCGATCTACCCGCCGGATGTGAACAAGAGCCAACTCAAGTTCGTCCCGGAAGCCATTGCCGACGAGGAAAGCCCCTGCGACGCGGGCCATCCCGAGGCTGAGGAAGGCACGCCCGCGGCACCCGGCGCCGGGTCGCTGCCGGCCATCCGCTTCGGTCTGGCGGCGATCAAGAACGTCGGCGAGGCGGCGATGGCCGGCGTCATCGAAGACCGCAACGGACGCGGATGTTTCGCGTCACTGGAGGACTTCTGCTCGCGGCTCGATGGACGGGTGGTGAACAAGAAAATCCTCGAAAGCCTCGTGCGTTGCGGCGCGCTGGACTTCACGGGCCGCGACCGTGCGGAGATGTTTTCCCAACTCGACACGATCATGGCGAGCGCCGCCAGCGCGCACCGTGACCGCGCGAGCGGGCAGTTTTCCATGTTCGACGACCTGGCCGCGCCGTCGAAACCGGTGCAGCGGGCGTTCAACTCGTGGACGCCGTGGACGCTGGCCGAAAAGCTGGCGTCGGAGAAAGAACTGCTCGGCTTCTACGTCACCGGTCACCCGCTCAACCCGATCCGACACATCCTCAGCAGCGGCAAGTACACGCCGATCAACGAACTGAGCACCCTGGACAACCGCGCCAACTTCTTCGCCGCGGGGTCGCTGACGGAAGTCAGCCGCAAGTACACGAAGAAGGACGGCAAGCCCTTCGCCATCGTGATCCTCGAAGACCTCAGCGGCCACATGGAAGCGATGGTGTGGAACGACGTGTTCAACAAATGCAGCAAATACCTGGAGCCGGGGCAACTGGTCGTGGTCAACGGCCGGGTGGACCACCGGGACGACGAGATGCGGATCGTGGTCAACGAGGTGACCCCGCTGCGGGTGCCCAAAGCGCAGAACAACGGGGAGCCGCTGCGGGTGCGCTTCCAGATGGAAACATTGCGGTCGGACGATCTCGGGCAACTGCGCGACATCCTGGCGGCGTCGCCCGGGGAGTGCCCGGTCGAGTTGGAGTTCGAGCGCGCCGACGGGCTGCGGTTGGTGATGCAGGCGGGTGAGTCGCACCGGGTGCGGCGCACACCGGAGTTGGAGGCAAGGCTCGCCCCGCGGCTGGTGACGGCAAATTAGGATTCGCCTCCTGCCGCGCCAGCGGCATCACACCTCGGTGTCCATCCTCTTGCGGCAAGTTCCCCGGTCACGCAACTCGTCGCAGTGCGCCTCGATCCGAACCGCCTTGCTCACCGGCGAAAAACCCAGCCGGTGCGAGACGCACGTCCCTAGAATCTCCACGTGCTGGTCCTCAAACTCGATGATGCGCTGGCAGTCCAGGCAGATCAGGTGGTTATGGTGCGGACGCTCGTTGAAGTTCGGGTCGTAGTGGATCTCGTCTTTGCCGAGTTCGATCTCGCGCAACGCACCGCTGGCCACCAGCAGCGGCAGCGTCCGGTAAACGGTGGCGCGCGACACCGTGCGCTCCACCTGCCGCGCCCGGCCCAGCAGCGTCTCCGCCGTGAAATGATCCGTCGCGCCGAGGGCGATCTCGATCAACGCGTCCCGCTGGACCGTGCGGCGCATTCCCTTCCGGGCAAAGAAGTCGTAGACCTTCTGTCTGACGGCGGGATTCATCCGCCGCCAGTGTAGATTCACCGCCGCGCTGCCGCAACTCAGTGCGCCAACGGTCGCAGGTAATAAGCCGCCATCGCCTTGGCGAGGTCGAACACGGCCTCCGGCGTCGGGATGAACGATCCCGCCCCGACCAGGGTCGAAGGCCGTTTGCGCGAGCCGCGTCGTCGCTTCTCTTTTTCCTCGCGCAGCCGCTCGGCCTTGACGACGTGGCGCGTCTTGCCGTTTTGCCGGGCCTCCAGTTCTTCGACCAGCAAACGCCGGGCGAGAAACCGGTTGATGCCTTGGCTACGCTCCCTCTGGCAGCGCACCCGCACGCCGCTCGGACGGTGCAGCAGGTTCACGCCGCTCAGCGTCTTGTTGGCCTTCTGGCCGCCGGGCGAGGACGCCTTGAAATAACTCTCTTCGATTTCTCCTTCTGCGAGTCGGAGCTGACGCATCCGCTCGTTCAGGTCCGCCTGTTTCGGTTCGGAAACGGGGAATCTCAGCATAGGTTACGCGCGAACCGCCGAAAGGCGTGGCGCAAAGGTGGGGCAAAGGTTGATGTTGGAAACCATTCTGATGGCTACAACCCACTACATATGGGAAATGTGAATAACCGACAAGGAAATCTTGCCAGAAAAAGGTAACAAGTTTGTCGCCGTCGGCAAACGCATTATCTTCTCCGCAAGACCTTCACCATGAGTAACGAATTGAAAGCCGGAGATCCCGCCCCATCGTTTGAAGCCTTTGCGCTCGGGGGCGGTTACGAGGAAGGGCAGCCCGTGCGCCTCTCCGACTTCGCGGGTAAGCACCTGATCCTGTACTTCTACCCGAAGGACGACACACCAGGCTGCACAGCCCAAGCCTGCGGAATGCGCGACCGCTGGTCTGACTACCAGAACCTCGGCGCGGCGGTGTTCGGGATCAGCGTCGATTCGCTGGCCAGCCACCAGGCGTTCATCAACAAGCACGGTTTGCCCTTTCCGCTGCTCAGCGACGAGGACGGCAAGATGGTGCGCGACTACGGCGTGTGGGTCGAGAAGGAACGCGACGGCAAAAAGACCATGGGCACGGAGCGTTCCACGTTCGTGATCGGTGCGGACAGCCGCATCAAGGAAGTCCTCCGGCGCGTCAAACCCGACGAACACGCCGAGCAGGTGCTCGCCGCGTTGAAGAAGTAGCCACCCACCGGCCATGGACGCAAAATCGTCGTTCCTGCAACTGTTCGAGAAACTGGAAGGCTTTGCCGGCAAACTACCCGGTGCGCTCGGCAAGCCGATCCTCCACGAGGTCACCCCACTCAAGGACTTGTTCCTGCGCCAGCGCGCGCCACGGCTCGTGGTGGCGGGTGACCCAGCGGCGAGTTCGGCCGGGCTGTTCAACGCAATTTTCGCCGCGCCGGTGGCCCCGTTCGCCCGGGAAGACGCCGCAGACGCGACGCCGCCGGCCGCGGGCTGGCAGGACTTCTCGCACGCCGGGCGTGGCGTGCTGCGCCTGCTCGATGCCCGGCTGTCCACGGCGGTGGACGCGCCACTGGCGGCGGAACCGCCGGACTTGTTCCTGTTTCTGGCGGCACCGGGCGCGGGTGTGGCGGACGATGCGGCGGCGCTTGGACGGTTGGAAGGACTCCTCGAACAAACCGAGCGCGCCCACGGCATCCGGCCGTGCGCGGTCGGCGTCGTGGTGGACGCCCGCGAGGGGGACACGCCAACGAACGAGTCCGAGTCCGACCGCCGGCGACTGCACGCGGCGTTGGCCGCCCGGCCGCGGATCGCGCAACACCTCGCGCCGCCCCCGGCGGTGAAGACGTTCATGCGCTTCCGGCTCGATGGCACGTTCGACCGGGAGAGCGACCGTCGGCGCGGCGTGTCCACGCTGGTGGATACCCTCGTCGCCGAACTGCCCAACGAGGCCCGCGTGGAGATGGCGCGGCTCTCCGGGGCGCGCGAGGCGCAGGCCAAGATCGCGGCGATCCTCGTCAAGGGGTTCAGCGCCGCCAGCGGCGCGCTCGGGGCGCAGCCGATCCCGCTCGCTGACTTGCCCTTTCTGCTGGGTTTTCAGCTGGCGATGGTCTCCGGGATCATCTACGT
>CAXTMD010000202.1:0-8447 GCA_964245035.1 uncultured Chthoniobacterales bacterium
CCACCCAGCCGATCCCCACCACCAGCGGACCGATGATGAGCACGGCCAGCCAGCCCATGAGCAGGTACAACGCCGTCGAGAGCAGCGGGTGACGGAAGCCGTCCTTGAGCTTGAGGGCGACCCCCAGCGCGGCCAGGGTCCAGACCACCGTCAGCACGGCCGTCCCCAGCGGCCCGCGCAATGCCCCGAGCGCGAAGGGCGTGTAGGTGCCCGCGATCAAGCCGTAGATGGCCGCGTGGTCGAGCAGCCGGCAAAACCGCTTGGCGCGTCCGACCGGCAGCAGGTGGTACAGCGTGGAAGTAGCGTAGAGCGCCGCCAGCGAGAGCCCGAACACGCCTCCGCCGGCCAGTTGCCACCAGTTGTGCTGACGCAAGGCGGAGACTACCAGGGTAGGCAGCACGACCAGCAGGATCAAGAGCAAGCCCACGCCGTGGCTCAACGCGTTGGCCAACTCTTCCCGCACGGTGGGAGACCGTTCGGCCATCATCGCAGCGAGCCGGGGACGAAGCGTTTTCACGAGGAGTAGAGGAAGATACTACTTTTCAGAGATGATGCACGATCGGGACTCGGATGCGAGAGGCAAGCGGCGGCGTGCTTGATTGCGGCCAGCACAAAACCCTTCTGTCCTCCTTCGCCCCGTTGTACTCGCCTCAAGGATGACAGAAGGGTTTTTCGTCGGGCATTAGTGTGAATAGGCTGGCTCCCAAACCACCCCATCTCCTTCTTCCTTTGCGGCTTGGCGGACTTTGCGCGAGGCTCCCGGCCCATGCGTTTTTTCCACCGTCTCGCCGCCCTGCTTTTCCTCGCCGCCAGCATGGGCTCGCTCGCCGGGCAAACGCCGGAGCCCGCGCCGCTCTGGATGCGCTATCCCGCCATTTCTCCAGACGGCAAGACGGTGGCGTTTTCCTTCGGCGGACACCTGTTCACCGTGCCCAGCGCCGGCGGCCGGGCGATCCCGCTCACCTTCGGCCCGGCGCACGACGCGCAGCCGGTCTGGTCGCCGGACGGCCAATCCATTGCCTACGCCTCCGACGCCTACGGCAACTTCGACGTGTTCCTGATCCCCGCCGCCGGCGGCACGCCCCGCCGTCTGACGACCCACTCCAACGACGAGGCTCCCACCGGCTTCGCGCCCGACGGCAAGAGCGTGCTCTTCAGCGCGCACCGCATGGACGACTATCGCAACGCGCAGTTTCCCAGCCCGCGCGTCATGCCCGAGCTTTACCGCGTCTCCGTCGAGCCCGGCCGCGCGCCCGAGCAGATCCTGACCACCCCCGCGCTCGCCGCGCGCTACAACCGCGCCGGGGACAAGATCGTCTACGAGGACCTGAAGGGTTACGAGAACCTCTGGCGCAAGCACCACACCTCGTCCATCGCGCACGACCTATGGCTCTACGACGTGGCGGCGCGCACGCACCGCAAGCTCACCGACTTCCCCGGCGAGGACCGTGACCCGGTGTGGTCATCCGACGAAGGGTCAATCTATTACCTGAGCGAGCAAGGCGGCTCGTTCAACGTCTGGAAACTCGCGCTTGCGGGCGGTGCCAAGCCCGAGCCCGTCACGCACTTCGAGCGCAACCCGGTGCGCTTCCTGAGCAGCGCACGCGACGGCACGCTCTGCTTCGGCTACGACGGCGGGATCTACCTGCTGTCTCCCGGTGCACGCGAGCCGCGGCGCGTCCCGGTCGAGATCGGCTTGGGCGACACGGCGCGTCCGGTCGAGGTGCTGGACATGAGCGACGGCGCGACTGACATGGCGCTCAACCCAGACGGCAAGGAAGTGGCCTTCGTCGTGCGCGGGGAGGTGTTCGTGGCGTCGACGGAGCACGGCGTCACCAAGCGCATCACCCACACGTCCACGCAGGAGCGCAGCGTGTCGTTCAGCCCGGACGGGCGGCGGCTGGTATTTGCCGGCGAGACCGACAAATCGTGGAACCTCTACGAGGCCGCGCTGACCCGACCCAAGGAAGAGGAACCTTACTTCTTCGATTCGACGGTGGTCGACATCCACCCGATCCTCGAAAACGGCCAGGAAAACTTCCAGCCGCGCTATTCGCCCGACGGCAAGGAGGTCGCCTACCTGGAAAACCGCACGGCCTTGCGCGTGCTCAACCTAGAGTCCAAGCAGACGCGCCTGATCATGCCGGGCGACCGGAGCTTTTCCTACCACGATGGCGACCAGTGGTTTGACTGGTCGCCGGACGGCCGGTGGTTCCTGGTGAACTACGACGAACCCTCGCGATGGTCGCGTGAAGCCGGTCTGGTCGCCGCCGACGGCAAGGGCCAGATCGTCAACCTGACCAACAACGGTTACGAGGACATCGACCCGCACTGGACGCGCGACGGCAAGGCGATGCTGTGGGCGAGCAACCGCGAGGGCTTGCACGGCAACACACCTAACGACTTCAAGCAGGGTGACGTGTTCGCGATGTTCTTCACGCAAAAGGCGTTCGACCGCTTCAAACTCAGCAAGGCCGACTACGAGATCGCCAAGAAACAGGAAGACGACGCCAAGAAGGACAAGGACAAAAAGGACGAAGCGGCCAACGGCGGCAAACCCCCTGACGAAGAAGCCAAGAAGAAGGCAGACGAGGACAAGAAAAAGGAGCCGCTCGAAGTCGACCTCAAGGACGTCGAGGACCGCACCGCGCGCCTGACGCTCGGCTCGGTCCAGGTGCTCGACTGGTCGCTGACCCCCGACGACGAGGCGCTGATCTACGTGGTGGAGGATGAGGACAGTTACGCTATATGGCAGAACAAGCTGCGCGACAAGGAAACCAAGCGGCTGGCCGAGTTCCCCAAGACAAAAAGCCCCAACGCACGCGGCGAGGATTTCCCCACCAAGCTCGCGCTCAACAAGGACGGCGACACGGCCTTCGTGCTGGCTGGCGGGCACATCAACAAGGTGGGCTTGAAGGACGGCAAGAGCGAACCGGTAAAATTCAACGCCGAGATGACCCTCGACCGGGCCGCCGAGCGCGCGTATCTCTTCGAGCACGTCTGGCGGCAGATGGCAGAGAAGTATTACGCCACCGATCTGCACGGCGTGAATTGGAACTACTACAAGGGCGTGTACGAAAAGTTCCTGCCTTCGATCAACAACAACTACGACTTCGCCGAACTGCTCAGCGAAATGCTGGGCGAGATCAACGCCTCGCACACCGGTGGCGGCTACGTCTACCATCCGCCCGGTGCGGACGACACGGCAGCGCTAGGCGTGTTCTTCGACGAGGATCACCGCGGCCCTGGTCTGAAAGTGCAGGAGATCATCGAGAAGGGTCCGCTCGTTGTCGCCAAGTCGAAGATTGCGCCGGGCATGATCATCGAGAAGATCGATGGCCAGACGGTCGAGGCCGGCGCGGACTGGTGCCCGCTGCTCAACCGCAAAGCCGGCCAGCCGACGCTGCTGTCCGTGCTCGACCCGGCGAAGAACGCCCGCTTTGAAGAAACGGTGAAGCCCATCCACCAGGCCGAGCAGGAAGAACTGCTTTACCAACGTTGGATCAAGTCACGGCGGGAGTTGACGGACAAGCTCTCCGGCGGCCGACTGGGCTACGTGCACGTGCGCGCGATGAACGACGGCAGCTACCGGCACACGTTTGGCGAGGTGCTGGGGCGCGCCAGCGGCAAGGAGGGACTGGTCGTGGACACGCGTTTCAATGGCGGCGGTTACCTGCACGACGATCTGGCGACGCTGCTCGGCGGCAAGACGTACCTGGACTGGGTGCCGCGCGGCCGGAAGATCGGCGAGGAGCCCAGCTTCAAGTGGGATCGCAAATCCGTGCTGCTCGTCGGTGAGAGCAATTACTCGGACGCGCACATCTTCCCGTTCGCGTACCGCGCGCTCGGCCTGGGCAAGCTGATCGGCATGCCCGTGCCGGGCACGGGGACGTTTGTATGGTGGGAGACGTTGCAGGACCCGACGTTGTTCTTCGGTATCCCGCAGTTGGGGTTGCGCAACAAGGAAGGGCAGTTTTTGGAAGGGCTGCCCATCGAGCCGGACGTGCGCGTGGAGAACGATTACCAGTCGGTCGCCACGGGGGAGGACAAGCAGTTGGAGAAGGCGGTGGAGGTGTTGTTGCAACCGTGATGATTGATCGATGGCTGCAGCGGGTAATACATCAATCAGCGCGCCAAACCTTCTGTCATCCTGAGGCGAGTTTTACGAGTCGAAGGACCCCGCCGCAGGGTACCCGCTTGCCTGTCGCCATTGGCTCCACATCCCCTTGGCTTCGCCTCTGCTCTGGTCGCAAGCGAAACAGTCGCCCGTACCTTCCGGCGGGGTCCTTCGACTCGTAAAACTCGCCTCAGGATGACAGAAATGTAGAGGCGGCCGCCTACGTGCTGTTAGCCTGAGTGCCTACTCCAATCCCCGCCGCCGCAGCAGCGGACCCACCGTCGGCGCGGCCCCGGCGAAATCGCGGTACAACCCGCTGGCGTCCGCGCTGCCGCCGCGCGAGAGCACGGTCCGGCGCAACCGGTCGCCGTTCTCGCGGGTCAGGCCGCCGTGGCTGGCGATCCATTCCGCGCCGTCGGCGTCGAGCACCTCGCTCCAAATGTAGGAATAATATCCCGCCGAGTATCCCCCGCCGAAGATGTGCGAGAAGTACGGGCTGCGGTAGCGCGGGGGCACCGGCGCAAAATCCACACCCGCCGTTGCCAGGGCCGCCGCCTCGAATGCCAGCACGTCGCCGTCCGGCACCTGCCCGGGCGCGAGTTGGTGCCACGCCTGGTCGAGCAGCGACGCCGCGAGGTACTCGGTCGTCCGATAACCCTGGTTGAACTTGCCGGCCGCCTCCATTTTCTCCAACAGCGCGTCCGGGATCGGCTCGCCCGTCTGCCAATGCTTCGCGTAGTTCCGGATGACCTCCGGCCAGTGCGCCCACATTTCGTTGACCTGCGAGGGGAACTCCACGAAGTCGCGCGGCACGTTCGTCCCGCTGAACCGCGGATAGCGCACCTGCGAAAACAGTCCGTGCAACGCATGGCCGAACTCGTGGAACGCCGTCCGCACCTCGTCGGTGGTCAGCAGGGTTGGTTCACCCGCGGGCGGCTTGGTGAGGTTCTGGTGGTTGCCGATGACTGGCATCTCGCCGAGCAAAGTCGATTGCGACACGTAGGCGTTCATCCACGCGCCGCCACGTTTGGAGGGCCGCGCGTAGAAGTCCGCCAAAAACAACGCCAGCGGCGCGCCGTCGGCGTCGAAGATCTCGAACACCCGCACGTCCGGGTGGTAGACCGGCAGCCCAGATCGTTCCTGGAACGTGATGCCGAACAGCCGCGTGGCCGCGTAGAACACGCCGTCGACCAGGACGTGCTCCAACTCAAAGTAGGGTTTGATCCGAGCCTCGTCGAGGTCGTAGCGGGCCTTTCGCACCTTTTCGGAGTAAAAATCCCAGTCCCACGCGGCGACCTGGAAACCGCCGTGCTCCGCGTCGACGAGCGCCTGGATGTCGGCGGCCTCGCGCCGTGCGTTGGCCACGGCCGGTGCGGCGAGGTCGGAGAGCAGCGTGTTGACGGCTTCGACGCTGCCGGCGGTCTGGTCTTCGAGCTGGTAGGCGGCGTGGCTGGCGTAGCCCAGCAGCGCGGCGCGTTCGGCGCGCAGCCGGGCGATGCGGGCGAGGGTGCCCTGCGTGTCGAACTCGCCGCCGTGGCTGTTGCGGGCCAGGGAGGCTTCGAGCAACTGTTGCCGCAGGGCGCGGTCCTGGAGGGAAGCGAGCGCGGGCTGGCCGCTGGTGTTGAGCAGGCGCAGGACGAACGCGCCGTCGTGGCCCTGCTCCCGGGCGGCCTCCGCCGCGGCGGCGATCTCCGCTTCGGAAAGTCCGGCGAGCCGCGCGCGGTCGGTCACCACGAGCCCGTCGGCGTTTTTCTCGCTGAGCAGGTGCTGGTTGAACGCTGTCTGGAGCGCGGCGAGTTCGGCGTTGGTGGTCTTAAGCCGGGCCTTGTCGGCGTCGGACAACCGGGCGCCGGCGCGTACGAAATCTTTCTCGTAGCGGTCGAGCAGGTAGCGGGACTCCGCGTCGAGCGTGAGCGCGTCACGCTGCCGGAAGAGGGCTTCGAGCCGGGCAAGGAGCGCGGGGTCGAGGTGGATTTCATCCCAGTGCGCGGACAGGCGCGGGGCAATGTCGCGTTCGACCGCCTGGAGGGCGGGGTTGGTGTGAGCGCCGGTGAGGTTGAAGAACACACGGCTGACTCGCCGCAGGGTCCGTCCGGCGCGTTCGAGCGCGACGACGGTGTTCTCAAACGTGGCGTCGGCCGGTTCGCCCGCGATGGCGGCGACTTCCTGCCGGTGTTCTTCCATCCCCGCGGCGAAGGCAGGCTCGTAGTGCTCGTCGCGGATGCGGTCGAACGGCGGCAAGCCGTACGGCAGCGTGCTGGCGGTGAGAAACGGGTTGTCGGTGGTCATAGGCATCCTCTCGCGGGAAACAGCTACCTTCCACGCTGTTTGGCCATCGCTCAACCACCACCCCCCATCAAACCGCCGACCTAGCCGCGAAGTTCCTCTACAAAATGGCAACCACACGATGCACGTGGGCAGTGCTGCCCGCGTCCACCCGCACGTTCTCACCCCGGCGTCTGCCCAGCAGCGCCCGGCCGAGCGGCGAGTGCGGCGTGACGACAAGCACCTCCTCGCCTTCGCAGACCACCTCGGTGCCGCCGGCGGCCGGCGCGAGGAAGTACCAGAAGCGACCGTCCCCGCTCGCGAGTTCAACCAGCGCGCCGAGGCCGATGGGATCACCGGGCGCAAACTGCGTCGGCAATTTGGCAAGCTGTTCGCGGGCCTGCGCCGTTTCCAGAGCTTGGCGGGATTGACCGTGCGCCAGGTAGGAAGCTTCCAGGCCGCGCGTGTCGTACTTGTTCTCGGCGCGGCTCTGCTCGTCGGTCGCGCCGGCTTGCGCCTCCCGCGCGGCCCCGGCATAGCGGGAGGCCCCGGCGTCCAGATGGGCGAGAATTTGCGCGATGAGCAAAGGTTTGTTCACGAGGCCGGAGGATTCTTTGCGACTGCCTTGGGTCGTTTCGCCCGAGACCGCACCGGAGATGCCGGGGCGTTGCCGGCTCCGAGCGCGGCCAGCAGCGCCGCGCCGTCCGGGCTGCCCAGACCGGTGCACGCATCCCAGCCGGCGGCAGCTTTGTACGCGCCGTTGTTCCCGGACGTAACGTCGTGCAGGCTCGCCCGCGCCGCGGCAGCGGTGTAGAGCGTGGCGTTGAGGAACCCCACCGGTTTGCCCAGCCGCTGGTTGCACAGCGCCACCAAGCCTGCCCACAACGGAGCCACCGCGCTCGTGCCGCCGATCACCTGATCCTGGCCGTCCACGCGCACGCGGTAGCCCGTCTGCGGGTCGGCGTCGCCGGCCACGTCGGGCACGCCGCGGCCGGTCTTGGTGCCGAGCTTGGGCACCTTGGCCGTCTTCTGCCAGGCGGGCAGGGGGTACTTCGTGCTCACCCCGCCGCCGCTTGCGCCGCCCTGCGCGCCGTCGTTCCACACGGTCTCGCTCCCGATGGTCGTGCCGGTCGCCTCCAGCCGCGTGCCGCCGCACGAGAGCACCAGCGGACTGGCCGAGGGGAAGTCCACGCGCTTCTTTTTGTCGGGCGGGTTCGTGTCCGCGCTGCCGTTGTCGCCGCTGGCCACCAGGATCGTCACGCCGAGCGCGGCGGCCTCCGCAAAGACGGCGTCGTAGTTCTTGAGCCCTTGCGCCGTGTAGCTCTCCTCCGGGCCACCCCAACTGATCGACACCACCGAGGGCTTGCGCACCGTGTCGTGCACGGCCGTCTTGATGGCGTCCACGAAACCCTGGTCGGTGTTGGGGGCGAAGTACACGGCGATCTGCGCCTTCGGGGCCACCGCCCCGGCCACCTCGATGTCGAGCATCACCTCGCCGTCGGCGTCGCCGCCGGGCGTGTTGGTGCCACCGTCCACACCCACGGCCACCACGCTGGGCGCGGGCAGCTTGAGATCCTGAAAGTAGGTTTGCAGGTCGGCGGTCTGGTAGCCGCCGCCCAGTTCGATGAGTGCGATGCACTCCCCGCTGCCGTTCGCGTTCGTCGGAAAATCGTAGAACCGGGCCACCTGCAACGGCGTGTAGTCAGTCGTGGCGGCGCGGGCACGCCGGAAGTGCGGCTGGGTCTGCGGCCGGTCATCAAAGCCCTTCACGTCCTCCACGATCCCCGCCAGTGACGCCGGCACGCGCACGGGGCCGGTGCGCGTGCGGTGTTCGCGGCTCTGGAACGACACGCGCTGCAAGCGCACGCCGAACGCCTTCGTCAGCGCGCCGAGGGTACCCGTGAGCACTACCCGGCGTTCGCCCACGCTGCGGTGGGCGACGGTCAGGCCGTGCTCATGCGCGAACGCCTCCACACGGTCCAGGTCGGCCGGGTGCGCGCCGTGGCGGGCGGCGAGTTCCTCGCGCGTCAGGTAAGCGCGGGCGGCCACGCCGGACGCCAAGCAC
>CAXTMD010000203.1:0-5620 GCA_964245035.1 uncultured Chthoniobacterales bacterium
GTTGAACACGCTGGCCAGCGCCGCGCCCTTCAGCCGGGACGGGACGGCGGCCGGCAGCGGCGGGCCCGACACCCTGGCGGCTCTGGACGTGCTGGAGGAGGGATTAACTCCCACCTTCGGCCGGCGGCTGCTGGCGGCGCTCCAGCGCGGGACCAACGATTTCCTCGACGTGGCCATTTACGTGGTGATCGGCGCGGCGCTGGCCAGCGTGTTCAACACCGCTGTGGACCAGGCACGCATCATCGCGCCGCTGGCGACCAACCCGTGGGCGGGCGTGCCGGCGCTCATGGGGCTGGCCTTCGTCGTGGCGGTGTGCAGCACGTCGGACGCGTTCATCGCGGCGACGTTCACCGGCTTCGGGTTCCCGGCGCGGCTGGCGTTCCTGGTGTTCGGGCCGGTGTTCGACCTCAAGCTGGTGTTTTTGTACTCGCTGGTGTTCCGGCGGCGCTTTGTCTTGGCACTGGGGATCGGGCTTTTCCTGCTGATCGCGCTGGTCTGCATCCGGTTGTCGGCGGTTTAGTCGTGCAGCGGCGCGGTCCTGCGGTTATGGATCGTGCATGAGGAAAGCGGCCGGTTTCTGCCTCGTCCTGCTGACGCTGACCGGCTGCGGGCTGCTGGTGCTGCACTTCCTCGCCTACGAGGCCAAACGCACGGCGACGGATGCCGTCGACCTCGTCAAGTCCGTGGTCAACATCACCCCGGAGGTCTCCATCGTGTCGTCGGTGAGCCACCAGAAGACCAGCGCGATCATGGAACTGGCTTCGGTCAGCAAGGATTTCCCGGTGGATTACCGCTACCAAACGACCTTGTTCGGCAGCAGCAACGAGATCGACCTGCGCGGCGAGTACAGCGTCAAGGCCGGCTTCGATCTGCACGACCGCTTCAACGTGCAGGTCGACGAGCAGACCCACAAGGTCCACGCGGACTTCCCGCCGCCCAAAGTGCTGTCGGTGCAGCAGAACCGGATCACGGTCGTCTCGGAAAAGGGGGGCTTGTGGAACTGGCTGGGGCCGAAGGATCGCGAGAACGCGGTGAACGCCATGACGGCCGAAGCCCGGCGGCAAGCGCTGGACTTGGAGATCCTGCCGGCTGCCAAGGATTCGCTGCGCAAGCAACTGCTCGACGCCGCCCACAAGCTCGGCCAGGACTGGGAGATCACGTTTCGCGACGAGGAACCGCCTCCGGTGCCTGCGGAGGCCGGTAAGCATTGAACCGAGGCGGGAGCCGGTGATAATTTGTCCGGTTGTCGGTGTCGGAAGAACATTGTAGATTAACGCTCCGTCTTCCTATGAAAACTCCTTCCCGCGGCTTGTCGTTGGTGGCGCTGCTCGCCTGGGGCGCGCTGATGCTCTACTTCTTCTTTAGCGGACGGTTGGCCGATTACCTGATCCCTGCCTACCGGCCGCTGGTGGCGTTGTCGGGTTTTGTGATGCTTGCCATCGCCGCCGTGCAAGCCTGGGGGATGCGTCCAGGCGCGCCGAATACCGCCGGGCTCGTGCTGGAAGACCGCGGCGATGAACTTTCCTCGCCGCGCCGCGTGAAGACCACCCAGGCGCTCGCCTTCGGGTTGCTCGTGCTGCCGGTATGGGCGGCGGCCGGGGTGTCCAAGGATCAGTTCAACGCCAGTGCGATCCGCAACCGCGGGATCGTCAGCGATGCCACCAACTTGCCGGGCAAATCGACGCTGCCCAGCCCGGCGGTGGCCAACAACCCGCCCGCCCCCGCCGTGGTCGAGCCGCCGCTGCCCGGCGACACGCCGGCACCGATCAACAACACCGCCGCCAACAACGATGCCACGCAGTACATCCAGCGCACGCCCGACGGCCACCTGCTGCTGGAGGTGACCGACCTGCTTTTTGCCGCCGATGACGACACCATGCGCCCGCAGATGGAAGGCCGCACGGCGGAGATGATCGGCCAGTTCATGCCGGCAAAGGACGACGCGAGCGGCCGACGGTTCCAACTCGTGCGGATGTTCATGGTGTGCTGCGCAGCCGACGCGCGGCCGGTGGCGGTCACGGTGGACAAACCTGCCGACCCGGCCATGCGTGCGGATGCAGACAAGCTGCCCGAACTCGGCTGGGTGCGCGTGACCGGCAAGGTCGACTTCCCGCTGGAGAACGGCCGCCGCGTGGCGGTGCTGCACGCCGACAAGGCCGCCCCGACCGATCCGCCCAAAGAGGCGATGCTGTACTGACTTGGTTGGGCGGCGGAGAAAAGGGTGCGGTAGGCACGAATCTTTTCTCCCAAAAATGCGGAAGGAAGGATGGTTACATCCTTCTTTATGCAACACAAAAGGGCGCTTCCCTCCCTGCTGGCCGTGTTCCTGGCTGGCGTTTTTCTCGCGTGCACTGCCCGGGCCTTCGATGCCGGCAGCCTGGACACAGCCTTCACCAGCAGCGTGGACGGCACGGTGAACGCCGCCGTGGTGCAGCCTGACGGCAAGATCATCGTCGGCGGCGCGTTCGCCAACGTCAACGGCGTCGCCCACGCCAACCTCGCCCGGCTCAACGCCGACGGCAGCCTGGACGCGAGCTATGCCGCCACGACCGTCGGCTCCATCAACACCATGGTGCTCCAACCCGGAGGCCAACTGATCATCGGCGGCACCTTCACCACCGTGAACGGTGTCGCCGCCGGTCTCCTCGCCCGGCTGAACACCGACGGCACCCTGGACACGAGTTTTGTTGGTTCCACCGCCGAACCTGCGAGTGGCAGCCAGATCAACCGCCTCGTCTGTCAGAGCGATGGGAAGATCTTGGTCGTGAGCGAATTCGTCCAGATAGCGTACACGCCCCGTGGCGGCACGGACTACATCCCCACCTACACTTTCGGACGCCTCAACGCCGACGGCAGCGCGGACGCCTCGTTCACTTCACAGCAGAGCGTCCCTTATCCCTAAGGCGCGGTGGCCGTGCAGCCTGACGGCAAGGTCCTGCTCGTCCAGCAAGCCTACGGGGACGGCCTGCTCACGCGCCTCAATGCCGATGGCACCGCTGATGGCACCTTCACGGCGACGACCACCATCACCTTTTCCGATCTCGGTGCCCTCGTCGTGCAGCCCGACGGCAGGATCGTCGCCGGCGGGTCCACGCTGGACGGCTGTCTGGTCGTCTTCCGGATGAATGCGGACGGGAGCCTGGACACCACCTTCCAGGTGGCCACCGGCACGGACGGCGTTGACCAGATGCTCCTCCAGCCTGACGGCAAGATCGTGGTCGGCGGCGGATTCACCGAACTCGATGGCTTCGGCCGGGCGGGGGTGACGCGTCTCAACACCGACGGCACGCCGGACAGCGAGTTCCTGTCCGCGTACGGCGTGGACGGCAGTGTGCTCGCCCTGGTGTTGCGGAGCGATGGCAGCATCTTCGCCGGCGGGGATTTCAACCGCGTTGACGGCAGCATCCACAAAGGGATGGCCCTCCTCTACGGGGTCGACACGGAGGTGCCGGGGGTCATCAATTCCTATGGTGCGACGGGGCAGGTCGGCGTGCCGTTTTCCTACCAGATCATTACGTACTACAGCGATGTGACGAGCTTCGCCGCCTACGCGGTTTACAGCATCTACACCGGGCTGGACAAGCCGCTGCCGGCGGGGCTTTCGCTCGACCCGGCTAGCGGGATCATCAGTGGCACGCCCACGCGCGAGGGCAACTACGTGGTGGCTCTGGAAGCCACGAACGCCGCCGGTACGAGCGTCCTAGAAGCCCCGCTGACCATCGCCAGCGCCGCCGGCTTCACACACCCGATCTTCTTCACGGGCGAGGAGCCGCTTTCCAACGGCGTGTACTACCTGAAGTTCTTCTATTCCGGCAGCGCGCCGACGAACTTCTTCGGCTACTACACCTACCTGAGCGATCCGCACTACATCTATCACTTCGACTTGGGTTACGAATACGTTTTCGACGCCGCCGACGGCAAGAACGGCGTGTACCTGTACGACTTTGCCAGCAACTCGTTCTTCTACACGAGCCCGGCGTTCCCATTCCCGTACCTGTACGACTTCACGCTGAACACCGTGCTCTACTACTACCCGGACCCGAACGATCCGGAGCGTTACGACACAAACGGCGTCCGCTACTTCTACCGTTTCGACAACGGCCAGGTCATCACGAAGTAAGGCGTCCTTAGCCCCGCCGCGGGATCAGCTTCTCCAGCGTTGGATTAGCCGCCAGCACCTCGCTGGCTTCCACAAACGTCTTGACCAACTCCGCCGGCGACGCCCCGGCGGGGCTGACGACCTCCATCTCGCGCGGGGTCACGCGCACCTCGCCCACGTAGCCTTTCAACCGCACCCGGCACTCGCTGCAATCGGGCGGGTACGTCAGGTTCGCCTGGCCGCCGGGTTGGTCTTCGAGTTCGTCGATGAGGTCCTCCATGTCGATGGCCTCGCCGAAGCCCAGCGACACGCGGTTGAAGGTCCCCGCAAACACCTCGTTGAGGCTGCCGTCGCCAAACACGGCGATGTCGCGGATGGTGTGCAGGTCGTACGTCAGCCGGAAGTCGCCCGGGTCTTCCGGGTCGAGCGCATAGAGCAGGTCGAGCGTGAAATCGGTCGTCGTCAGCGTGGCGTTGGGTGCGTCGACGTTGAGGTTGATCTCCTTGCGCTTGTAGCCGCGGGCGGTGCGCAGTTTCTCGAAGAGGCCGCGCGAGAGATCTTCCAAGTCGGGCGCGCACATGGAAGAAAACTGCCGCTCGAACAGGGCGTCCGGCAGCGTCGCCGGCACCTTGTGGAAACCTTTGCGGAAACCGCCGAGATTTTTGACGTTGCCCGGGCGGGTGCCGAGGAGATGGACGCGGTGGACTTCGGCGGTAGACATGCGCGTAACCTACCGCAAAGCGGCCGTTTCCGCCACGGCCGGCGAGGACAAAATCCGCCTCAGTGCCGGCCGGCGAGCGCGGCCGGTCCGCCCGCATGTTCCTCCTCCGGCCACGGGTGGCCGTCAGGGCCGCCGCCGTCCGGTTCGGGGTTGATCCCGCTGCCGTTGCCGGCGGGCGGGTCGGGCAGCAGGCCGATGCCGTCGTCGTCGTCGTCGTCGCTGCCGTCGTCAGCGTCGCGGACGTGCGGATCGACGAAATGGTCCAGCGCGAGAAAGAGCGCCTTGGCGTGGCGGGCGATGAGGATGTTGATGATCGGCACGGGCAACCCCACGATGCCCATGAACTCCCAGACCGGCATCTGGCCGACGTCGCGCGTCTCGGCCAGATAGATGAAGAGGACCACCGACACGAACACCGCGAAGCCCGGGTTGAACCCGAAGACCGCCAGCAGGAAGTAACCCGGCTCGCGTTCGTACGGGTAGCCGCAGCGCGGGCAGCCGTCGAGCGGCGTGAACCAATCGTGGAACGAGCGCACGCGGTACCACGGGAGGAAGATCGGCCGCGTGCCGCACACGGGGCACTTCAAGAGCATCGCGCGCCAGAGGTAACGCCACGCCTGCGCGACCGAACGCGGCTGGCCGGTAGCGATTTGGAAGCTGTCCCCGGCGGGCATCCTGCTTCCGTAGCATGCGTTGCCGGAAAAGGCAAAAGGCAGAATGTGGGGAAGTGCGGAGTGCGGAGCGCGGGGGGGGGGGGGGGGGGCGGGGGGCGGCCGGGGAAAAAAACAAGCCACAGGCCG
>CAXTMD010000203.1:5630-8429 GCA_964245035.1 uncultured Chthoniobacterales bacterium
CCCACACCGCACGCCGCACTTCCCCCATGAGCGACCCCACCTCCCTGAACATCGAGTCCATCCTCGTCGAAGACCGCGTTTTCCCCCCGCCGCCGGAGTTCGCCGCCCGGGCGCGCCTCGGTTCGATGGAGGACTACGAACAGCTCTACAAGCTTTCGATTGAACACCCCGACGCCTTCTGGGCCAAGGAAGCCGCCGAACTCGCCTGGCGCGCACCCTGGAGCACTGTGCTGGAGTGGAACTGCCCGGATGCGAAGTGGTTCGTGGGCGGCCGGCTCAACGTCGCGGAAAACTGCCTGGACCGCCACCTCGATACCCCGCGCCGCGACAAGCCCGCGATCCTCTGGGAAGGCGAACCCGGCGACAAGCGCACGCTCACCTACGCCGAACTCCACGCGGAGGTTTGCCGGTTTGCCAACGTGCTGACGGCGCAGGGCGTCGCCGACGGCGACCGCGTGCTGATCTACATGCCGCTGGTGCCCGAGGTGGCCGTAGCCATGCTGGCGTGCGCGCGGATCGGCGCGGTGCATTCGGTGGTGTTCGGCGGGTTCAGCGCGGACTCGATCCGGGACCGGCTCGCGGACAGCGGCGCGAAGCTCGTCGTCACGGCCGACGGCGGCTGGCGGCGCGGCAAGGTCGTCCCGCTCAAGGCCAACGTGGACGCCGCGCTCAAGGATGGCGACGGCCCCGTGGGCAAGGTGATCGTGCTCCGGCGCACCGCCAACGAGGTGTCCATGCAGGAGGGCCGCGACGTGTGGTGGCACGACGCGGTAGCGGGAGCTTCCGCGGAGCACGCGCCGGAGCCTTTCGACAGCGAGCAGCCGCTTTTCATCCTGTACACGAGCGGGTCCACCGGCAAGCCCAAGGGCATCCTGCACACGACGGCAGGCTACCTGCTCGGGACGTACTGCACGACGAAGTACGTCTTCGACCTGCGCGAGGAAGACGTGTACTGGTGCACAGCCGACGTGGGCTGGATCACGGGGCACTCTTACGTGGTCTACGGGCCGCTGGCCAATGGCGCAACGGTGCTCATGTACGAGGGCGCGCCCGACACGCCCGCGCAGGATCGTTGGTGGAAGATCGTCGAGGACTACAAGGTGACGGTGCTCTACACCGCGCCGACGGCGATCCGGGCGTTCATCAAGTGGGGCAACCAGTGGCCGGAGGGGCACGACCTGTCGTCCTTGCGGCTCCTGGGAACGGTGGGCGAACCGATCAACCCGGAAGCGTGGATGTGGTTCCGCGAAAAGATCGGCGGCGGACGCTGCCCCATCGTGGACACCTGGTGGCAGACGGAAACGGGCGGCCACATGATCACCCCGCTGCCCGGGGCCACGCCGACGAAGCCCGGCACGGCAACGCGACCCTTTTTTGGGGTGGACGCCGCCATCGTGGACGACGCGGGCAACGAGGTCGGCCCAAACGTGGGCGGCAAGCTGGTGATCCGCCGGCCGTGGCCGAGCATGCTGCGGACGATCTACGGCGACCCGGCGCGGTACAAGCAGGCGTATTGGAGCGAGTACGAGTCGAAAGGGTATTATTTCACCGGCGACGGCGCGCGGCGCGACGAGCACGGCAACTTCTGGATCGTGGGCCGCATCGACGACGTGCTCAACGTGGCCGGGCATCGCCTGGGCACGAGCGAGATCGAGAGCGCCTTGGTGGCGCACGCGGCGGTGGCCGAGGCGGCGGTGGTCGGCAAGCCGGACGAGATCAAGGGGCAGGGTGGTGGCATTCGTGACGCTCAAAGGCGGCCAGCAAGCGGGCAAGGAGTTGGCGGACGCGCTCAAGAAGCATGTGGGCACGAGCATCGGAGCCATCGCGCGGCCGGACGAAATCCGGTTCACGGACGCGCTGCCCAAAACGCGTTCGGGCAAGATCATGCGCCGCTTGCTGAAGGAGGTCGCCAGCGGCAAGGCGGTGACCGGCGACACGACGACGTTGGAGGACCTGACGATTTTGGCGAAGCTGCAATCGAGCGAGGAATGACTCTAGCTCAACGAGACCGGGTTAGACGAACGTCGTTCGCCTTACTCTGCGAAGTTCGTTCGCCGACTACTAGTTAGGCACTCGATTTTCTCCACCTCACCATGAAAACCACGTTCACCACACTCCTTCTACTCCTGATGCTGGCATCCGCTGGCATTGCCGACCCCAAAGCAGGCAACGACTACTCCAAGCAGATTCTTGGTCGTTGGCTCGGCAGCAAAAAGTTCGAGATTTACTACGCCGACGGCACTTGGGCGGTCCAGCGCAACGAAGATTCCAAGCCCGACAAAGAGGGGCGTCACTGGCACATCGACGGCGACAAGCTGGTTCTCACCTTCCCGGGTGGGACCTCGTCCGAGACGATCACCTCCATGAGCAAGTCCAAGTTCGTCACCAAGGACGAGGGCACCGAGGATGTTCGCACTCGCGCCGACAAGTAAGCTCGCCGTGCCTAACCACGCGCTCCAGCGAACAGAGGCTGGCGGTACGTCTTTCCTGCATCCATTGTCCTTCTTCACTAGCCTCTGTCGCTGAGCTTTCTTCGTTAGGCACCTGGGTCCTTCTTCTCTGTGGGCGAGCGGTACGTCGGTCCACGTTCACCAAGTCGCGCTGGTTCCCGTTCGGCTAGCCCCGTGTCAGCGTCGCTCGTTCCGGCGCTGCCTTCCGCTTCGTTCGCCCTTTCCGGCCGGCAGCGCCCTCATTCCCCGCCGAGTGGAGGCTGGTCCCCGTTCAGCCGCTCTGTAGGCGCGGTGCCTAACTGTTGTAGGTCAAGAGGTTGTCCGCAGTTTTTGGTAGCCTGGAGGCTGG
>CAXTMD010000204.1:0-8406 GCA_964245035.1 uncultured Chthoniobacterales bacterium
GTTGCGGATCTGGTAGCGGCGCAGCGCCTGGGTCGTTTCGTCGCCGGACGAACCATCCACAGGTCCGTAGTAGAACCCCTGGTCGCGCAGGGCTTGCTGGTAATGCCGGAGGCTGTCGTCCGCGCGCAAACCACCAACCGCGCTGGTAACGAGGAGCCCGGCCACGACACACGAACGCAAAGTTTTCATGGGAGGAAGAGCGTTTGGACCTGCTGACAGCAGACGCGCGTACAGCCGGCGGTATTCAAGCGTCGCGCGAGGCAGCCGCCACCGCCGCGGGCACCGGTTGCCGCGCGGCCGCGTCGAGGTATTTGATAATACCATCGGCGATAGCGTCGGCAAGTTTCTGGCGGTAGGCAGCGTCGCCGAGCAGTTTGGCTTCTGCCGGGTGGCTGACGAAGCCGCCCTCCACCAATACCGACGGTCCGCGCACCCGCCGAGTGACGTAGAGCGAGCGCTCCTTGATCCCGCGGTCCGACGCGGCCGTGCTGGCGACCAGCGCGCTCTGGATGGACTGCGCGAGCGCCGCGCCCTCGCGTTCGGACCATGCTGCCACGTCGCGCGCCGCGGCCTGATCTGCCTTCACACCCGCCCCGAACAGGGTCGCCCACATCCAACCGCCGGCCGACGCCGCCATCGCCTTGTTCTGCGAGTAAAAGGTCTCGACACCGCTGGCGCGGTTCATCGCGACGCGGCCGTCGCCCGAGGCGTCGTTGAAGTGGATGCTCACGAACACCGTGCCCGGCTGGGCGTTGCCCATGCGCACGCGGTCTTCCAGCGAGACAAAATGGTCGTCCTCGCGGGTCAGCCGCACCTTGATGCCGCGCGCGGCGAGCGTGCCCGCGACCCGGCGGCCCACGTCGAGGTTCAAGTCCTTTTCGACGACGCCCTGTGAGACCGCGCCGCTGTCGCCGCCGCCGTGACCCGGGTCGACGATGACCGCCAACGGACCGGCGGGAACGACGAGGTCGGACGTGGAGGCCGGGTGCCACGCCGGCAAAGGCGCTTCCACCAGGGCGCGCACGCACAACGCGAAAAAGAACAGCCCGCCGAACGCCACCCAGTGGCGCTGCCAGACGGAGGCGCGGGCCTCGGAACGCTCCGGCCCCGGTGCGGGCGAGACGGTCGAGTCCCCCGCACCGGCAAATGTTTCTGCCGCCGGATCGACCGGCGATGGTTCATCGGAAAAAGACGACGGTTCGCCGTCGTCAGCCATTGCCTTGCAGGAGCGGTCGGATCTCTTCCTCGCTCACGGCGCGGAAGGCGACGTGGGACGCCACTTTGGATTCGAGCACGGCCGCCTCCACGGAGGCGGATTCGAGCTGCTCGCGGCGGACCCGGCCGAGCGTGCCTTCGTCGGGCAGTTCGCCCGGAGCCTTGTCGTCTTCGGAAACGAGGAAGCCCACTGTCCAGGCGTCGTAGGCGAGGCGCATCGCCGCGTCCAAGTCGAGGCCGGGCTGGTAGTCGCGGGCCAGCAATTTCTCCATCTGCTCGGTGGAAACCCGCGTGCCGCTAAGCGCCGCGTACTCTTGGCGACTCTTGGAAAACGGCGTGCCGTTTGACTGGATCGAGCCGTCGTAGTCGATGCGCAGGAAACTGTTCTGCGTGCCGTCCGGGCCGAGTTCGACGAACAACACCCGCGCCAGATACGGCGCACCGTACACCTGCTCGAAAGCCGCCTTCAACGCCGGGCTGATGGAGTAGTTCGCCATCCGCCGCAGCGACACGTCGCTGGACGACCGCGTGAACCCCTCCGTGCTGGCGAGTTCGATGGCCGTCATGCGCAGGCGCTCGATGTCGCCCGGATGCCCGATGGCTCCCATGGCGATCCGGTCATAGATCTCGAAGATCTTCTGCCGCTCGCGTCCCAGGGTGAACAGCAGCACGCCGCCCGCGTAGTTGAGCGCCACGATGGGACTGCCGCTGGCAATCTGGGTTTCGATGTACTCGCGCCGATTGGCGATGGCCTCGACGAAACGAAAAGGTTCCTCAATCATGCGAACGGAAAAAGTCAGCCAACCGGCACGCCGGCGGAAAGCGGTTGCGCGGACGAGTGCCGCCCGGCGTTGAACAGGTCGCGCAGGGTGTCGTCGGCGATGGTCTTGATGCCCTCCTTGGCGATAATCTTGACCACGGGAAAGATTTGCCCTTTGCGGTCCACCCCACCCGTGGCCGTATCGGCCTCGGCGGCGGTGTCGAGCGCGCGGAGCGTCAGCCGCAGAGCTTCCTCCAGCGTGTACTCGCTCAGCGGTTTGCGGCCCCAGGTGTTTTCGTAGTACAGCACGCCGCGCACGGCCGGCGAACCCGACCCTGTGGCGGCGTACTCGGCCACCTCGAAGTTCGCGCCCATCACGTCGTAGAAATACAGTTTGCTGCCCTGTTCCGGGCCGGTGAAGTCGTACGTGGCGAACAGCGGCACGACGACGCCAACGCCCTGCATGACAAACCCGAAGTTGTCGCGCAGCAGCTTGGAAAGCGCGCGGACCTTGCCGCTGGTGCTCATTTCCTGCAACTGGGTGCGGCGGTAGTACTGGAACGAATGCTCCAGCACGCGTGCCATTTCCCAGGCCGTCGCGGGCACTCCCGCAATCGCCATGACCGAGTGGCGGTCGATCTCCAACACCTTGTCCGCGCGGTCGTAAACGACGATGTTGCCGGCCGTCGCGCGACGGTCGCCCGCCACGAGCACGCCATCGGCAAACTTGAAGGCCAGGATCGTGGTCGCCTGCGTCTGCGTCGGCACCACCGCAGTGGCAGCCGCCGGTGACCCACCAGCGGGCAAGACGGCTCGCGGGTACAGGCCGCGGGCCTGGAGCAACGCGGCGAAATCGCCCGGGTCAGGGTTGCCCGCCGCCGGGTCGGTCGGGCGGGGCGAACCGAAAAGGTTGTTCATTTACTGTCCGGTGCGCTGGCGGTAGCGCTTCGACTGATTGGGGTCAACCCGCTTCATGCGTTTGAGCAGATCGTTGGTGTCGGGCTTGGACACGTCGGGGCTCTTGGGACCATCGCTGTCGCCGCCCTTCGGTTCCCACGGAGCCGGGGTCGGAGGTTTTTGGGTGCGCTCTGGCATAGGCCGACAGTGTAGTTTTTTTCCGCCTGAAACGCAAGGTTTTCGTCGGGCAGAGCCGTCACAAAACATCCGTTGCCGACCGGGGGGCGTCTCTGTACACTGCGCGTGCTGTCGCCCTTCGCTCCCCCCTGCGCCATGATCGACCACACCGCTTCCGCCCTCTATCTGCTCAAAGCCGAGAACAACGAGGTTTTCGGTCCGGTCAACTTCCAGCAACTCACCACCTGGGCCACCAGCGCCCAGATCTCGCCGCTGGACAAGGTTTCCACCGACCAGCAGACGTGGTTCAAGGCCCCGATGGTGCCCGAACTCGGCATGGACTGGCTCATCGAGTTGACGGCCGACCAGCTCTACGGACCGACCACCATCGGCGCGCTCCAGGAGTTTCTGAACCTCGGCGAGATCAACGCCGACACCCGCCTCATCAACGCGCGCGACGGCGCGACCGCGACGGTGCGCGACCTCAACACCCTGACGATCCCACCGGAGGAGCCGGAGGAGCCCGAGGCCGGCGCGGACGGGCCCGTGCGCACGGGCATCCGCGTCAGCCTCCAGCAGCGCATCCGCGAGTTGGAGAACACGTTGTTTGAGGAACGGCGCGCCTACGAATCGCTCGAAGAACGCTACGCCAAGCTGGAGGCCAAGTACGTCGAGATCGTCAAGCAGCGGCCTTGACGGACGGCGGCGCGCCCAGGAAGGGGGCGCATGTTCCGCCGGATGTGTTCGTCCCGACGGGAAGGGACGAGGCCGGCTCATGCCGGCGCGGCGGTCGCCTTCTGGATCGGGTCGTGCGTGGTGACGTTCCTTTGGGCAACGATCGTGTACTGGTTGCCGTTGCGGCGTTGGGCAGCCAGGTTGAGCCGCCGCTCCGCGCAGCCGGGGCATTCGCGCAGGTTCATGCTCAGGAGCCCTCGCACGCTGAACCGGCCCGCGCCATCGCCGGAAAGCGCGTGCTGATCCACGGCGGTCTGGAGTTGCCCGGCGTCGATCAACGCCGACAGCGACTGGTAAGCTTGATTCATGGCCTCCACGTCCTTCCATTTGGTGGCGCGCCGCCAGAGCCAGCGGAAGTACATTGAGCAGCGGTGGCAATAGGGCGTCGACGCCAGGATGCCGTACACCGCCCAGCCGCCCAGGCAGAACCCGAGCACCTGCAACCCGGCCATGCCCCAGCCCCACTTGCCGAGTTCGTGGGCCTCGTCCTCGCGCTGGTACGACTCCTTGTAGGTCATGTGCTCGGTCACGGCGACCAAGTAGTCGGAGAAGGACATCAACTGCTGCACGGGCACGCCGCGCGAGGTTTTGGCGTGGGTGTAGTCGAGGCCCTGGATCGAAAAGTAGGTTCCCAGCGCCACCAGCACGATGTTGAGCAGCAGCAGGCGCGTCGGCTTGTGGTTGAACAAGCGCGAACCCACCCAGTAACCGACGGCCGCGATGAACCCGCACACCGCCGCCCCTATCGGGAGGAAGCCATTGGCCATGTAGGTATAGAACGGGGAACTGCCGTCTTCGGCGAAGTAGAACGAGCCGTACGCGACGGCGGCGCTGGTCGCCATGCCGAAGGCGGTGACGATCAGGTCCTCGGCAACGAGCCGGGCGGAGGATTTCGTCGTGGCAGGGGTCGGGTCGGGTGGCATCAAGACAGGACATCGTAAAACGCCGCCCCGCCGGCCGGGGACAATCCCCGATGAGGTTTGACCCCACGGCCGGTCTTTGGTAACACCGTGGCCGTGATTGAACGCGCCGCCGGGGCGGAGTGACTAACACCGCCGATCCCGCCTGGCTTCCTCTCCTCTCCCCAACGATGTCCGACCGCGCCGCTTCCGCCATCCTGCCCGCCGACGATGTCGACGCCATCGACGAACTGCGCGCCGTCTACGGCCGCCTGACCGCGGAGCTTAAAAAGATCATCGTCGGCCAGGATCACGTCGTCGAACAACTCGCCATCTGCCTTTTCGCGCGCGGCCACGCGCTGCTGATGGGCGTGCCGGGCCTGGCTAAAACGCTGCTGATCTCGCGACTGGCCGAGACGATGTCGCTGTCGTTTAGCCGGGTCCAGTTCACGCCGGACCTGATGCCCATGGACATCACCGGCACGGACATCTTGCAGGAACTGCCCGGCGGCAAGCGCGAGTTCCAATTCGCCAAGGGGCCGGTGTTCGCCAACATCGTGCTCGCCGACGAGATCAACCGCGCGCCGTCCAAGACGCAGGCCGCCATGCTGGAGGCGATGCAGGAAGGTCGCGTGACGGTCGCCGGGCGCACGTACACGCTCGACGCGCCGTTTTTCGTGCTCGCCACGCAGAACCCTATCGAACAGGAGGGCACCTACCCGCTGCCCGAGGCGCAGTTGGACCGCTTCATGTTCATGATCGGGGTGGACTATCCCTCGCGGGCCGAGGAGATCGCCATCGCCCGCAGCACGACCGGCGCGAGCCTACCGCGGCTCGAACACGTGCTGACGGCCGAGACCGTGCTCGCCTACCAGGATCTTGTGCGGCGTGTGCCGGTGCCCGATCACCTGTACGAACTGGCCGTGGACCTCGTCCGCCGCACCCGCCCCGGCGCGGGGGAAGCGCCCGGGTGGCTCAAGCCGCTGGTGAGTTGGGGCGCAGGACCGCGCGCGGTGCAGTACCTGATCCTGGGCGCGAAGACGCGTGCGGCGTTGCGTGGCAGCTACGTCGTGCGTCTGGAGGATGTGATGGAAGTGGCCGACCCGGTTTTGAGGCACCGGGTGATGACGACCTTCACCGCCGAGAGCGAAGGGGTGAGCAGCCGCGACGTGGCGAAGCGGCTGGTGGAGGAGTTGGCGAAGGCGGCGTAAAAACGCCGCCCCCCTGACCCATGCCCGGTAATCCCCGCGCGTTCCTGGACTCGGCCGTGCTGGCGCGGCTGCTCGCGCTGCCGCTGCACGCGCGGCAGGCGATGCTCGGCAGCGTGTCGGGCAACCACCGCAGCCCCGTGCGCGGGTCGTCGCTGGAGTTCGCGCAGTACCGCAAGTACGTCCCGGGCGACGACACCCGCCGCTTGGACTGGCGCACCTGGGGCCGCAGCGACCGGTTTTACATCAAGGAGTTCGAGGCCGACACGAACCTGCGCCTGTGCCTGCTCTTCGACACGAGCGGGTCGATGGGCTACCGCCCGACGGGCAAGCCGTCGCGGCTCGACTACGCCAAACGCCTCGGCGGCACCCTGGGCTACCTCGCCGCGCAGCAGGGCGACGGCGTCGGCCTGTGGACGCTTGCGGAGAAGCCGCTGAACGTCCCCGCCAAGCGCGGCGCGGCGCACCTCGGCGTCGTCCTGGACCAGCTCGGCGGCATCAAGGCCACCGGCGGCACGACGCTCATCCAGTCTCTCCATGACGCCGCCGAGCAGATCCGCCAGCGCGCGCTCGTCATCGTGTTTTCCGACCTGTTCGTGCTGCCCGAGGAGTTGAAAACCGCCGTCCAGCACCTGCGCTTCCGCAAGCACGACGTGGCGATCTTCCACCTGCTGGACCAGCTCGAACTCGACTTCGACTTCGACCGCCCGGCACGGTTCGTGGACATGGAAGGCGGCGAGGCGATCCTGGCCGATCCTTCGCTCATCGCGCGCAACTACCGTGCCGCCGTCAAGCAGTACCTCGCCGGCCTCGACGAACTCATCCGCACGACCGGCATCGACTACCATCGGGTCAAGATGCACGAAGCGTACGATGACGTGCTCGTGCGTTTCCTGCTCGGCCGCCTTCCGAAACGCGCCTCCCGATGACCTTCCTCGCTCCCTGGCTGCTGTACGCGCTGCCGCTGGCGGCGCTGCCGGTCGTCGTGCACCTCATCCACCTCTACCGCCGCCGGCAGGTGCAGTGGGCGGCGATGATGTTTCTCCTCGCCGCGCAGCGCATGAACAAAGGGCTGTCGCGCCTGCGACAGGTCCTGATCCTGGCGTTGCGCGTGCTGGCCGTGGCGGCGCTGATCCTCGTCGTGACGCGTCCACTGGCCGGCGGCTGGCTCGGGCTGACCGGCGGCGCGCCCGACACGGTGCTCGTCCTGCTCGACCGCTCGGCCAGCATGGAGCAGATCAATACCCAGACGGGGGTCAGCAAGCGAGTCGCCGGACTGCGCAACCTCGCCAAAGCGATCACCGACGCCGTCGGCACACGTTCGCGGCTCGTGCTGGTCGACAGCGCCTTCGGCAAACCGCTGACCCTCCCGAAGGCCGACGCCCTGCTCGACCTGCCGCAAGCCGGCGCCACCGACACGCGCGCAGACATCCCGGGTCTTTTGCAAAACGCGCTCGACTACGTCACCGCCAACAAGACCGGCCGCACCGACGTGTGGCTGCTCAGCGATTTGCAGGCCACCGACTGGGACACGGCCGGCGGGCGTTGGGAGGCCCTGCGCAAGGCGTTCGGTCTCGCTCAGGGTGTGCGGTTCCATCTGCTGTGCTACCCGCAACCGGCCCGGGGCGACCTCGCCGTGGCCATCGACCGCGTCGAACGCCGCGAGACCGCCGACAAGGCCGAACTCGTCCTCGACTTGCAGGTGACCCGCTCCGGGGACGACCCGACGCCGACGGACGTGGCGCTGCGGTTCGTCGTCAACGGGGCGGCGAGCACGACGAACGTCACGCTCAAGGACAACCGTTTCGCCATGCAAGGCTACGCCCTCCCTATCGACCGATCGACCAAGCGCGGCTGGGGCCGGGTGGAGCTGCCCAACGATTCCTGGGCGGCGAACAACACGGCTCACTTCGTGTTCGACGAACCGGCGGTGCTGCGCAGCGTGATCGTCTCGGATGACCCGGCGGTCTCCGACCCGCTCGCGGCCGCGCTCAACGCCCCCGCCGACCCGGCGCGCAAATACGCGGCCAGCGTGCTGCCGGTCCGCCGTGCGGCAGAAATCCCGTGGGCCGACTGCGCGCTCGTCGTCTGGCAGGCCCCGCTGCCGAAGGCCGACGATGCCATCGCCCGCCAGATGCACGAACACGCCGCGGCCGGGCGCGCGCTCCTGTTCCTGCCGCCCGACACGCCGGACGACAGCGAGCTTTTCGGCCTGCGCTGGGGCCAGTGGGAAACGGCCCCCGCCGACAAGCCAGAACTGCCCGAGTGGTGGCGCAACGACGCCGACCTGCTCGCCAACACGCGCGACGGCGCGGCGCTGCCCGTCGGCACGCTGGAGGTCAACCGCCGCTGCGCGCTCGTCGGCGATGGCGTGCCCCTCGCACGGGTCAGTGGACGCCAGCCGCTGCTGCTGCGCGCCGCGCCGGACCAGGGCGGTCCGGTCTATTTCCTCGGGACGCTGCCCGGCACCTCCAGCCTCGCGCGCGACGGCGTGGTGATGTTTGCGAGCCTGCAC
>CAXTMD010000205.1:0-8378 GCA_964245035.1 uncultured Chthoniobacterales bacterium
CGTCTTCCTCGGGACCAGCCTGAGCGGCGGCATCGCCTACATCGCGTCCGTCATCCGCGCCGCGGTCGCGCAGAACGGCGTGCCCGGCGCGCGTTCGCACTGGAACGGCGGGCCGGAGTTTACCCGCACGGTCTTCGAGTTGTTCGGGACCGTCTTCGTCTTCGGGTTGGTGAGCATCGCGGGAGGCGTCTACATCCTGCGCACCCGCCGCATCAACCGCGCGCTGGGAGCGGTCATGGTCGCGCTGGCTTTTGCGATGGCGTACCTCGGGTACGTCATCATCCAGACCAAGGTTCCCCGTTAGGAGGCCGCCGGCAGGGCTTTGCCCGCCGTCTGGATGTGCAGGTCGCGCAGCTGCCGGGGCTCGACCCCGGAGGGCGAGTGGCTCATCAGGTCCTGCCCGCGGTTGTTCTTGGGGAAGGCGATCACCTCGCGGATGGAGTCCTCCCCGCAGAGCAGCATCACCAGCCGGTCCAGGCCGAACGCGATGCCGCCGTGCGGCGGCGCGCCGAAGCTGAACGCCTTCAGGATGTGCCCGAACATCTCGGCCTGCTGGTCGCCGTTGACGCCTAGGATGCCGAACATCTTGGCCTGCAAGTCCGCCTCGTGGATCCGGACGGACCCGCCGCCGATCTCCACCCCGTTGAGCACCACGTCGTAGGCGTCCGCGCGCGCCTTCCCGTAGTCGGCGCTGTTTTCCAGCAGGCCCACGTCGGCGGCCAGCGGCCGGGTGAAGGGATGGTGCACGGCGTCCCATTTCGCCTCCTCGGCGTTGTAGGCGAGCAGCGGGAAGTCGAGTACCCACAGGAGGTTCCAGACCTTCAAGCCGGC
This sequence comes from uncultured Chthoniobacterales bacterium, assembly GCA_964245035.1. Classification (GTDB taxonomy): domain Bacteria; phylum Verrucomicrobiota; class Verrucomicrobiia; order Chthoniobacterales; family SZAS-18; genus CAHJWO01. Next base: position 832 of record CAXTMD010000205.1, read on the forward strand.
GGTGAGTTTCAACATCTCGGCCACGCGCAGGCGGATGCGCCCGAGCACCTCGCAGGCGGTTTCCCGCTTGTCCGCGCCGAAGAGGATCAGGTCGCCCTCCTCGATGGCCAGCCGCTCGGTGAGCGCGGCCTTCTCGGCGTCGCTGAAAAACTTCACGATGGGCGATTTCCACTCGCCGTTCTCGACCTTGATGAAGGCGAGGCCCTTCGCGCCGTAGGACTGCGCCAGGCGGGTCATTTCCTCAATCTGACCGGTGGTGATGCTGGCGAACCCCTTCGCATTGATCGCCTTGACCACGCCGCCCGCGTCCAGCGCGCCGCGGAACACCTTGAACGAGGTTCCCGCAAACACGTCGCCGAGGTCCCGCAGCTCCACGCCGAAGCGCGTGTCGGGCTTGTCGCTGCCATAGCGGTCCATCGCCTCGGCGTACGTCATCCGCGGGAAGGGCGTGGGTACGTCCACGTCGATGGCCTGTTTGAAGACGTGCCGCAGCATCCCCTCGACCAGCGTGATAATGTCCTCGCGCTCGACGAAGCTCGCCTCGATGTCGATCTGCGTGAACTCCGGCTGGCGGTCGGCGCGCAGGTCCTCGTCGCGGAAGCACTTGGCGATCTGGAAATACTTCTCCAGGCCGGCCACCATGAGCAGCTGCTTGTACTGCTGCGGGGCCTGCGGCAGCGCGTAGAAGCCGCCCGGCTGGAGGCGCGAGGGCACGAGGAAGTCGCGCGCGCCCTCGGGCGTGCTTTTGGAGAGCACGGGGGTCTCGATTTCCAGGAACCCGGCGTCGTCGAGGTAGTCGCGCACGGCTTTGACGATGCGGTGGCGCTGCCGGACGTTGCGCTGCAAGCGCGGCCGGCGCAGGTCGAGGTAGCGGTGCGCCAGGCGGGTGTCCTCGTTGACGACCTCCTCGTCGAGCGGGAAGGGCGGCACGTCGGCCTTGTTGAGGACCGTCAGCGAATCGGCGACGAGTTCGATCCCGCCGGTGGGCAGGGCGGCGTTTTCCTTGCCGGCGAGGCGCGGGGCCACCTTGCCGGTGACGGTGATCACGTCTTCGGCGCGCAGGGAGTGGGATTGTTCGGCGACGGCGGCATTTTCCTCCGGCCGGAAGACGACCTGGGTGATTCCCGCGCGGTCGCGCAGGTCGATGAAGATGACCCCGCCGTGGTCGCGGCGCGAATCGACCCAGCCGGCGAGCGTGGCGGTCTGGCCGACGTCGGTCGGGCGGAGTTGGTCGCAGGAATGGGTGCGGTAGCGGCTCATAAGCGGATAAGCGGGCCGACAATGTGAACCGGCCCGCCCGGGATGTCACCCGGGAATTTCGACCTGTGTGGTGACAGCAGACAGCCTGTGCGGAGGTGCTTGCTCCAACCTGTACCGATCGCTATGCTTCGGCGTGATCATCGAACGTCTGCCGGAGGTCCAAAAGCTATCCACCGAGGAAAAGTGGTTGCTGGTAGATGAACTATGGGACGACCTGATGGATGAATTGGCTCCAGCGGCCAATCCCGCGATCTTGGCAGAACTGGAAGATCGGATGGCGCACTACAAAGCTCACCCGGAGACTGCCACGACTTGGGAAGCCATTCGCGACCGATTGCGCGCGGGTAAGTAACGGCGATGGAACTCGTCTTTCCTCAAGGGGCAGACGCGGACATCCAGGCAGCGTTTGAAACCTACGGGGGACCGGAGACAAAACGTGCGGAAAAGTTCCTGCAACGCTTGGACAAGCCCTCTGAACTACTGCGGGAGAACCCTGCGATGGGACCAGTTTATGGCGGAACTGTTCGCCGGATCATCTTGCAGGGGTTCCACCACGCGATGTTCTACACGGTAGAGGGAAGACGAATCTTCGTGTTGTCCGTGATGGACATGCGGCTGGACCCAACCCGCATTCGGCGAAGGCTTGGCCTGAGCTGAGTCACGCACTATGGTTGCACCTATGCCCGCCTCCCCGACGCTGCCGGACCTCAAAACCAAGCTGCTCGACATCCTCATCGAACGCTCCGTGCGCCGGGGCGAGTTCACGCTGGCCTCCGGGGCCAAGAGCGACCTCTACGTCAACTGCAAGCTCACCGCGCTCGACCCCGCCGCCGCCCTGCTCATCGGTGCGGTCGGCTGGGAACTCCTCCAGCAGACCGCCGCCGAGCACGACACCCGCGTCGACGCCGTCGGCGGCTTGACGATGGGGGCCGACCCCATCGCGCTGAGCATCGGCATCGCCGCGCAACTCGAAGACCCCGGCAGCGCGCTCCAGACCTTCACCGTGCGCAAGGCTGCCAAGGAACACGGCACCAAGAAGCTCATCGAGGGCAACTTCGCCGCCGGCAACACGGTGGTTGTCATCGACGACGTGGTGACGACGGCCGGCTCGACCCTCCAGGCCATCGACGCCGTGGAGGCGGCGGGTGGCAAGGTGGCGTTCGTCCTCGCGTTGGTGGACCGCCAGGAAGGCGGCCGGGAGAACATCGAGAAGCGCGGTCACAAGCTGGTTTCGTATTTCACCCGCGCCGATGTGCTCCGCCCGCCGCGTCACGACGCCGGGCACGCGTAGACACCCGGGCACCGCAAAAACGGGCATCCCGGGCGCAAGCCACCGTCAGCGTGGCGAGCAGAGTCGGTTTATCCTCGCACCGACCATGTCCATTCCGTTTGAAGTGGCCGGCCAGTTCGGCGGTTTCGTGTTCACCGACGCCGGCAAGCGCCGGATGCTGATGCGTTGCGGCGAGGAAACCCGCCTGCTCAAGGTGCCGCGCCTGCTGCGGCGGCGGATCATCGGCAAGTTCGGTCCTGGCGAGTCTATCCGCGTCGCCGGCTTGCAGGAGCGCGACCCCGTGACCGGCGCGCTCAAACAGATCGTCTCGCAGGTGCTGCCCACCGACGGGCACTTCGCCCCGGTAGCGGCGACCGCGCCCTGCACGATCCGCGTCTGCGCCAAGAAGAACTGCTGGCGGCAGGGCGGACAAGAACTCTTCCAGGCCATCGACCGGCAACTGGACGCGCTCGGCCGGCCGGAAAACATCAAGCTCAAGGCCGTCGGCTGCCTTGACCATTGCAAACAAGCGCCCAACGTCGAGTGCGGTTCCCGCGTCTACAAGGGCTGCACCCCGCGCGACGCCGAGGCGATGGTCGCCCGGATCGCCGAACGTTCGTTCCAGCCCAGTGAAGTTTAACCTACCATCCTTATGAGCACCTCCACCGCCGCTCCCGCCACCGGAGTCACCCAGCCGGACACCCGCGTCATCGACGCCCTGCAAGTCGTCCTCGCGGACTCCTACCAACTGATGTCGCTGACCCACCTCGCGCATTGGAACGTCGAGGGGCAAGACTTCTTCGCGCTGCACAAGGCGTTTCAAGAACAGTACGAAGATCTCTTCGAGGCCGTGGACGAACTGGCCGAGCGCATCCGTGCGCTGGACGCCTACGCCATCGGCGGGTTGGCCACGCTCGCCAACGCCGCGGGGATGGAGGAGTTCAAGTCCCCCATGCCGCAAAAGGACTACGTGGCGGCCCTGATCGTCCTGCACGAAAAGCTCATCGACGACGCCACGCGCACGCGCGACGCCGCCGGCCTGTCCAACGACCTGCAAACGCAGGACCTGCTCATCAAGCGGCTGGAATTCCACGAGAAAACGGTGTGGATGCTCAAGAGCTACCTGAAGTAGTGAACGCGACCTGTCCGGGGTCGGTCTGCCGCTGGCGTTGCGCGCTGGAGGTGATCGACGCGCTGCTCCGCCTGCCCCGCACGCAGGTCACCGGCGAGGAGACCGACCTGCTGCTGGACCTGCGCTGGCAGCTTCGCCAGCGCACGGAGGCGGAGACGGCCCTGCGGCTGTTCTGCGACCTGCGGCGGCGCATGGAAAACCGGCACTACCTGGCGTTTTTCCGGCTGCGGCGCTGGCTGGAAAACCACCTCGTGGCCGCGGTGCGCGTCTGCCCGGCGGCGGACCCGCGCATGGTGCCCGTCAAGCTGGACCACTACTGCGTGGAAGCAGTCCGGCGGGTGTGCTTGTGCGCCTGCCTGGGAGCTGGTTCCCCGCTGCTGATGCCGCGCTTGCAGTTTGCCTTCCGACCGATCCCGTTGCAAAACGGGTTGAGAACTCCGACCGTGAGCCGACCCTTTGTGCGGTCCGCCCCGGTGCCGAGTTCATGAGAATCCTGCTGATCGACGACGAGCGCAACATCAACCGCATGATGACTGTGGCGTTGGAAGCCGACGGTCACGAGGCGGTCGCCGTCGAAAGCAGCGCGGGGGCGTTGCGGCAGATGCAGAAAGCGTCCTTCGACGCTGCTTTCCTCGACCTGCGCCTGGGGCAGGAAGACGGCCTGGAAGTCCTCGCCAAGCTGCGCCGGGCCGATCCGAGGATGGCCGTGGTGGTGATCACAGCGTACGCGTCGTTTCCCACGGCAGTCGAGGCCACCAAGCTCGGCGCGGCGGACTACCTGCCGAAGCCGTTCACGCCCGAGCAGGTGCGTCTCGTGCTCGGGCGCATCGCCAAGAACCGTGCCCTGGAAAGCCGCGTGGAGGAACTGGAAACCTCCTTCGGCGAACGGACCGACGACGCGCAGGACCCGACGATGCGAGCCGTTTTCGACCTGGCCTGCCAGGCGGCGGCGAGCACGGCTTCGATCATCCTGCTGGGCGAGAGCGGCACGGGCAAAAGCGTGTTGGTCCGCGAGATCCACCGCCGCAGCCCGCGTGCGGACGCGCCGCTGGTGACGGTGAGCTGCCCCAGCCTGTCGCGCGAACTGCTGGAGAGCGAATTGTTCGGCCACGTGCGGGGCGCGTTCACGGGGGCGGTGACCGACACGCAGGGCAAGGTCGCCGCGGCGGCCGGCGGCACGCTCTATCTCGACGAGATCGGCGAGTTGCCGCTGGAGATCCAGCCCAAGCTGTTGCGTCTGCTCCAGGAACGGGAGTACGAGCGCGTGGGCGAGACCCAGACGCGCCGGGCCGACGTGCGCGTGGTGTCCTCGACCAACCGCGACTTGCCGCGTGCGATCAAGGAGGGAAAGTTCCGGGAGGACCTGTACTACCGCGTGAACGTCGTCACGCTGCGCCTGCCGCCGCTGCGCGAGCGGCCGCTCGACCTGGAACGGCTGGCGGCGGCGCACCTGCGTTTTTTCGCCGCGCAGAGCGGCAAGGCGATCGGCGGTTTCAGCCCGGAGGCCGCGGCGGCGCTGCGGCATTACCCGTGGCCGGGCAACCTGCGGGAACTGCGCAACGCCATTGAGCGCGCGGTCATCCTCGGTGCGGGTCCGCGGATCGAGGTCAGTCATCTCTCCGAGATCGTGGCCGTCGGCGGTCCCACGGTGGAGGTGGGCGGGACGGTCACGCTCGCCCGGTTGGAGGACGAACACATCCGGCGCGTGCTCGCGCGGACGGCGCGACTGGAAGACGCCGCGGAAGTGCTCGGCATCGACGTGGCCACGCTTTACCGCAAGCGGCGGAGGTGGCAGCAGCAGGGTTCACCGGAGGCGGAAGACGTTTGAAATTTACCGGTCGGGCGTTCTGCAAAAGGTAGGGTTGCCTCTCGGAGGCAATCGTGGATTTTCCGGCGAGACGCCGTACCACCGGCGCGGTCAACCAGAAACAACGGGGTTGCCTCGGAGAGGCAACCCTACCCTGAAGCGAATGCCTGCGGCGCAACGCGTCGGGCTTCAAATTCGGGTATCGTGCAACTTGCACGAACGAACTGAATGTTTCCGTGCAACCTGCCCGGTAGAAGGATGCGCTGACGACAGGGGTGCGTGTTGATGAAAATTGCAACACGCTGTAGGAGAGTAATTTGCATGGGTAGATAAACACGTTGGCACGCGCGTAGCTAAAGGGATTAGCGTCCGCCATGCTACGCAACCGCATCTTTCTCGGAGTCGCCCCGCTCGTCATCCTGTTGATGATCGTCGGTGGTTACGCCGTGTGGCTGTTCGTGCGCCTGGGTGGCGCGGTGAACACTACTCTCCACGAAAACTACGTCAGCATCGTGGCGATGCGCGACCTCAAGGACGCCGCCCTGCGCATTGACCGCGCTCTGGCGACTGGTGGTAGTCCTGCCGACCTCCAGGTCGACGCCGCCATCTGCCGACGCGGCGTGGACGCCGAATCGGCCATCATCACCGAGCCCGGCGAGCGCGAGGCCGCCGAACGTCTCCGCGCCAGCGACGAAGCCTTCCTCGCGGCGGCCGGACGCGGCGTCGCCGACGGGGGGTTCCGCCACGCGCTGGATGACGTGCTCGCCGGTGCCGCGGCGATCCAGACCATCAACGAACACGCCATGACCGACAAGGACCAGCGCGCCCGCGACACGGCGCGCCAGTCCACGCGCGTCATGCTCTTGGCCATGGCCGCGGCGCTGCCGCTCGGGCTGTTCTTTGCCTACCGCCTCGGTGGCACGGTGCTGCGGCCCATCCAGCGCCTCACCGACTCCGCGCGCGAACTCGGCGACGGCAATCTCGACCAGGTCCTGCCCGTGCCGAGCCACGACGAGTTGGGACAACTCGCCGACGCCTTCAACAAGATGGCGGGCAAGCTGCGCCTCTACCGCCAGACCACCAGCGAGGAACTCGTCCACGCGCGCCAGGCCACCGAGATTGTCTTCGCTGCGCTGCTCGACCCCATCGTCATCTTCGGCGCGGACGGCGAGATCGCCTACCAGAACCCGGCCGCCGAGCGCCTGCGCAAAAAACTCGCCGGCACCGACACGTCGCTGCCCATCGTGCCCCTGGCGATGAAGGTCCTGAGCGGCGAGGGCGACTACCTGCCGGAGAGCTTCGAGCAAGCGGTCTGCGTGCGCGTGGACGACCGGGAAAAGTTCCTGCTGCCGCGCGTCATCGGCCTGCGCGACGGCGGGTCCGGCGCGGTGGTGCTGCTGCACGACGTGACCCGCTTCCGGCTGCTCGACGACGTGAAGACCAACCTCGTCGCCACGGTCAGCCACGAACTCAAGACCCCACTGACGAGCATCCGCATGGCCGTGCACCTGCTCTTGGAGGAGCGGATCGGCGCGCTCAACGCCAAGCAGACCGAACTGCTCATCGCCTCGCGCGACGACGCCGAGCGGTTGCTCGACCTCATCAACAACCTGCTCGATCTCGCCCGCCTGGAAAGCGGCGCATCGGTGAGCGAGCGCAAGGCCAGCGCGCCCGACGACCTGGTGCGCCGCGCGGTCAACGAGGCCCGCGAACTGGTCGCCGCCGCCGGGCTCAAACTCGACGCGCAGGTGCCCGGCAACCTTCCGCCGGTGTCCGTCGTCGCAGGCCAGCTCGGGCAGGTGTTTTCCAACCTGATTTCCAACGCCGCCAAGCACTCGCCGCCGGGCGAGGAGATCATCGTGACGGCGGATGCGGCGGAGGACGGACACGCGGTGCGTTTCAGCGTCATTGACCGCGGCCCCGGCATTCCGCCGGGCGAGCGCGAGCGCATTTTCGACAAGTTTTACCGCCTGCCCGGCGAGCCGCGCGAGGGCGCGGGGCTGGGACTGGCGATCTGCCGCGAGATCGTCCGCGCGCACGACGGCCGCATCGGGGTTGCCGCGGCGCCGGCCGGGAGC
>CAXTMD010000206.1:0-8354 GCA_964245035.1 uncultured Chthoniobacterales bacterium
GGTGTTGTGGATCACGTTGGCGTTCACGCGCGTGATGGCCGTGTTGTAGCGGAAGACCCCGCCGTCCCAGCGCCCGCCGTCGTACCCGTAGCCACCGTAGCCGTAGCCGTAGTTGATCCCGCCGTAGAAGCCCACGGTCGGCCCCCAGTAGCCCGCGTTGTACACGTAGCCGCCTCCGCTGTAGCCCCAGTAGCCGGGTGTCCACAGGTAACCCACGTGCGGGGGAGCCACCCACACGCCGTCCACCCAGTAGTAGCTGCCCGCATCGTAGTCGTAGGCGTAATAGCCGGGAGACCACAGGTAACCCTCCACCGGGCAGGGCGGCTGCTCGTAGACGACGAGCGGCGGCGGCGCAATCGAGATGAAGACGCCCGCGCGCGCCGCGGCGGCCGGCAGCAAGGCAATCAAAAAGACGGCAAACAGATGGCGTAGTTTCATGGGATGATGTGCAGACGTTTGGGGATCAGAAAAAATTCACGCGTCGTGCAGACAACGCGCGATCAAGGGTTTACGGAAGGTATAATGCGTTAACCCGCGCAGCAAGCTTCCGTTGCGCGGGGATTTTCTTACGGGTTCGCGGCCGCCTGGTCGAGGCCGCGCTTCTTGAGCAGCGGCCCCACCTCCGGCGCGTGTCCGGTCAGGTCGTGGAACAGGCCAAGGGCATCGGCCGTGCCGCCGCGCGAGAGCATCGTCTCACGGATGTGGTCGCCGTTGGCCCGGGTCAAGCCGCCGTGGGTCAGCACCCATTCCGTGCTGTCGGCCGCGAGCACCTCACTCCAGAAGTACGAATAATACCCCGCCGAGTACCCACCGCCGAAGCTGTGCGAGAAGTACGGGGAGCGGTAGCGCGGCGGCACCGGCGCGTAGTCCATCCCTGCCTGCTTGAGCGCCGTCGCTTCGAAGCCGAGCACGTCGGTCGGCACCTCCTCGGGTTTGAGTTGGTGCCACGCCTGGTCGAGCAGGGAAGCGGCGAGGTATTCGGTCGTCTTGAAACCCTGGTTGAACTTGTTGGCCGCCGTCAGCTTGTCCACGAGCGCCTGCGGGATCGGCTCGCCGGTCTGGTAGTGCTTCGCGTAGTTCTTGAGCACGTCGGGGTAGAACGCCCACATCTCGTTGAACTGCGAGGGGTACTCCACGAAATCACGCGGTACGCTTGTGCCGCTGAAGCGAGGGTATTTCACGTGCGAGAACATGCCGTGCAGCCCGTGGCCGAACTCGTGGAACATCGTCACGACCTCGTCGCTGGTCAGCAGCGCGGGCTGGCCGGCGGGCGGCTTGGGGATGTTGAGATGGTTGGCCACGAGCGGTTTGTCGCCGAGCAGGTCGGACTGGCGCACGTACTCGTTCATCCACGCGCCGCCCGCCTTGGACGGCCGCGCGAAGTAGTCGCCCAGGAACAGCGCCAGCGGCGAACCGTCCTTGTCGAACACCTCGAAGACGCGCACGTCGGGCTGGTAGACGGGCAGGTCGTGCCGCTCCTTGAACGTGACGCCGTAGAGCTGGTGCGCGGCGTAGAACACGCCGTCCTGCAAGACGTGGTCCAGCTCGAAGTACGGCTTCAACTGCGCGCCGTCGAAGGCGTACTTCTCCTTGCGCACCTTCTCGGAATACAGATCCCAGTCCCACGCGGCCAGCGGGAAGCCGCCCCCTTCCCGGTCGATGACCGCCCGGATGTCCGCCCCTTCCTTGCGGGCGTTGGCGACGGCGGGTCCGGCGGCGTCCGCGAGCAGCTTGTTGACCGCCGCGACGCTGCCGATGGTCTGATCGTCCAACTGGTAGGCGGCGTGGTTGGGGTAGCCGAGCAGGACGGCGCGCTCGGCGCGCAGCCGGGCGATCCGGGCGACGACGGCGGTGTCGTCGAACGGGCCGCCGTGGCTGTTGCGCGTCGTGGAAGCCTCGAAGATGCGCTGGCGCAGCGCCCGGTCTTGGAGGTTGGTGAGCGCGGGCTGGTTGGTGGTGTTGAGCAGGCGGACGACGAACTTGCCGTCCTGGTGCTCGGCCTTGGCGGCGACCTCGGTGGCGGCAATCTCGCCGTCGGACATACCGGCAAGCCCCGCGCGGTCGGCGACCACGACGGAGTCGGCGTTCTTTTCCTTGAGCACGTCCTGGTTGAAGGTCGTCTCCAGGGAGGCCAGTTCGGCGTTCATGGCCTTGAGCTTGGTCTTGTCGGCGTCGGAGAGCTTGGCCCCGGCGCGCACAAAATCCTTCTCGTAGCGATCCAGCAGGTACTTGGACTCCGCGTCCAGGCCCAATTGCTCGCGCCGGTCGTAGAGCGACTCGATGCGGGCGAACAGCTTGGCGTTCAGCCGGACGGCGTCCTCGTGGGCGGCCAGTTTGGGGGCGGTCTCGGTTTGGGTCTGCTGGAGGGCGGGGTTCGTGTTGGCCTCGGCGAGGTTGGAGAAGATCAGGCCCACGCGTTCGAGCAGGCGGCCGGAGCGTTCGAGGGCGACAATCGTGTTCTCGAAGGTGGGCGGCGCGGGGTCGTCAGCGATGGCTTCGACTTCCTTGAGGTGCTCGGCCATGCCCTGTTCCAGTGCCGGGGCGTAGTCGGCGTTCTGGATGCGGTCGAAAGGGGGCAGGTGGTAGGGCAGCGTGCTCGCGGTCAGGAGCGGGTTTTCGGCGAACACGGACGCCGGCAGCGCGAGGGCTGCGGCGGCGAGCAGGACAAGTTTGGTCATAGAGTGCCCTTGATTCGCCGGACGCCTTGACATTGCGCGTCCGCAGATTTGATTGGCAGCCATGCCCGACAATCCCGACGACGCGCCGTCCGAGTTCTCCGAACTCGACCTCTCCGAAGACGCCGCGATCACCGGTGAGGACGTGCAGGAAAACCTCGGCGTGGAAGAAGGTTCCGCGGTGCGGCCGAACCCGGCGCAGGAAGCGCAGTCTGCTCCCGACGACAAGGCCGCCGACGGCACGACGGCGGGCTGACACACCGGGGCAAAAATCCGCGCGTGGGCGAGGGTTCGACACGCCCGGCCGGCGGCTGGGGCGCGTCTTACCAGCGTGCAAAAATCCTTCCTGCCCGTCGCCGCGGGGTTGTTGTGGGCCGTCCCCCTGCTCGCCCAGAGTCCGCCCCCGCCGCCCGCGCCGTATTCACCGGAGACGCTCGCCGACTTGCCCCGGCTCCAGCAGGCCGCGTTTGGCAGCGACTACGCGCACCGGCAGGTCGCGCACCTCGCCAACAACATCGGCGCGCGCCTGAGCGGTTCGCCGCAGGCGCAGAAGGCGGTCGAATACGTCGCCGACGAGTGCCGGGCGCTCGGACTGGAGGTCACCCTGGAGCCGGTCAGCGTGCCCCACTGGGTGCGCGGCGAGGAAACGGGTGCGCTCGTCGAGTTCCCCGGCATGGCCGCGGGCACGACGCAACGCATCGTCCTGACCGCCCTCGGGCCCAGCGTGGCCACGCCGCCGGAGGGGATCACCGCACCGGTGGTCGTCGTGAAGGATTTCAACGAACTGCACGCCCTCGGCCGCGACCAGGTGGCGGGCCGAATCGTCGTTTTCAACCATCCCTTTGACCAAGGCACGGCGTCGGCCGGCAACGGGCTCGACGCGTACTCGCGCGCCGTGATCTACCGGTCCACGGGCCCGAGCGTGGCGGCGCGGATGGGAGCCGTGGCCGTGCTGGTGCGTTCGGTGGGCGGCGCGGACTACCGCCTGCCGCACACGGGCCAGACCCGCTACGCGCCGGACGCGCCGAAGGTGCCCGCCGCCGCCGTCACCGCGGAGGACGCGGAACTGATGGCCGCCCTCGCCGCGCAGGGCCCCGTGCGGATGCACCTCGTGCTGACCCCGCAGACGCTGCCCGACGCGCCGAGCTTCAACGTGGTCGCCGACCTGAAGGGCAGCGAGCACCCCGAGCAGGTCGTCGTCGTGTCGGGCCACCTGGATTCGTGGGACCTCGGCACCGGGGCAATTGACGACGGCGCGGGCGTGGCCGTTTCGATGGAAGTCCTTCACCTGGTCAAGGAGTTGGGTCTGCGTCCGAAGCGCACGATCCGCTTGATCGCGTGGAGGAACGAGGAAAACGGCCTGCGGGGCGCGCAGACCTACGCGCGGGAACACGCCGCCGAAGCGGCAAACCATTTTGCGGCAATGGAGAGCGACCTCGGAGCGGACCGGCCGGCGGGGGTCGAGATCGCGGCCAAGCCGGAGGCGCGGGCGTTGCTGGCCAAGGTGGCCGAGGTGCTCGCGGCCAGCGGGGCGGGCACGCTGCGCCTGACCGAGGAAGCCGGCGCGGACGTGGGACCGCTGGCGGCGCTGCACGTGCCGACGTTCGCGCCGATCCAGGACAGCCGGACGTACTTCAACTACCACCACACGGCCGCGGCCACGCTCGACAAGATCGACCCGCGCCACCTGCAGGAAAACGCCGCCGTCATGGCCGTGACGGCCTACGCGCTGGCGAATCTGGAGGTGCCACTGCCGCGCTAGCGTTTGTCCACTGCGTGGCCTGAGCGGAGGATCAATCCGCCGCCGACGTGTGGTCCGCCACGATGCGCCAGCCCGCGCCAGTCTTGCGGAAAAGCAGGGTAAACAGTCCGTTCGGCTCGCCCCGGTCGTTCTTGAGCCGCCAGCGGCCGAACACCAGCGCGGCGTCGGGCGCCAGCACGGTCACATCCAGATCGGAAAACGTCAGCGCGCCCATCGCCGCCCGGTCGGCGTAGCGCTGCTTGTAGCGCGCGAGCGTCTCCTGCCAACCCCGCGTGACGGTGCCGCCGGAGGCGAAACGCAGCTCGGGCGTGTTGGCGTAGCCGGCCATGAAGGCGTCGAGGTCGCCGCGGTTCCAAGCGGCGGACTGGTCGGCGAGCACTTTCTTGATCTCGTCGGCGGGGACGGCGGCTTCCTGCGCGGAGGCACTTCCCACCAGCGCGAACAACGCCGCGGCGAGCACGATTTGGCAAAGCGGCGTCTTCATCCTCAAAACCGCACGACCACGCCGGCAAACGGTTGGTAGTCCGTTGCGTCGGCGCTCACGCCGAAGTTACACCCGGCGTCAAACTGCAGGTTGGGCAGCGGACGGTAGCGCACGCCGAAATCCACCTGGCGCGCGTCCGAGGACCCGGAAGTCAGCGTGTCGTAGTATTCGAGGTACGCCTGGATGCGCAGGTCCTTGGGCCCGAGGTTGTGGTAGAGCGTCACGCCGCTGGTGAAGCCGAAGTCGTTGCGGGTGTCGTCGGCGTTGCGCAGGATGCCCGGCGTGGCGTTGATCGTCACGCTGAAGCCCGCCGGCAGCTTGACCGACGCCGTGAAGATCACGTCGCCCTGCACGTACTCGCTGGCGATGTGGTGGCTGACCGTCGGCAGGATCACCTCCGGGTCGGCGGCGAAGCAGAAAGTCTCGTTGTCGTTGCCGTAGAGCACGAAGCGAAAGCGCGTCGTCAGCGCGGCGCTGCCCAGGATCGCACTGTCCGTGCGCCCGTTGCCGCTGCTCTTGAGCGCCTGCGTGCGGGTCTGATCCAGACCGTCGTAAATCAATTCGAGTTCGACGTTGTCAATCAGGCCGGCCCGGAAGTGCGTGGATTGGAACGCCGTCCAGGTGTCCGTGCGCGTCGCCCCGAGGTCGAGGCCGTAGGCGACGCCGGTTTCCAGGTAGAAGTGACCGGCGTCGACCGAGTGCGGCCCGGTGGTCTGGTCCGGCCGGCTGGAACTGAACGGCCGCAGGAGGTCGTCCGGCGTCGGGTTGAAGAGGTTGTACTGGCTTTTGTCGGCGCGGTCGTGCTTGGGCAGGGCCGGCGCGGGGTGGTCCTTGCCGTCGGTGCCGTCGTTGTAGCCGTCGATCCCGACCAGGCCGTCGGCGGCGTGGACGGACGCGGACGGCAACCACACGAAACCCGACACGGCAACGGCGAGCAGGGGACGCAAACCACGGGGGAACATAGGAAACATCATTTACAACAATCCGTCCGGCGCGGAGCCGCGGTTTGGGGAAAACGCGGACGGCAGAAGGTCAGTTCAGCACTTTTTCTCCGCCGCCGCCAGCCGATAAACTTCCACCGTCTGCCGCACGTTCTCCTCCCAGCTGAACCGCCCCGCCCGCGAGAGCGACTTCTCCGCCAGGGCTGCGCGGTGTTCCGGGCGGGTGTGCAGGTCCAGCATCGCCTGACAAAGGCCGTCCTGGTCGTCGGGCCCTAGCAGGATCCCGGCATCGCCGACCACTTCGGGCAGGCTGCTCGTGTCGGAGGTGATGACCGGCGTGCCGCATTGCATCGCCTCAAGCGGCGGCAGCCCGAAACCCTCGTAACGCGACAGGTACAGAAATCCCAGCGCCCCGGTGTACAGCGGCGCGAGGTCCGCGTCGTCCACGTAGCCCGTGGTGATGATCCGCTCCCGCAGCGCCGCCGTGCCGGCGAGTTCCGCCAGGATCGGCTCGAACAGCCACCCCCGCCCGCCCGCCAGCACGAGGCGCAACTCGTCCGCCCCGGGCTGCCCGCTCTTCACCAGCGCCACGAAGGAGCGGATGACGTGCGCCAGGTTCTTGCGCGGTTCGAACGTGCACACGCTCAGCAGGTACGGCCCCGGCGGGATCGCGTACTTGGCGCGGGCCGCCGCGATCCGCGCCGGGTCCTCGCACGGGTAAAAGGTCCGGGCGTTTGCCGCCAGGGGCACGACGTGGACGCGTTCGGGCGCAAACCCCGTGTAGTCGCAAAAATCGCGCTTCGCTGATTCGGAGATGGTCACCACGCGGTCCGCCGGCCGCACGCGCCGGACGATGTCGGCGTAGTATTCCTGGTACTCGGCCGTGAGGGTCTCCGGCAGCAGGAACGGGATCATGTCGTAGATCGTCTGCACGACGGCGAGCCCCGGGTGGCGGCGCACCGCGTCCAGGATCGCCGAGTGCGGCGTGTGGAAAACCTCGGCGGCCTCCAGCACTCCCCGGGCGCCGGCATCCACGACCCGCGCGTCGGCGAACGCCGGGTAGCGACGCAGGAAGGGGTACGTCTCGGCCGGGTCCTCGGTGGCGCAGAAGGAAACGTCGCAGCCGGGCACGGTTTGGAGACGCGTGCCCTGCTCCAGGATCACCCGCGGCATCCCGGTGATCTTGGCGGGGTCGTCCTTGCAAAAGCCGAGCAGGGAGAGGTCGTAGAGGAGGTTCACGGTGGGTGGCGGAAGGTCAAAGAATGGTCTACGCTTACGGGGTACAACCGGCCATCAGCCACCCTTTTTCGCTGCGTCCAGACCCCTCTGCCACTGCGTAAAGGGTTTGTTTTCTCATCCATGCAAACCATCCCCGGCGACGTTCATGTTCATTTTCACTACTCGGTGCATTTTACCACCGACCTCTTCGCACCCGACAACGCGACGTTCCGCGAGGTCGTGGCGGGCGAGCGCAACGAGCGCCTGCCGGCGCGGGTGCTCTTTGTGATCGAAAAGGAGGTCGACGACCAGCGGCCCCTGCGTCCGGCCATCGAGGCGTACTTTGCCCGCCACGCCGACGCGCTCACGCTCATTGGCGCGCCTCTCGTGCTGCCCGGCGGCGAACGCATCAAGAATGATCCCTCGCACGTCGAGACCATCCGCCGCGCGGTCAACGACACCGGCCTGGACCGTCATTCCTACCTCGTCGTGATCGGTGGCGGGGCCATGCTGGACGTGGGGGGGTTTGCCGCCGCGACCGCGCACCGGGGCATCCGCCTGATCCGCGTGCCGACGACCACCCTCTCCCAGAACGACTCGGGCGTGGGCGTCAAGAACGGCATCAATTCCTTCGGCAAGAAGAACTTCACTGGCACCTTCGCCCCGGCTTGGGCGGTGCTCAACGACCTGCGCTTTTTGGAAACGCTCCCGGAGCGCGAATGGCGCGCGGGCATCGCGGAGGCCGTCAAGGTGTCGCTCATCAAGGACGCAGCGTTCTTCGAGCACATCGAAGGCATCGCTCCGGCCCTGGCCGCGCGCGACCTCTCGGCGATGGGACAGCTCAACTACCGCTGTGCGCAACTCCACGTCGCGCACATCTGCCAAGGGGGCGACCCCTTTGAGATGGGCAGCAGCCGGCCGCTGGACTTCGGCCACTGGTCGGCGCACAAGCTCGAACAACTCACCAACTACCGCCTGCGCCACGGCGAGGCTGTGGCCATCGGGCTGGCGCTGGACGTGACCTACTCGCACCTGCAAGGCTGGCTGACGGCGGATGATGTCCGGCGCGTGATGGACGTGCTCACAACGGTGGGCTTCTCGCTTTACGACCCGGCGCTGGAATCGCCCGAGGTCTTCCAGGGCTTGCGCGAGTTCCGCGAGCATCTCGGCGGCGAGCTGACCATCCAGATGCTGAAGGCAGTCGGCACGGGCTTCAACGTGCACGAGATCGACGAGGAACTGATGCGCGAGGGGATCGCCCGGCTGCGCGATTC
>CAXTMD010000207.1:0-623 GCA_964245035.1 uncultured Chthoniobacterales bacterium
TTCGCGCGCGCCGGCGAGTCGCTCGTCATCGCACGCGGCGGGCGCGGCGAACGCTCCGAACGCGGCGAACGTCCCAGCCGGACCCGCGGCGAGCGGGACAAGGAAGTCTCGAAGCCGGCGCAACCCGCCCCCGCTCCCAGTGCCGACGGTCGGCCGCTCGACGAACTCGGCGGCGACCTGCTGGCGTCGGTGTCCCGCTCGTTTTCCCTGACGATCCGGTTCCTTCCCGAGGCGTTGCGCGAGCCGATTACCCTGGGCTATCTCCTGGCCCGCGCGCAGGACACGGTGGCCGACACCCCGACGCTGCCGGCCGGTTCGCGGCTCGAACACCTCCGCGCGCTGTTGGACATGGTCAAGTACGGCCCGGACCCGGAAATCCTCGGTCCGCTCGGCCGCGATCTCGTCCCCAAGCAAAAGCACGACGGCGAACGCGATCTGCTCAAGCGGCTCGACCGCTGCCTGGCGTGGCTCGAAGCTCAACCGACCGAGGACCGCTGGGAACTCCGTCGCACGCTCGCCCGCATCGGCCGGGCGCAGGAACTTGACCTCCTGCGCTTCGGCGACGCCACCGCCGACGCACCGAAGGCACTCGCCAGCGCCGCGGAGTTGGAAGAGTACACGTA
>CAXTMD010000207.1:633-8349 GCA_964245035.1 uncultured Chthoniobacterales bacterium
GGTCGAAGCTGGACGAGCCTCGGATGCTCGCCCTGGGCAGGCGCTTCGGCCAGGGATTGCAGATGGTAAACATCCTGCGCGACCTGCCCGAGGATCTGGCGAACGGACGTTGTTACCTGCCCGCCGACCTGCTGGCGCAGCACGACCTCACTCCGGCCGATCTCCGTGCTCAGCCCGCGCGCGTCCGGCCGCTGCTCGATGCGCTGCGCCGGCAAGCGGTCGAACACCTCGACGCCGCCTGGGACTACGTGAAGGCGCTCAAACCGTTGAAGCTGCGTTACGCCTGCGCGCTGCCGGTGCTCATCGGCCTGGAAACGCTCGGCCTGCTGGCAAAGACCTCGCCGTTGGAGGCTTCCGAGCGCCTGAAGATTTCGCGTGGTTCGGTGCGGAGGCTAATGGCTTCGACGGCGGTCGGCGCGGCGTTTGGCCCGTGGCTGAACGGGCTGCATAGCCGTTTGCGCAAGAAGGCGGCTTGATCCCGCCGCGCCAACGGCGCTCCAAACCGACAGGTAGGGATGGCCCTCCGAGCTGTCCGCAGATCGGGTCGGAGGAACGTGCTCGTCGGCGATGCACTCCGCGGAAATTCTACGGACGGCTCGGAGAGCCGTCCCTACCTGTCGGAGACGACGGCCGCCGTGCAACCTGCGATCAGCGCGAGATATCCGCCTGACTCAGAATCTTGAACCCGTCACCCGCCAATACGCTCGCCGCGCACTCGTGGTCCTCGACGTGCATCGCGAGCGCGGCACGCCGGTTGGGACGGGTCAGCAGCGGATAGCTGAAGTAGATGTTGACCTCCGCCGCCAGCAGGGAAGCCAGGAGGCCGGCAAGACCCGTCGCCACTTCTTCCATCTCGACGACCACCATCTCGCAAACGCCGAAGGCGATGTCGTGATCCTTGAACAATCCCTCGACGATCTCGGGGTCGCTGACCACGAGGCGCACGATGGAAGAGTCCGTCGAGTCCTGCACGCTCAGACCGACCACGTCCACCGAGTGGAGGTTGAGCAGCTTCACCACTTCCAGCAGGGCTCCTACCTTGTTTTTGAGGAACACCGAAAATTGCCGCACGCGCGGGCCGTCAAACTTCTGCGTCGTATGAGGGAGGATCGATTCAAGTGCCATAAGCCAGGCGCCGCCGTCGCATCAGGGGAAAGCGGAGGGTCATTCCAACAAAATCCGGCCGTTCATGCAAGCTCCATCGTACTCCGGCGGCCATCGAACCCGCCGTGTCTACTTGTACGAATACACCAGGCAGAAATCCGTCGGCTCGCCTTCGAGGAGTTGGACGGTGACGTAGTACGGCCCACTGGCCACCAGCGACACCCCGGCCGCCGCGCGCTTCGCGTCCCTGTAGAACTGTTCTTCCTCCACCTGCCGGCCGGTCTCGTCGAAGACGGTCACGGCCACCTTCTTCGCCTTGTCCGTGGCCCCGAGCGAGAACCAGTACTGGTTGCCGGCGTACAGGTTGACCACGACGCGTTGCGCCTCGTTGGGCTGGAGGCGTCCGCTCCAGTGGCCGTCACGAATCTTGTAGCCGTCGTTGGAGAAGCTGCCGGCCAGCTCGAGGGCCACTTCGCGGGCCTCCACCTGCCCTTCACTCTCGGCCGGGGCGGCGGACACCGGCCGCGGGCACAGACCGCTGCCCACCGTCAGCAGCAACAGCACGAGGCGTGGAAAGCGCGGGAAAAGGCGGTTCATGGAATCATTTGGCAGCGATCAGCTCCACCAGTTTGGCCGCCTGATCATGCAGTTTTTGTACGTCCTCGCGCGGGGCCGTGTCGCCGAGCGGGAAGGAAACCGTCGCGGCCATGTCGCCGAGGCCGGCGTCGACGAGCTTGATCAGCGTCGAATCCTTGGTCCGGGTCGGCAGCTTGGCGAGCTTGGCGCGCAGGAAGTCCACGAGCGCGGGCTGGCGCAGAATGCAGGAGGTGTTCTGCGAGAAATTTTTGAGCACCACGTCGCTGACCACCTGCGTGCCGCGGATCCAACCGCCGATGTTCAGGAGCGTGACGAGTTCGTCGTCGTGGAGGGCTTCCATAGCCTGCTTGACCTCGTTCTGCGTAGATTCGAGTTCCTCGCGCAGGCTCGGCCAGTTGTTGTCGTCGGCAAATTGCGTGATGCTCGACCCGCGGGCGAGGATTTCCTGGCTGATGGAGAGCGTCTTGGAGAGGGCAAGGATGTCGCGACCGATGTTCTTGACCTGCTGGGCGTCCTGCGCCTCGACGGCGACGTAGCCGTCGGCGATGAGTCCGCCGAGGTTGAGCGCGGCCTGGGCGCGGTCCTTGTAGGCGGTGTTGATGGGGCCGCGCGCCTGGGCGGTCCAGTTCGGCTTGCACTGCTTGTCGAGTGCGGCGAAAAGCTCGGCCGGCGTCGGCACGGTGAACGTGTCCAGGCTGACGGCTTCGTTCATCTGCTCGGTGCTCAGCGGCGTGGCCGCGGGGACGGCGGCCGGGGTCTCGACCGGCGCGGCCTTCGGGGCAGTGGCCGGCGCGTTATCGCTGGCGGGGGAAGCGGCGGGCTTGTCCGGCTTCTCCTTTTTGCCGTGCTTGGAAGGTGTCGGCTCGGCGGCCGGCAGCAGGGCGACACCGCCCAGGCCAAACACGAGAAGGGCGGCGGCAAGTGGCTTCCAGCGGAGGACAAACATGGCAGTGGAGCGACTATAGGAACGAAAGGGCAAAAGGCAAAAAGCAAAATTCCGGGGAACGGAACACAGCGGCCCGGGGCGACCGGCGAGCTTTTTGCCTTCTGCCTTTTGCCTTTTGCCTTTTGCCTTTTATGCTCGGTCCATGAAAGCCCGCGTCATCGTCATGCCCAAGCAAGCCGTGCTCGACCCCCAAGGCAACGCCGTGCGCGACGCCCTGCACCACCTCGGCCTGCCGGCGGCCGGCGCCGTGCGCGTGGGCAAGTTCATGGAGATCGATCTCGCCGACGGCGGCGACCGGCCGGCGCTGGAAACCAAGCTGCACGCCCTCTGCCGCGACCTGCTCTCCAACCCGGTGATCGAGGACTACCGGCTGGAGATTGGCGAATAGCGTTCCAACAGGTATTTTACCGGATGCGTTTCGCCGTTCTCCAGTTCCCCGGCTCCAACTGCGACCAGGACTGCCTCCACGCCCTGCGCGACGACATGCGCCAGGAGGCCGAGTACGTCTGGCACAAGACCGAATCCCTCCAAAGCTTCGACGCGGTCGTGGTGCCGGGCGGGTTCTCGTACGGAGACTATTTGCGGTGCGGGGCCATCGCGCGGTTTTCGCCGGTGATGCGCGCCGTCAAGGAAGCCGCGGCCAACGGCATGCTGGTGCTCGGCGTCTGCAACGGGTTCCAGATCCTCTGTGAAAGCGGGCTGCTGCCCGGCGCGCTGATCCGCAACCGCTCGCTACGCTTCGTGTGCGAGGAAGTGGGGCTGCGGGTGGAGACGAGCGACTCGCCGTTTACCTGCGCGATCCCGGCCGGCAGGGTGCTGCGCGTCCCCGTGGCCCACGGCGAGGGCTGTTACTTCGCGGAACCGGCCATCCTGCGCGACCTCGAAACCCACGATCAGGTGCTCGTGCGCTACGTCGATGCCAAGACAGGCGAGCCCGTCGCCACCGCCAACCCCAACGGTTCGCTGGCCAACATCGCCGGCATTTGCAACCGGGAGCGCAACGTCTTCGGCCTGATGCCCCACCCCGACCGCGCGTGCAACCGCCGGCTCGGCAGCGAGGACGGCAAACGCGTCTTTCAGTCGATGAT
Source organism: uncultured Chthoniobacterales bacterium (assembly GCA_964245035.1). Classification (GTDB taxonomy): domain Bacteria; phylum Verrucomicrobiota; class Verrucomicrobiia; order Chthoniobacterales; family SZAS-18; genus CAHJWO01. Next base: position 4,369 of record CAXTMD010000207.1, read on the forward strand.
CGACACGCTCTCCGGCCACCGTGCCAAGCCGAAGGCGGATGAAGCGCTCGCCCCGGTCGGAGCCTAGCAATTTGTGCCCATGCAGTCAGATCCCGCCATCACCCCCGAACTCGTCGCCAAGCATGGCCTCACGCCCGAGGAATACCAGCGCATCGAGACCATCCTCGGCCGCTCGCCCAACTTCACCGAGTTGGGCGTCTTCTCCGTGATGTGGAGCGAGCATTGCTCGTACAAGAACTCGCGCGTCGAGCTGCGCAAGTTCCCCACCGAAGGCCCACGCGTGCTGGTGAAGGCCGGCGAGGAAAACGCCGGGGTCATCGACGTGGGCGACGGCTGGGGCGTGGCCTTCAAGATGGAGAGCCACAACCACCCGAGCGCCATCGAGCCGTTCCAGGGCGCGGCGACGGGCGTGGGTGGGATCATCCGGGATATTTTCACGATGGGTGCGCGACCGGTGTTCTCGCTGAACTCCCTGCGCTTTGGTCCGATCGGAGGCGACGACGCAGCGGCGCGGCACAACCGACGGCTGTTCGCCGGGGTGGTCGCCGGCATCTCGCACTACGGCAACTGCATCGGGGTCCCGACAATTGGCGGCGAAATTTACTTCGACGAGAGCTACCAGGGCAACCCGCTGGTGAACGTGTTTTGCCTCGGCGTGCTGCGCCACGAGGGGATCGCAAGAGGCGCGGCCAAAGGAATCGGCAACCCGGTGTTCTACGTCGGCGCGGAGACGGGCCGCGACGGGTTGGCCGGGGCGGCGTTTGCCTCGCGCGACCTGACGGAAGAGTCCAAGGAGGACCGCCCGGCCGTGCAGGTGGGTGACCCGTTCAAGGAAAAACTGCTGCTCGAAGCCTGCCTCGAGCTGCTCGCCACCGACGCCGTCGCTGGCATCCAGGACATGGGCGCAGCGGGGTTGACGTGTTCGACGTGCGAGACCGCCAGCCGCGGCGGCAGCGGCGTCGAGATCGACCTCAACCTCGTCCCTCAGCGTGAACCGGGCATGACGCCGTACGAGATTTTGCTCTCCGAGTCGCAGGAGCGCATGCTCATCATCGCCAAGCAAGGCCGGGAGGCCGAGGTGCAAGCGATTTTCGACAAATGGGACCTGCCCTGCGCGCGCATCGGCGTGGTCAACGACGACGGCATGATGCGGGTGAAGGTGGGCGAGCGCGTGGCGGTCGAGATCCCTGCCCGTGCGCTGGCGGACGAGGCTCCGCTTTACCACCGGGAGGCGGTCCCGCGTCCGCCGGAGCCGCCGCTCGACCTCGCCACCGTGCCCGAGGCCGATCCGCAAGCGGTGCTGCTGGCGCTGCTCGCCCATCCCACGATCGCCAGCAAACACTGGGTCTGGCGGCAGTACGACCACATGGTGCGCACGGGCACGATGGTCGCGCCGGGCTCGGACGCGGCGGTGTTCTACGTGCGCGAGGCAGGCAAGATCCTCGCCGCCACGAGCGACTGCAACGCGCTCTACTGCCGACTGGACCCGCGCGAGGGAGCCCGCATCGCCGTCGCGGAGGCGGCGCGCAACCTGACCTGTTCCGGCGCGGCGCCGCTGGCGGTCACGGACAACCTCAACTTCGGCAATCCGTACCGGCCGGAAAACTTCTGGCAGCTGCGCGAGTGTGTCGAAGGGCTGGCGGAAATGTGCCGCGCCTTCGACACGCCGGTGACCGGCGGCAACGTCTCGCTCTACAACCAGAACCCGGCCGGGTCCATCGACCCGACGCCGACCGTCGGCATGGTTGGGTTGATTGACGACGAGGCGCACGTCACTACGCAAGGCTTCAAGCACGCGGGCGACACCATTTTGCTGTTGGGAGACCCGGGCCACGAACTCGGCGGCTCGCAATATCTAGCGGTGATCCACGGCCGCAAGGAGGGCTTGCCGCCGCGCCTGGACGTGACGCGCGAACTCGCCCTGCAAAACGCCCTGCGCACGCTCATCCGTGCTGGGCAGATCCGCAGCGCGCACGATTGTTCCGAGGGCGGCCTGGCCGTGACGCTGGCGGAGTGCTGCATGTCCGGCGCGGAACAGTTCGGCGCGAGCGTTTCGCTGGAAGCCGGCGGACGCGCGGACGTGGCGCTCTTCAACGAAACGCAGTCACGCGTGGTGGTGTCAGTCGCCGCCGAGCAAGCGCCGGCCGTCCTGGCGCAACTGGCAGAGGCCGGTGTGCCCGCGCGGCAGATCGGCACGGTCGGTGGTACGGAACTGACCGTGGAAGCCGGTGGGAAAAAGCAGGCGTGGCCGGTCGAAATTCTACGAGAGACTTGGCACGATTCCATCGGCAAATTGATGGAAGCGAGCTAGTTCAAAGCGAGGCTCGCTTTCCGGCGGGCGGTCTGCGATATTGCGCGCGGCGTATGGTCACCACGGAGCATCCACTGGTCGAGGCGCTGTACCGCGTCGAAGGCAAGGCGGAAATCATCAATGGAAAGATCGTCCGCTTCATGCCCACAGGTTCCGACCCAAACCACGCCGCCTTTGAAATAGCAGTTTCTCTGCGCGCTTATGCTCGGCAGGCGCAACATGGACGTGTGGGCACGGACAATCTTGGGTTCATCGTAGATTTGCCCCACCGGACGTCCTTCGCACCTGACGCGGCTTACTATGTTCGGCCGCCATCAGGCATGAAGTTCGTCGAAGGAGCACCGCAATTTGCCGTTGATGTGCGTAGCGAGAACGACCACGGTCCGGCGGCCAAGCGCGCCGACTACTTTGCCGCTGGCACGCTGGTGGTCTGGGACGTGGACACCCAAAGCGAGGAGGTGGTGCGCGTCTTCCGCGACGGCAACGCCGAGCAACCCGCCGCTGTCTTCCATCGCGGCGACACCGCTGACGCCGAACCCGCCGTGCCCGGCTGGACCATACCGATCGACGACCTCTTCGCCCCCGCCGCGTGACGTTTTCTCCACCATCCGCCTCTCGCCACACCTCTTAAAACCTCCTGCGACCCGTGGATCAAACCTCCTCCGCTTACCCGCATCACGAATGCGGGGTGTTTGGCATCTTCAACCATCCCAACGCTGCCGCGCTGACGTACTACGGCCTCTTTGCCCTCCAGCATCGCGGCCAGGAAAGCGCCGGGATGGTCACCGCCGCCGGCTCGGGCGATCTTTTCAAGCTGCACAAGGCGATGGGTTTGGTCGGCCAGGTCTTCCAACAGGCGGACATCGACCGCCTCACCGGCATGCGCGCCATCGGGCACACGCGCTATTCGACCACCGGGTCGAGCAACCTCGTCAACGCCCAGCCCATCATCGGCCACGGCAGCCGCGGCCAAATCGCCATCGCTCACAACGGCAACCTCATCAACGCCGAATCCCTGCGCGAGGAACTGGAGGAGCGCGGCTCGGTGTTCCAGACTACCAACGACAGTGAGTTGCTGCTCCACCTGCTCGCCCAACCGCTCGAACCAGGGGCAAATTCGCTCATCGCCCTCGCGCGGGCACGCGGCGCGTTCTCAGTCGTCATCCTCAGCGAACGCGAACTCATCGGTGTGCGTGACCCCTTTGGTTTCCGCCCGCTCGTGCTCGGCAAGCTGGAGGACGCCTACGTGCTGGCGTCGGAAACGTGTGCCTTCGACCTCATCCACGCCGAGTTCATCCGCGAGATCGAGCCGGGTGAGGTGGTCATCATCGACGAACACGGCATCCGCAGCGAGTGGCCGTTCCGGCAGGAAAAGAAGGCGTTCTGCGTGTTTGAGTACGTGTACTTTGCGCGGCCGGACAGCCTGATCGACGACGTGAACGTCGCCGCCGCCCGCACCGAGATGGGCCGCGAACTCGCCCGGCTGCACCCTGTCGAGGCCGACCTCGTCGTGCCCGTGCCGGATTCTGGCAACTACGCCGCGCTCGGCTACGCGGAGGAACTCGGCATCCCCTTCGAGCACGCGTTCGTCCGCAACCACTACATCGGGCGCACGTTCCTCGCGCCGAGCCAGTTGATCCGCGACTTCAACGTGCGCATCAAGCTCAACC
>CAXTMD010000208.1:0-8344 GCA_964245035.1 uncultured Chthoniobacterales bacterium
CAGCCTCGTGGTGTTCTGGGCGATCCTCATGATCTTTGCCCTGCCGCTGGTTTCCCGCGCGTTGCACTTGCCCGCCGGGGTGGGCGGCGCGTGGATCGGCACGAGCGAGTTCGCGGACGCGGCCGGGCTGGCCGCCGCGCAGTCCTACGGCGGGCTGGCCGGACCGGTGACCGGCATCGCCGGCACCGCGGACCAAGCCTTGTCCTCGTACACGCTGATCAAGGTCATCGGGCGCGACGCGTGGATCGGCATCTGGGCGTTCGTGCTCGCCTTCGTCGCGGTCACGCGCTGGCGCACCGGCGTCGAGTCCCGGCCACGGACGGGACAAATCTGGGAAAGGTTCCCGAAGTTCATCCTCGGGTTTTTGGTCGCCTCGGTCCTGACCACCGTTGTCGTTCGCGGCTACTCGCTGGGGGATTACAACAAACTGGTGAAACCCTCGCTCATCAACCCCATCACGGCGCTACGCACCTGGGCGTTTACCTTCAGCTTCCTGAGCATCGGCCTGACGACACGGGTGCGCGAGTTCACCGCCGCGGGCAGCCGGCCGTTCGTGGCGTTCACCGCGGGCGTGGTGGTCAACGTGATCCTCGGCTACGTGTTGTCGGTGCTGGTGTTCGGACACTACTGGTCGTCGGTCGCCACCCACTGAACGCATGCACGAAAACTGCGGGCGCTGCCTGTATTTTCAGAACGATCCCGCCGTCTTGGAGCGGGAGCTGCCCGGCTTGGCCTCCATGGGTTCGGGTTACGCGGCCGTCCGCGCCGAAGATGGGATTTGCCGGCGGCATGGCCTGTATCTGTCCGCGCGCGACTACTGCCCGAACTATACCGCCGCCCCTGCGCTCGGCGCACAGGCTGCGAAGCGGCCGGTCGTCCAGTAAAGTAGGGATGGCTCTCCGAGCCAGTCCCTAAATTTTTCTGGGGGGCTTGCCGTAGACAGGCACGGTCGCCAATCCAATCTAGGGATTGGCTCGGAGAGCCATCCCTACCTTACTGGACGATACCGCTGACGCGGCAGAAGCTCGTACGAACACAGCGCGTACCAATACAAATGTGGGGTACGCCCAACGGCGTATTTGCAGCCTCGCCGTTATCGGTTACGCATACAATCCCACTGTTTTATGGACGACCGACCCACTCCCTCGCCGCTCCCTCCGCTCTGGAAGTCACTCGCCTGGGGCGCGTTGGCCGGGCTGCTGGGTGGACTGGTGATGCTGACCTTCATGGCGGCGTTGCGCCTGGGCTTCGGCGTTGCCACGCCCACCGAGATGATCTTCGACCGCGCGTTTCCGTTCGTGACGGTCAAGTTCTTCATCGGCGCGCTCGTGCGGGCTGGCGGCTATTCTCAGCTCAAGCTGCAAGGCGTCTTCGGCGCGCTGGCCGGTCAACTCGGTGCCGCGGCGGCGGGCGGGGTGGTTTATGCCTTGTTCGTGCGGTGGCTGTCCCGGGCGGAAAACCCGCGCGGCTGGCGGCTGGTCGTGCCGGGGGTGTTCGGCGTGTGGGCGCTATTCGTGGCGCTGCTCTGGCCGCAGTTGCTGACCAGCTACGCCGGCCACCCGCCGACGCAGGCCGACGTGCTCACCGCGTTGGGCATGCTGGCGTCGTTTGGCGTGTGCGGGACGGCCATCCTGTTCTTCCATGCGCTGCTGACGACCCCGCCGCGGTCCGCCGCGCCAGCCGACACCACTGGCCTGACCCGCCGCCGCTTCCTGGCCGGAGGGCTGGGGACGCTCGCCGCCACCGCGCTCGCCGCGTTCCTGCGCCGGCTCTACGGACTCGGCACCTTCCACTACGACGGCACGCAGTACGGCGGCCCGCAGGTGCAGAAGCTCACACCCAACGACAAGTTCTACCAGGTCACCAAGAACCTCGTCGACCCCGACGTGGCGCGAGACATCTGGCGCTTCGACATCGTGGGCAACGTCGAGAACCCGCGCGTCTGGACCTTCCACGAGCTGGCCGCGCTGCCCGCCGTCGAGCAGGAGACCACCCTGCAATGCATCTCCTATGGCGTCGGCAGCGGGTTGATCTCCAACGCGCGCTGGAAAGGCGTGCCGCTGCCCGACTTGCTGGCCGCCGTCAAGCCCAAGGCGGATTGCGCGACGGTGCTCTTCCATGCGGCCGACGGGTTCTTTGAGACCTTCCCGCTCTCCAAGGCCAACGAGAGGACGACGCTCGTCGCCTACGAGATGAACGGCGAGCCGATCCCGTCGCACCACGGCTTTCCGATGCGCATGATCGTGCCCGGCATCTACGGCGAGCGGATGGCCAAGTGGGTCACGCGGTTGGAGTTCATCCAGAAGGATGATCCGCGGCTCAAGATCAACCGCCACGGCATCGAGGGCGTGGGTTTCTACACCGAGCAAGGTTGGGGGCCGAACATCTTCGTGCCCACGACCAGCCGCATCGACGCGCCCGCGCACGGCGGCAACTTCGACCAGCCCTTCCGCGTGGGCCAGCCCGTGGAGTTTCGTGGCATGGCCTTCGGCGGCGACAAGGGCATCAGCGCGGTGGAGGTCAGCACCGACGGCGGGCAGACGTACGCGCCCGCCGACATCCACGAGCCGGGCACGCTGATCTCTTGGAGTCTGTGGCGCTACGTGTGGACGCCGACCGCCCCGGCCGAGGAAATTCGCGTGTTCGTGCGCGCGGTCAACGGCCGGGGCGAGCGTCAGATCGAGGAGTTCCGCGACCAGGTGCCGCACGGCGCGCTGGGTCTGCACTGGGTCCGCGGCAAAGTGGAGAGCGCGTAGAGGCCCGCCGATGTCGATCTCCGCCGCTACCCCGCCGCTCCCCGTCCGAGCGCCGCGAGCAGGGGCAGAAGGTCGGTGAGACGTCGGACGGTCGCCTGTTGTCCATGGTCGGTCCCGGCGTGGTCGTGGTCGAGGAACACGGCCCAGGCGCCGGCCCGGACCGCACCGCGGACATCCTTGGCCTCGTTGCCAACGAAAAGCATCTTCTCCGGCGTGGTGCCCAGCCGTGTCGCCAGCGCGGTGAAGCCGTCCGCCGCCGGCTTGCGCCAGCCGATCTCCCCGGAGGTGAGCACGGCGTCAAGGAAATCTGCGATGCCGACGGTGCGCAGGTCGCGGCGCACAAAACTCGCCGGCATCCCGTACGGTACATCGGTGAGCACACCCATCGGCAGGCCGGCAGACCTCAAGGCCGTGAGCACCGGCAGGGTGTCCGGGTAGCAAGCGGTGCGCTGCTGGAAAAATCCGAAAAAGCTCTCTGTGGCCGCGGCAAGCTTCCCGGGATCGGCCGTGACCTGCCAAGCCGCCAGGATCGCGGCGAGGATTTCGTCGGAGGGCACCTCGCGCTCCCGGGGGACGATCCGGGTGTTGTGTTGGCGCAGGATCGCACAGCCCGCGGCGACCTGGGCCGGCGTCGGCTCCAGGCCGCACACCCGGGCGACCTGCGCCAACGCCGGTTCGTAGAGCGCGGCCCAACTCAGCGGGGTGTCCCGGTAGAAAAGCAGCGTCTCGCCCAGGTCAAAACCGACGGCTGCGACGGCGGGCTCCATGACAACATCCATGACACAATCCCCTCACTTTGCCGCCGCACAACCAATCTTAACGGTATCTAATTTATCTTGACGGTGTTTAGATGAGCGTGCACGGTGTGAGCCAAGCAATCTGGATCACTCTATGCAAAAAACTTGGTTCATCACTGGCGCTTCGCGGGGGGGGGGGCGGGGGGGGGCCCCCCCCCCCCCCCCCCCCCCCGCCCCCCCCGGCCCCCCCCCACCGCCCGCAACGTGGCCGACGTGGCCGACCTGCAAGCACGCTTCGGCGACGCCGTCCTGCCCCTGGCACTCGACGTGACCGACGCCGACCAGGCGCGGCAGGCCGTGCAGCAGGCCCACGCCCACTTCGGCCGTCTAGACGTGGTGCTCAACAACGCGGGCTACCCGCTGGTCGGCACGACGGAGGAGGCGAGCATCGAGGAGGTGCGCGCCGTGTTCGACACCAATTATTTCGGCACGCTGCGGGTGATCCAGGCTGCGCTGCCGTTGCTGCGCGAGCAGGGCAGCGGGCACATCGTCGGGACCTCCAGCACCGTCGGGTTAGTGACGATCCCGCTCATCGGCTTTTACTGCGCCACCAAGTGGGCCTTCGAGGCGCTGCACGAGAGCCTGGCGCACGAGGTCAAACCCTTCGGTATCAAGGTGACGCTCATCGAACCCGGAGCCTACGCCACGGAGTTCGGCGGCCCCGCCTCGGGTAAGATGGCGACGGGCCTGGAGGCTTACGCCGAGCTGCGGCAGCAGGTCTTCGGGCGTCTGATGAGCCAGGAGCGCGGCAATCCGCAGGCGACCGCCGAGGCCGTGCTCCAAGTCGTGGACGCGGAGCACCCTCCGTTGCGCTTCATCCTGGGACGCGAGGGGCTGCCGTGGGTGCGCGACACCTACGCGGAACGCCTGGCCACCTGGGAAGCATGGGAGGCCGCTTCCAACGCCGCCCAGGGCTGAACGGCGCCGCGGTCGGGCGTGCCTTTGGGCTCACCCGGCGTTGGCCCCGGCGACGCGGGGGAAGAGGGCGTGGGCAGTGCCAAAGTCGATGGCCTGCTTTTCCCCGTCGGAAAAGCCTCGGAATCTTTCCAGGTTCCCCTTGGCCACCGCGATCTGGTCGACGGGGTAGTAAGGCAGGTCAAAGGCCATCAGCAGCCGGGAGGCCGGGTGCGCGGCCTGGATGGCCCGCAGCGGAGCCTCGTAGCAGACGATGGCCAGATCCCAATAGATCGAAGCGACCTGCTCGGCCACCTTCTTCGCGGCTTCCTGCGGGTCGAGGTGCCGCTTCCACGGGAAGAGGTGCTCCAGACGATCCAGGAGCAGCGGCAGGGTGCCGCCGCCGTGCGAGACGATCCAGCGGATCCTGGGGAAGCGGGTGATCGTCTCGGTGTCCAGCAGGTTGACGACCGTGCGCGTGGTCTCGGCCGGGTACTCGACCATGGGCGCGGGGTAGCCGAAGGTCAGGTGCGCGTTGCCCACCGCCTCGGTGGGATGCAGGAAGACAACGGCCCCGCGCCGGTCGAGTTCCTCCAACACCGGGGCGAACTTCGGATCGCCCGGGTAGAGGCCGTCGTAGTTGGTCATCAGGATGATGCCGTCCAGCTTCAGCTCGTCGTAGGCGCGGGCGATCTCGGCCAGCGAAGCGTCCACGTCGGGCAGAGGCAGGGTGGCCAGGCCGCCGAACTGCCGGGGATGCGCACGCACAAGTTCGGCCAGTTCGTCGTTGAAGCCGTGGCAGAGCCGCACCGCTTGTCCGCCCGGAAAGTAGCGCAATCCGGGCGAGGAGAGTGAGATCATCTCGGTGGCGATGCCGTTCTTGGCCTGCACCTCCAGCCGTTCCTGAACGTTCCACGGTTGGAGCGGGAAGCCGACCTCCGCGGCCGAGACGCCGGCCCGGGCCAAGGCGTCGATGTAAGACTGGGGGATGAAGTGGGTGTGAACGTCAACGGTGGTGGTCGTCATGGGAGAGCGTCTGCGTTCGGCAGGATGCGCGGCAAACGGCCGACCGCCAATCTTTTGTGTGGATGCCGGCCATAGGCAAAACGCATGGGCTTGCGTTCGCCGGCTGCCCGCCGGAGAGAACGGGCGCGATGCTGGAACCCGACTTCCTAGAACCCGAGCGGCTGCGCGCCTTCGTCGCCGTGGCGGAGGCCCGCAGCTTCACCCGCGCGGCCGAGCGCCTGCACATCGCCCAGCCGTCCGTCAGCACCCAGGTGCGCCGGCTGGAGGAAACCGTTGGCCGCCTGCTTTTCCGGCGGCTGCCCGGCACGGTGGAGCTGACCCGGGACGGCGAGGCGATGCTCGGCTACGCGCGCGAACTGCTGGAGGTGCTCGGGCGGGCGCGCCGCCAGTTCGCCCAGCCGCCGCTGGAAGGCTCGGTGCGCCTGGGGATCATCGACGACTTCAACCTCACCGCCCTGCCGGAAATCCTCGGGCACCTGCGCCGCCGCCACGCCCGCTTCGAGCTGTTTGTCGTCACCGGCACCAGCGCCAACCTGCTGCCCCAACTGCGGGCCGGCGAACTGGACCTGATCCTGACCAAACGTCTGGCCGGAGGCAGCGACGGCGAGCTGATCGCGCCGCAAACCCTGGTGTGGGTGGGCCAACCCGGCGTGCTGGAACGCGAGGCGGGCGTCGTTCCCCTGGTGCTCACGCCGCCCGGCACGGTGCCGCGCGAGATCGTGCTGGCCGCCCTGCGGCAGGCGGGGCGGCGCTGGTCGGTGCGCTTCGAAGCGGCCACCATCACGGGCCTGCGCGCCGCCGTGTTGGCGGGGCTGGGGATCACCGCGCTGGGAGTGGGCATGATGCCGCCCGATTTGGTTCCGCTGCCCGAAGGTGGGTCGCTGCCGGCGCTGGCGGGGGCGGAGTTCGTGCTGGCGATCAACCCCGACAGCCGAGATCCGGTGGTGACCACCTTTGCGGACTTGCTGCGCCGGGTGGCTCCGGTCATCCTGGGCCGGTTGGAAGAGGAACAAACCGATCCCCCATGAAAACGATTTTGGTCGCCGCGATCCTTGCTGTGTTCGGTTGGACGCGCGGCAACGCGGCCCCGGATGATTCCCAGGTGGAAGCGGCGGTTCGTGACACACGCGCGCACTACCAGGAGATCAACGCGCACGCCGCGAAGTACCGGCAGGTCAAAAAGGAACTCTCCGGCTTCTCGATGGAAGGCGGCGCGCTGGTGGCGTTCTTCGACGGTGACGCGCTCGTGAAGACCGTCGCCACCTTCTACGGGGAGAGCGGCGAGGCGACCGAGGAATATTACTACTGGGAAGGCAAGCTGATCTTCGTCTTCCGGACGGACTCCGACTACGACGGTCTGCGGTCCGGCAAGATCGTCCGCACGGCCGAGGACCGATTTTACTTCCGTGACGGTGCGCTGATCCGCTGGGTTGACCCGCACGCCGAGCCGGTGCCGCCCGGCAGCGACGCCTTTCGGCAAAAGCAGAAGGAGTTGCTGCAAAACGCCGCGACGTTCGAGCGTGAGGCCCGCTGATTTCGGGTCAGGCCGCGCCTGAGTGCCGTTTGCCCTACCGACCTGTGCGGGCGAACACCCCCGAGGATTCCATCAGCCAGCTCTTGTATGAGCGCAGCGGTCCGTCGCACACCTTCAGGTAGGCGCGCAGCTTCTCGGGCGCGCCGGGTTGCGCGCGGATCGCGGCGAGGAGTCGGGCGCGTTCCGTGTCGTCGGCCAGGCCGTCGGAGAAGATGTTCGCCAGCCGCAGCGCCGCCTCGGGCTGGAGGTCGGGCGAGTTTTTGTCGGCGAGGGTTTTCAAGGTCAGGTCGAGCGCGATGGCCCAGTCCTGCGTGCGCCAGGCCAGCAGGCCGCGCAGGTTGCGGATGTCCGCGGCGTAGCGGCCGTGCGGAAATTCCTTGTCGTAGGCGTTGAGCGCGGACCCGAGCCGGGCCGGGTCAAAGAGCTCGACGCGCTGGGGCACCGGGGCGAGCTGGCTGGCGTACGTGCCGCTTTGCGGCCAGACGCGGTACTGCGAGACCAGCCGCGGCCGGGAAGCGTCGTAAACGGCCCGCGCGTAGAGCAGGCGGACGGCCTCGCGCTTGTGGCTGTGGGGCTGCTCCTGCAAAAACGCCTCCGTGAGTTTCTCCAGCTTCGGGTAATCGCGCGAGGTGTACGTCAGCGGCTCGCCGTCCTTCTCTTGGCTGGGCACGGGGACGATGATCTGATGATTGGCGACCACGGCGATGGCCAAGAAATCGAGGTAGTCCTTGAAGGGCGTCAGTTCCGGCTCCTTGTAGGCGGCGCGGATGTCGTTGAACACCTTGTCGTCCACCCCTTTGCCGCGGCCGAGGGGTTCGGAACTGGGTGCATCGGTCTCGTCGGCGTTTTCCGGGACCTTCAGGCCGATGGCGTCTGCGACCCCGCCGCCCCAGCCCTCCGTGGCCAGCGTTTCGATCCTCAAGGCGACGTAGCGCCGGACGGCCGCCGGGGTCAGCTTGGCGCGGTCCTCCTTCAGGAAGTCGTCCAGGTCGTCCAGGCAATTTTGCAGGTAGGCGTCGTAGGGTGAGGCGAGGCCGGCGTGGACGGACCGGCGCAGCGCGGCCACCTCCTGGGCGAACCGCACCGGGTCGGCGAGAGACTTGCTCGTGCGCAGTGCCGCCACTTTCTTGAGGTCGTCGCCGTCGCCCGGACCGCTGGCCTCCGGGTCGGCACCGTCCTTGAGAGGGAGAGTAAACGCGCCGTTGTCGGAGAAGGCGTACTCCGGGTCACGCAGGGCGTCGGCGGGTTCGGCGTTGGCGGCGGCAGCAGGATCGGGCGGCTTGGGGAAGTCGTAGTACACGGCGAACTCCCGCGAGGCGCGCGAGTTCGCCGTGTAC
>CAXTMD010000209.1:0-3571 GCA_964245035.1 uncultured Chthoniobacterales bacterium
TCCGCGAGGTGTTCACCCGGCGGCGCGACCCCGCCGCGGCGTTCGACGCCTACTTCTTGAACTTCTCGGCCCTGACCGCCCCGGACGAACTCCCCTTCAACGCCGCCTGGTCGGGCCGCGACCTCGAAACGGCCTGGAACCGTCCGGCGACGTTTGCGCTCCAGCACCTCTTCGCGGCGCAGCCCTGGCGCGACGAAGGCGGCAGCCTCAACCGGCGCGAGAATTGGGTGGTTGGCCGCCTGGTGCACGGCTGGCTGCGCGTCGCGCTCGGCGCGTCGCAGGAACCTCGGCGCGTCGCGGCCGACGATTGGCGGCGGGCGCTCACCGACGGCTTGTCGCGGGCGCGGGCCGGCAGCGAAGCAACCCTGCGCCGGACGCTGGCCGCCGACGAACTCCCTTTCTGGTGGCGCAGCACGCTCTCCCGCGCCGAGTGGGCTGCGCGCCGCTGCCTGGAAGGACTCGCCGAAGCCGCCGGCCCTGAGCCGCGCTGGCTGTGCCTGGAGCGCACGTTGCGCGCGGACCTCAAAACCGCCGGGGGTTTGCTGAAGGTGCAGGCGCGTTGCGACGCCGTGCTGCTGGACCGGCCAGAGTTTGCCGGGGCCAGCGGACAGCTCATCGACTTTCGCACCGGCGGGGGGGCGCCCTCCGGCACGCCGACGGCCGCGCAACTCGAAGGCGGGCAGGGCCTGGGGCTCGGCGCTTTGTTCTTGATGGGTCTGGCCGAGGGCCTGCAACCCGAAACGACGCGGGCGGGCATCATCCACCCGGACGGGGTCAGCGCCGCGCAATGGACGGCTGAACGTGCCGCCGTCCTGGAGCCGGCCGTCGAGCAGTTGGCCGCGCGGCAGCGTTCGCTCGTCTTCGGGCAAAAAAGTCCGGCGGCTGGCGGCCACGGCCACGAGGACACAGAAACGCTGCCGCTCGCCACGACGCCGGTTTCCGCCGCCGTGCTGGCCGCCAAGGCGGCTGCCACACAGGCAGACGACGGCGACGAAAGCGTTTGACGCGCGGCGCTTCCTGCTTTAAGCGTCCATCCAAGCTCTTATCCAGAGTGGCGGAGGGACTGGCCCGACGATGCCACGGCAACCGCTGACGCGCCCGCGTCAGGCCCAGGTGCTAATTCCAGCCGGGCGGCGGCAAGCGATTGTCGGCGCGCGGAAAGATGAGAGAGACCGTGTCGGCCGTTGCCCTTTTTCGTTCCGCGTTGCGGACGGAGAGCGGTCACCGTATCTGTGCACCGTCTTTCCACGCTTTCCTCCGGCTGCGAGGTGGCGGTCGTCCGCGGTTTTTCCACACTCGCTGGCTGGGAGCGCCACGAGGAAAAACATGGACAAAGACCGCAACAAATTCTTCACCCAACTGCGCTGCCGCGAATGCGGACGCACCTACCCGAAGCAGGCCATCCACATCTGCGAGTTCGACTTCGGACCGCTGGAAGCCGCCTATGACTACGAGGCCATCGGGCACACGCTGACCCGCGAAGCCATCGCCCGGCGCGCGCAGACGATGTGGCGCTACCGGGAGTTGCTGCCCATCGACGGCGAACCGACCGTCGGCACGCAGGTCGGGTTCACGCCGCTGGTGCGCGCGCACCGCCTCGCGCGGCGGCTGGGGCTGCGGGAGTTGTACATCAAGAACGACACGGTCAACTACCCCACCCTCTCGTTCAAGGATCGCGTGGTGTCCGTGGCGCTGAGCCGCGCCCGCGAACTCGGGCTGGAGACGGTTGCGTGCGCCTCCACGGGCAACCTCGCCAACTCCGTCGCCGCCAACGCCGCCTCCGCCGGACTGAAGAGCTACGTCCTGATCCCGGCCGACCTGGAAAGCGGCAAGGTGCTCGGCTCGCTGGTGTACGGCACGAACGTCATCGGCATCCACGGCGCGTACGATCAGGTGAACCGGCTCTGCTCGGAGATCGCGGGCAAGTACGGTTGGGGGTTCGTCAACGTGAACCTGCGCCCGTACTACGCCGAAGGCTCCAAGACGATGGGCTTCGAGATCGCCGAACAACTCGGCTGGCGCACGCCGCGGCACACGGTCATCCCGATGGCGAGCGGCTCACTGCTGACGAAGGTCCACAAGGCCTACAAGGAGTTTGCCACCCTCGGGTTGATCGACAAAGCGCCGTACAGCGTGCACGGCGCGCAGGCGAGCGGCTGCGGACCCATCGCGGAAGCGATGAAGAAGGGCTCGGACCTCGTCAAGCCAGTCGCCAAGCCGCAGACGATTGCCAAGTCGCTCGCCATCGGCACGCCCGCCGACGGCTATTATGCCATCCACACGATGCGCGACTCCGGCGGCAGCGCCGAGGACGTGACCGACGAAGAGATCATCGAGGGCATCCGTTTGCTCGCCGAGTGCGAGGGCATCTTCGCCGAAACCGCTGGCGGCGTGACGGTCGCCTGCGCCAAGAAGCTCGTCGAAACCGGCAAGATCGCCCCCGACGAGAGCACCGTGCTCTGCATCACCGGGCACGGCCTCAAGACGGCCGAGGCAGTCGCTGGGCACTGCGGCAGCCCGCGCCTGATCAAACCCAGTCTGCGCGAGTTCGACGAACTGCTCGCCCGCGAAATACCCGCCGCGGCTTGAACCTTTTCTACCTTATGGCCATCAACATCCGCATCCCCACCCCGCTCCGCAAACTCACCGGCGAACAGGAGGTCGTCCAGGCGGACGGCGCGACCGTTGGCGAACTGCTCCGTTCGCTCGACGCGACCTACCCCGGTCTGAAGGACCGCATCTGCGACGAGCAGGGCAACGTCCGCCGCTTCGTCAACGTCTACGTCAACGACGAGGACATCCGCTTCCTCGAAGAACAGGCGACAGCCGTGCGCGCGGGCGACGAGCTGAGCATCGTTCCGGCGATTGCCGGCGGCTAGGAACCGTCCGGAACGTGGCGCGCGATTCTTTCCGGAATCCCACCGCGCCCATGAACAAGCTTCTTGCCCTGCTGTCCGTTCTCGTCTTCGCGGCCCTGACTCCCGTCCGGGCTGGCGAACAGGATTTCACCCTGGTGAACAAAACTGGGTTCGACATCCATTCGGTGTTCGTCTCGCCGCACAGCACCGAGGAGTGGGAGGAGGACATCCTCGGCCGCGACGTGCTGCCCAGCGGCGACCACGTGGACATCAAGTTCAGCCGCACGGCCAAGGGGAAATCTTGGGACCTGAAGGTCGCCGACAAAGACGGCAAAGCCTACGTTTGGGAGAACATCAACCTGCTCGAAGTCTCGAAGGTCACCGTGCAGTACAAGGACGGCAAGGCATCCGCGACCTACGAGTAACTACCACCCATGAAGTCCCGTCTCTGGTTGATGTTTCAGCCGCGGCTCGTCACGCAGCCTGTCGTCTACGAACTGGGCAAGAAGTTCGCCGTGGTGACGAACATCCGGCAGGCGAGCGTCAACGAGGAGATCGGCTTGGTGTCCATCGAACTCGAAGGCGAGAACCCCGAGATCGAGCGCGCGATCAGTTGGCTGGAGGAGATCGGGGTGAAGGTCGAGCCGGTCGAGATCAACACCATCGAAGGTTGACGTTGTAGGGCAGGCGCCCCGCCCGCCGCGGCAAAGGGC
>CAXTMD010000209.1:3581-8310 GCA_964245035.1 uncultured Chthoniobacterales bacterium
GCGCCTGCCCTACAATCATCAATTGAATTCCAGCGACTCCGGCGGGTCGATCTTCACCGGCGGCAGCGATGCGGTTTGCTGCTCGTCGGGATTGACCGCGGTGGCGCGCATCACCTTCTTCTCCGGCTCGGGGCCCGCGGGGGCGTTCGCCACCTCCGGCGACTTGTTCAACGTTGGGTTGCCGTTTGCCGTGGCTGCCGGATGGTCCGGATTTTCCAGCACCGGACGCACGGCATCGTAAGGATCGTGATCCTCGGTTCCGAGAACTGTCGGCGCCTTGATCTGTACCGGCCTGAGGACATCGACGTTTGCCGCCGCCTGGGCGCGAACCACCTTCGGAGCATTCGGATCGGTGGCCGGACGGGCGACGGGGACGGCGTTCGCCGCGCCTTGGCGAAGCGCTGCGTACTCGCCGATGGAAGACCGCCCGCCGCCGTGCACCGGGCAGGGACGCGTCGGCATCTCTTCCCGGGTGGCGTAGGTGGTGAACGTCGTGCGGTGGCGTTCGCCGTCAATCGTCTCGTAGCACCGGTCGGTGGCCAACTCGCCCGACTCCGTGCAGATCTCCACCTTCCGCAGGCCGCTCGGCACCGGGATGTCTTTGGGCGGCATCGCCTGGGCCGCCGCGTTCATCACGTTCACCCACACCGGCAAAGCCACCTGGCTACCGAAGGCGCCGCGATAGATCGGCGACGGCTTGTCGAAGCCCGCCCACACCGCG
Source organism: uncultured Chthoniobacterales bacterium (assembly GCA_964245035.1). GTDB lineage: Bacteria > Verrucomicrobiota > Verrucomicrobiia > Chthoniobacterales > SZAS-18 > CAHJWO01. The sequence continues at coordinate 4,303 of CAXTMD010000209.1, forward strand.
CAGGTCACCTCGCTGTTGTACCCCGCGAACAACGCGTCGGTGAAGTTGTAGGCCGTGCCCGGTTTGCCGCCGGCCACCATCGGCCGCAGCCCGTAGCGCCCGCCCGCCGTCGCGGCGATGCCGGTCTTCAGGATCTGCGCGAGTTCGTTGTGCACCTGGAAAGCCGGGGCCACGTCCACGATGCGCGCGCGGGGTCCTGGCTTGGCCTGGAAGAGCACGTTGCCATCGGAATCCTCGATCTTGGTCAAGATGTACGGCGCCGCCGGCCGCCAGCCGGTGTTCGGGAATCCGGTGTAAGCCAAGGCGAGTTCGGCGAGCGTCATCTCGCTGCTGCCCAGAAACGTCGCGGGGAACTCGCGCAACGGCGAGGTGATGCCGGCTCGTTTCGCCAGCGCGAGGACGTTGTCGAGGCCGGCCTCGTTGCCCACGCGCACGGTCGCGGCGTTTTTGCCTTCGACCAACGCCAGCCCGGCCGGGATCGGGCCATCGTAGCGGTTGCCGGCGCGCTCGACGCCCCATTCGCCCAGGATGCCGTTCTGGCCGCCGACCATCACCTGGCGGTTGTCGAGCACCTGGTCGAGAAAGAGCCGGCCCGGGAAGATGCCCTTCTGGTACGCCGCCGCGTAGACCAGCGGCGTGAAGGCCGTGCCCATCGGCCGGCGCGCGTGCTGGTTCATGGCGCGGTTGAACTCGCTCTGGTGGAAGTCGCGGCCGCCCACGAGCGCCACGATCCCGCCGTCCGCGTTGTTGAGGGCGATGAGCGCGCCTTGCAGATACTCCGGGTTGGCGATGACGCTGTGGATGCTCGGCTGCTGGGCGTCGGGGTCGGCCGGAGGAGCGGCCTGGGCCAGGCGCTTCTCTTCTTCATGGAAGTTTGCCGTGTACTGCGCGTAGGTCTGGTGGTTCTGAAAGGCCGGGTTGCGTTCGACCTCGTCGAGTTGCGCGCGCAGGGCCGTCTCGGCCGCCTGCTGCACCCGTCCGTCGATGGTCGTGTAGATTTTGAGTCCTTCGCTGACTGCCCGGTCCAGGCCTACCTGCGCGATCACTTGCTGGCGGACGGCTTCGAGCGCGTAGCTGTCGCTGCTGGCGAGCGTGCGCGGCTTGACGGACAGGTCGTCCTCCACGGCCGTCTGGTACTGCTCGCGGGTGATGTACTGCTCGTCGAGCATGCGCGAGAGCACGGTGTCGCGGGCGTTTTTGGCCGCGCGCTTGTCGTGCCAAGGGCTCTTGTTGTTCGGGCTGTTGATCAAACCCGCCAGCGTGGCCGCCTCCCCCAGCGACAACTCGCTCGCGTGCCGGCCGAAGTACCCTTTGGACGCCGCCTCCACCCCGTACAACCCGCTGCCCAGGTAGATGCGGTTGAGGTAGTACTCCATGATCTGGTCCTTGGACAGGGCCGTCTCGATGCGGTGGGCGACGTAGATTTCCAGGATCTTGCGCGAGAACGTCCGCCCGCCCAGCGGGAAGGTGTTGCGCGCGAGCTGCTGGGTGATCGTGCTGCCGCCCTGGCGGATGCGGCTGCCGCGCAGGTTCTGGTAGGCCGCGCGCAAAATCCCGCGCGGGTCGCTGCCGCTGTGGGTGTAAAAACGGTTGTCCTCCGCCGAAACCACGGCGTGCTGGAGATCCACGGCCATCTGCGCGAGCGGCACGCGCTCGCGGCGTTCCTCGTAGATGTAACCGAAGGTCGCCCCATTGCGGTCGAAGATCGTGCTGGCGTCCTCCATGTCGCCGAGCTTGGTCATGTCCAGTTCGGCGGCCTTGGCTTGCAGATGCAGGTGGAACCCGTAAGCCAGCCCGCCCGCCACCGCCGCGGCGACCAACATCAGAGCCAGCAACGCGATGAACCAGTGACGGCGGTAAAAGGAAGGTTGGTACTTGTAAGTGTTCCGCATGACGACGCGCCGGGGAGGGAAGCGGCGCCCGAGGAGCGCGCAGCCGGCAATCTCCACAAATTGCCCGCCGACGCAATCCCAAAGTTTTCGCCGCCCTCCTCCCGAAGGCGGTTGCCGGCCAGGGGAAATGCCGTAAGCTTGCCGCCGCGTCGCGTGCTGCGTCCCGCACGCGACGTTTGTTTCTATGGCGCCCTTTTCCGGCAACCGCGAACTCCTCGATTACATCCGCCAGCAGATCGCGGCCCACGGCCCGGTGACCTTCAAGTGGTTCATGCAGCAGGCGCTCTATCACCCGAAGCTCGGCTACTACGGGGCCGGCCGTGCGCGGATCGGACGGCAGGGCGACTTTTACACGAGCGTGAGCGTGGGCCGGCTCTTTGGCGAACTCATCGCCAAGCAGGTCGAGCAGATGTGGGAGCGCATGAACCGGCCCGTGACCTTCACGATCCTGGAGGAAGGCGCCCACGACGCCCAGCTCGCCGCAGACGTGCTCTCGTGGACCAAGCGGTTTTCGCCGAACCTGCACGCCTGCCTCAAGTATTGGATCGTCGAGCCCAACCCCCGCCTCCAGGCCGAGCAGCAGGCCACCCTGAGCACCTGGCCGCGCAACAAGGTGCGCTGGAGCCGCGGCCTCGACGAGTTCGAGAACGGCGCGCTCTGCGGCGTGCATTTTTCCAACGAACTGCTCGACGCCTTCCCGGTGCACCTCGTCACGTCGGCGGGCGGACCGTGGCAGGAAAACTTCGTGGACGTGGGCAAGCAGGGGTTCCGGTTCGTCTACGGCCCGCCTTCGAACTCGCTCCTGCGCGCGGCGGTGGAACGGCTGCCGGTCCCCGTGACCGACGACAGCGCGGGCGAGTACCGCACGGAGGTCAACCTCGCCGCTCCCCGTTGGGTCGAGGACGTGTCCCGGGTGCTCGGCCAGGGGTACGTCCTGGCCGTCGACTACGGCCACCCGCGCGACGTGTACTACGCGCCCGAGCGCCGGACCGGCACGCTGTCCACCTACCGTGACCACCAGCGTGGGGACGACCCGCTGGTGATGGTCGGGGAATGCGATCTGACCGCGCACGTCGATTTCACGACCCTGGCCGAGCGCGCCGAGGCCAGCGGCCTGAAGCTGACCGGTTATTGCGACCAGCACCACTTTTTGGTCGGCCTCGGAGAGAACGAACTGCTCGCCGTCGAACGCTCCAGCCGCGAGATGACCCCGGAACTGCTGAGCTTCATCCGGTCCTTCAAGTCGCTGATGCACCCCTCAACCATGGGCATGGCGTTCAAGTTCATTTGCTTCGAGAAGAACGTGCCTCGGAGCGACGGGCCGCTGATGGGTTTTCGCCGCTGCGGGGATGGCCGCGCGGCGTTGGGTCTGGAAGCAGCCGACCCCGCGCAGTCCGAGGACCCGTACGCGTCGTACTAGCCCTGGCCGCGCGTTTGTTCGAGCACCTTGAACGCCCCGCCGGCTCCATCCGGGTCCAGCAAAAACGCCAGCCGGGGATCACGGCACGCCTGGCGCACGCGGCCCGGTGGCAGCCAGCAGCGCAGGAAATTCGCCTGCGTGCCGTACCCGGAAGTGACCAGCCCGAGGTCCGCGCCCCAGCGGTCCAGGTCGGTGAAGTTCACGTCGGCCGTCAGATCCTGCTGACCGATCCGCGCGTAAACTTCGCCTCCCGTGAAACGCATCTGACGGCAGTACGCCCGCAGCGTGCCGTCGCGGTGACGGCGGTACAGGGTCGGCAGCCGGTCGCCGTAGTCGATGGTGAGCAGCCGGCCGCGCTCCCACCGGGCGAGCTGCTCGCGCTGCCAGTCGCGGTAGGCTCCGAACACCTCGGCCCGCTGGCCCGGCACGGCTCCCATCGTCGCCACGCTCGTCAACGCCCGCCGCGCGGCCGGGATCGGTTCGCCCGCGCGCTCGGCAGGTCCGCCGGCCTCTTCGTCCCAGGTCACCTCGACCTCCCGCCAGCCGGCGTCGGGGTCGAACACCCACTGCGCGCAGGGGAAGGCGTCGACGAACTCGTTGGAAAAGATCAGCGCCTTGCCCTTTGCCGCCGCCAGCGCCTCCGCCAGCGTCGCGTGCCAAGTCACCCGCCGCGCCCGCCGGCCGAGGGTTGCCCGC
>CAXTMD010000210.1:0-5170 GCA_964245035.1 uncultured Chthoniobacterales bacterium
GTCGGGGTTGCTGAAGCCCCAGTAGCCCCGCTCGGGACTCTCGACTTCCTGCGACTGGAACCACGTCGCGCCGCCGTCGCGGCTGCGGCGAACCGTCACCCGGCTGCCGCAGTTGCCGAAGCTCTCGCCGTGGTGGTACGTCAGCAGGACCTCGCCGTCCGAGAGTTGCCGGGCCTTCGGGCAGGCAGCCCCGGTGTCGTGCGCGGCGGAGACGACGTGGTCGCTCGCGCGGTCCCACTCCACCCAGTCCGCGCCGCGCGCCGCGGGGGCAGCCCACAGGATGATCAGGAGGAGAACAAAGCGAGCCATGGAGTAGGCGGACATCTAACCGGACCGCCGGACAAGAAGCAAGGCGTGCGCCCACGGCGTTCCCGAAATAGGTTGATCCATGCGACTTTCCCTCGTCTTTGCGCTGACAGCCCTGCTGCTGAGCACGCCGGTTTTGCCGGCCGAACCACCGCCCGCGCGCGGCATTCCTGGCGCGAGGAACATCGATCACTTCGGCCTGACGGTGCCCGACCTTGATCAGGCGACAAAGTTCTTCGTGGACGTGCTCGGCGCGGACCTGCTCTGGACCGACGGCCCGACGAGCGATCCGCAGGGCGACTCCATGACGAAAAAACTCGGCGTCGACCCACGCGCCTCCATGCGCCTGGCGATGCTGCGCCTCGGGCCGAACCTCAACGTCGAACTGCTCGAATACCACGCTCCTGACCAGACCACGGCCATGCCGCGAAACAGCGACGTGAACGTGCCGCACCTTGCCTTCTACGTGGACGACGTGGACGCGGCGGGAAAATACCTGGAAGCCCACGGTTGCCTGCTGCTAGGCGGACCGAACGTTACTCCCGAGGGCAACCCTCGTGCGGGCCAGGTTATGCGCTACGCCGTGACGCCGTGGCGTCTTACGATTGAGCTGGTCCACCGCCCCGAGCACATGCCTTACGAGAAGAACACCGACGCGCGGCTCTACGGTCCGGCGGGATTGTGGAAGTAGCGACACTTGCCGCGCCCGCGGCCTGTTTATCCTCGCACCAACACCGTCTTGACGTTGACGAACTCCAAGATTCCGTGCCGGGAAAGTTCGCGCCCGTAACCGCTGTCCTTGACGCCGCCGAACGGCAGTCCCGGCATCGAACGCACCCCGGCGTTGACGAACGCCGCGCCCGCCTGGAGTTCGTGCGCGGCGATGTGCTCGCCCCGGGCGAGGTCCCGCGTGAACACCGCCGCGCCGAGCCCGAAGGCCGTGTCGTTGGCCACGCGGATCGCCTCCGCCTCATCCGCCACCGGCAGGATCGCGGCCACGGGACCGAAGAGTTCCTCCTCGTACGCCGCCATACCCGGGTGTACGTCCGTCAACACGGTCGGCGGATAAAACGCCCCCGGACCCGGCGGCACCTCGCCGCCGAGCCGCAAACGCGCACCCTTTTCGACGCTGGCACGCACCTGTGCGTGCAGCCGATCCCGGCCGCCCACGGTGGCGAGCGGGGCGAGCGGAGCCGCCGCGGCCATGCGCTCGACAAACCTCCGCTCGAACTCCGCGCGCACGGCTTCCACCACGACGAACCGCTTGGCCGCGATGCAGCTTTGCCCGGCGTTCAGCAAGCGGCCGCGCACGCAGACCTCCGCGGCGAGGTCTAGGTCGGCGTCTGCCAGGACGACGTAGGGGTCGCTGCCGCCGAGTTCGAGCACGCACTTCTTGAGCACGCGCCCGGCGATGGCGGCCACGGACCGGCCCGCCGGCACGCTGCCGGTCAGCGTGACCGCAGCCACCCGCGGATGCGTGATCAGCGCCTCGACTTCCGGGATGTCCACCAGCACCGCGCAAAACAGGTCCGGCGGAAAGCCCGCCGCGCGGAACACCTCCTCCAGGGCGAGCGCGCAGCCGGGTGTGTTGTTGGCGTGCTTGAGCACGCAGGCGTTGCCCGCCATCAGGCCCGGCGCGAGGAAGCGGACGACCTGCCACAGCGGGAAATTCCACGGCATGAGCGCCAGCACGACCCCGAGCGGTTCGTGCGTGACGAACGCCCGTTCACCCGCCGCACCGCCGCCCGCCCGGAACTCCGCTTCCGTGGCGGCTTCCGGCGCCAGCATCGCCGCGGCGTGTCCGGCGTAGTATTCGCAGCACGCCGCGCATTTTTCGACCTCCTCACCCGCCTCCGGGAGGGTCTTGCCCATCTCCTCGTGGACGAGGACAGCCAGCGCGTCCTTGCGCTGGCGCAACCCCGCGGCGGCGGCCCGCATCCGTCCGGCGCGTTCGGCGAAGTCCGTGCGTCTCCACCCGAGAAAAGCCGCGTGAACCGCCTCCACGATGCCGTGAGCCTCCGCGCGCGAATGGGCCGGGTAGGTGCGCAGGGTTTCGCCCGTCGAGGGGTCGATGACAGGAAAAGCTTCCATGGTTCAATCACCTCGGCGCGCGGCGGCCACGAAGAAACCCACGGTCGTCGCACCGCAAACACACATCAGCGCCAGGGCGAGCGGCCTCGGCTGGGCGAATTTTCCGAGCGCGTGCGACACCTGCGACATGAGCAGACCGGTCGCGCCCACGTTGCGCTGCACCGCTTGGTCATAAGCCTTGGATTGGTACTGCATGGCGAGCACATCATCGTCGGTTTCCGCGTCGTCGGGTGGGTGCTGCCAGAGGACGGTCCCACCGATGCCGAACCCTGCCAGCAGCACGCAGACACCGGTCAGGTAGAGTCGAGTGGCGCGCGACATGGTCAGGACCCGACCGTGTAGAACACGTAGGTGGCGGTGTATTCCACCCGGCGTTCCTGCCCCGCTTTGGACTGGTCGGCGGCCTCCGCCGGAGCCTTGCCGCCGACCGTGTTCACGCGCTGGATGCTGCCCAGCTTCACCATCATCGCACGACCGTCCTCCTGGCTTACCACGTCGAGCAGCAGCCACGGGATTCCCTTGCCGTCGGGCGCATCCACCTTGGACTTGACCTTGCCGACCACCTTGTTGCCCGTGGCAAACTCCCAGGTGGGTCCGGCGTAGTGCTTGCCGGCCGGGTGGCCCTGTGCGTCGAACAGTTCCGCCTCCGGCGCTTTGAAGGCCCACTCGTACTTGCCCGTCTCCGCGGCCACCGGGCGGCACTCATAGATCTGCACCCCTTTGGCCGTGAGCGTGGCCACCCGCTGCTGGTCGGACGGCACGGCTAGCTCGGCCGGGATCGCCGGGTCTGCGCCACGCGCCGAGCCCCATCCGAGGATCAAACAAAGCAGGACGAGTGCGGAACGGGAGGAGGGTTGCATGCAACGGATTCGCACGCCAGGGGCGCGGCGCACGTCTCACACCACCAGTTGCCCCTTACGTTCGGCCACTGCGATCCGCGCCTCCGCCCCGGAGTTGAACTCCAGGAAGTCTGCCTCGATGCCGTCGCTGAAAATCACCCCGTTTTCCGCCATCTGCGACAGGAGCCGCAGCGGCTCGCGCGCCGTCACCGCGCCGAAGACGAGCGTGGCCGCCGTCGTGCGGCTCGGGAACGGTTCCCGCACGGTGAAATACAAATAATCCGCGTCCCAACCCATCGGCGGCAGGGGCGGCTTGTCCGTGGCTGCCTTGCCGCCGTGGAGCGTCGCGCTGATCGCGTCCGCCCCGGTGAGCAGGCTCTTGAGCCAGCCCGTCGAGCCCAGCCCGGTGGAGACGATCACCCCGCTGGAACTGTGCGTCTCGTGCCGCGCGCCGTGGTGGATGACGTACCGTGCCGAAACGTGCGAGCGCGGACCGACGAAGAAGTCGTTGACCGCGTAGAGGGCGCGACCGTCGTTGAGCGTGGCCTTGGCCATCGTGACGGGCTTGCAAGCGCGCCGACCCTTCAGCGTATCAGGCATGATCTTCGGCAGGTCGCGCACGAGGAACGGCAGCAGCACCCCGTCGAACCGGCCCGGATCCGGGTTGACGCCGACGACCGGGCGCGCGCCGGTGTACTTGAGCGTGTTGGCCACCAGGCCGTCCTGCCCGAGCACGACCACGGTGTCTTCTGGTCCGAAGACGAAGTTCGGCAGAAAGTTGCGGTCGATGAACTGCACCAGACCTAGTGGGCGCAGCGCAGCGTCGGTTTGCTCGACGGCCGCCCGGTAGGTGTCCTGCTCTTTTTTGTAGTCGCTGAAATCGCCGCCGAGGTGCTCGACGTAGAACTTCGCCTGGCGCTCCGTGTTGAACCGCCGCCGCAGTCCGACCAGCCGCGCCTCGCGCGTGACGACGATGATCTTCTTTTCGGTCTGCCGCTGCATAGGGTGTGGATGGTGAGCACGGTGCTAAAATGTCTGTCATCCTTCGGCTCGTTGCACTCGCCTCAGGAGGACAGAAAATTTGCAGTCACGCTTTGCCGGCTCTCACTTGCGCGGCACAGGCGTCCGGGTGGTGCCGTCCTGCGCCAGCAACTCACGCAGCAGATCGGGCGATAGGTTGAGTTGACCGATCTTGTCCGCGCGGCCGGCCATCTCCTGGAACGCGGCGGCGATGAGTTGATCAGGCTTCATGCCGATGCTGGCGAGCGCCTGGATCACGTCCGGGTTGGTGTCGGCGAGCGCCTTCATCGTCGCGGAGACGGCGTAGGCGCGCGTGTCGGCCTCGGTGCGTCCGTTCTCGCTGGCAACGGTGACGAGGTCCTTGTTGCGGGTTTCGAGGGAGATGCGCGATTCGAGTTCGGCGGCGCGCAAGGCGTTGCGCTTTTCGAGCACGCTACGTTGCGTGTCGATTTCGGCATCGCGGATCTGGCGCTTCTTGAGTTCGACGGCGAGTTCGGTGGCGAGTTCGTTTTCCTTGATGGCACGCTCTTGTTCGATGGAGGCGTTGCGGCGGCCGTAGAGCGCGTCGTCGGCCTCCTTGAGCAGCGCCTCGCGTGCGGCGGCCTCCAGCGCGCGGGCGCTCTCGGGCGTGGGTTTGATGGCGAGGATCGACAAGCCGATGATCTCCAGCCCGAGCGCGGCGATCTCCGGTGAGGCGGCGAGGTCGATGCGCAGGTTGGTCACGATGCGGTCGGAGGCGCGCAGGGCCTGGCGCATGGGCAGTTGCTCGATCTGCTTGCGGGCGAGCACGCGCACGAGGTTGACGACGCGCTCGGGCAGCTTCTCCGGGTCATCCGGCATGTGCGCGCCGGTGCGTGGGTGGAGGGTGAAGGTGAGGAGGGCCGCCACGTTGACCGGATCGACGAGGGGATAGG
>CAXTMD010000210.1:5180-8259 GCA_964245035.1 uncultured Chthoniobacterales bacterium
AGACCTTCGCGGCATCAATCACGCGGTAAGTCACCTGCCCCTGTAAGCTGACTTCCTGGAAGTCGGCCGTCGTCTCCGAGAACATGAACGGCGCGTCGTTGCTGTTCATCGGCACGGCGACCAGACTCGTCGTCGGTGAATAGTAGTAGAACGCCAGCCCCAATCCCTGGCGCTTGAGCTGGCCGTTCTTGTACTGCAATAGGTAGGTGGTCGGCTGGACCTTGATGAAGCGCACTCCGAACATGGCTGGCAGTGTACCCGCCGCCGGCCAAAAGGCGAGTGGCACTTACTCCACCTCTTCCCCCGCGCACGGGCGCAGGGTCAGCGGCAGCTTGACCTCCTCGCCGTCGCCACGGGCGTGGATCAGTGCGTTCAGCCGCCGCTTGAGCGACAGGAACGGCCGCGAGATGAACTGCTCCCGGCTGCGTGGACGCGGCACCGGGTTGTCGATCAACTCCTGCACGCATCCCGGGTGTGCTCCCATGACGAGCACCCGGTCAGAGAGGTACGCCGCTTCGTCCAGATCGTGGGTGATGAAGAGGATCGTCACATCCACGTTTTTCCAGATTTGTAGCAGGTAACTCTGCATCTGCGCGCGGGTTTGGGCGTCGAGCGCGCCGAAGGGTTCGTCCATGATGAGGATGCGCGGCTCGTTGGCCAAGGCGCGCGCGATGGCCACGCGCTGCTTCATGCCGCCGGAAAGTTCGTGCGGGTAGGAATCGGCGAACTCGTCGAGACCGACGAGGTCGAGCCACGCGTGCGCTTCCTTTTCGGCGTCCCGGGCCGACTTCCCGCGCATCTTGAGCCCGAAGGTGACGTTGCCCCGGACCGTCAGCCACGGAAAAAGCGTGTAGCCCTGGAAGACCATGCCCCGGTCCGGCCCCGGCCCTGCGGTGGGTTGACCGTCGAGCAGCACCTCGCCGCTGGTGGCTTCGTCCAGGCCGGCAACGATACGCACCAAAGTCGACTTGCCACAGCCGGACGGACCGACCACGCAAAGGAACTCGCGGCGGCGCACCTCGAAGCTGATCTTGTCCAGCACGATGGTTTTTCCCTCGCCGCGTCCGTAGGATTTTTCCAGGTCGCGGATGCTCAGGATCACCGGGCGGGCGCGCAGGCGGTCAAAGCGCGCCGCGACCTCGGGCGATTGTTCGCGGTAGTCCGGCAGCAGATCGCGGATCGGGACCGGTTTCGGATCAGGACCAGGCGTGCTCATCGGCGGGCTTTCTGGGGACGGAACATCGGCACGGCTCCGACCCGCGGCGCGGGCACGTGGTGGGCCACCGCCAGCACCCGGCTCGCGCGCCGCGACACGCGCTGCCACGGAAAGAGCCAGTTGCCAATCCAAGCCAGCACAAAGTCGGTGGAAAGGCCGATGATGCCGATCATGGCGATGGCGGCGTAGACGTTAGGAAAATTGCGGTAGCGCGCCTGCTGGTTAATAAAATACGTGATGCCCGACATCGTGCCGACGACCTCGGCGACGATCAGGTACGTCCACGCCCAACCCAGCAGGATGCGCATGTCCGTGTAGATGCCGGTGATTGAAGCCGGGAGGATCACCCCGCGCAGGAGCCGCCAGCCGCGTGCGCCGAGCGTCTGCGCGGCTTCCACAAGCGCGGGATCGACCCGGCGCACGGTGTTGGCGATAATGAGCACCTGCTGGAAAAACGTGCCGATGAAGATAATGGCGACTTTCGGCGCGTCGTAGATGCCGAGCACCGCCACGCAGAGCGCGCCGAACGCCGGGGCGGGCAAGTAGCGAAAGAACTCGATGAAGGGCTCCTGCAAACGTGCGAAGAACCGGTACGCGCCGCCGAGCACTCCCAGCGGCACGCCGATCAGCGAGGAGAGCGCAAATCCCCAGAAGATCGTGCGGATGCTGTGGCCCAAGCTCTGGTAGAGCCACGGTTCGTCCGGCAACCGCGGCGGGGTCTGGAAAGCGGCGACGAACGCCCGCGCGACGGCGTGCGGTGGCGGCAGGTAAGGCGGATTGACGCGGTAGCCTTGCGCGGGTTCCAAGTGCTGGGCGAGCGCCTCGCGGTTCTCGCGCGCGAAGTCGGCGCCGGGTACTTCCACGCCGGTGGAGAACGCCTCCACGTCGCCGGCCGAGGTGACCCGCACGAGCGGATGCCACAACCACGGCACGTAGCTGACCGCCGACCACAGCGCCAGCGGCAGCACAAAGGAAAGCAGTGTGAGCAGCGAACGCTGACGGCGTGGCAGTTCCTTTTTCAGGCCTAGCCAATCGCGGGTAGTGGACATTGAGCGGAGGTCTAACCCGCCGCGTCAGCGGCGTTCCAATCATGATAGGGTTGCCTCTCCGAGGCAACCCTGTTGTTTCCGGCGGGACGCGTTGCGCGCACGGAGATCATCCAAACCAAAATAGGATTGCCTCGGAGAGGCAACCCTACCTTAGACTACACGGCGCAAGCGCCGTGAATTACATCCCCTTCAAGATGCTTGGGGCAACGTAATCTTCTGCTTTCTGCGACTCCGTGTAAACCTTGTTGTCCAAGTTGAACTGGTTGCCCGTCTCCAGCGAACCGTAGATCGAATCCAGTCCGCTGCCTTTCTTCAACGCGGCCTTGGCTTCGGTTACGTTCAGGAAGTGCGTACCGGGCACGTTGGTGGCGTATTCGGCCGGGTCAGCGCCCACCTTCGCCGCCATGATCTTGACCGCCTCGTCGTGCGTCTTCGGGTCCTTCAGGTACTCGACACAACGATAGTACACCTTCACGACCTTTGCCCAGTCGTCCTTGTGCGCCGACAGACTGGCCGGGTTGACCGAGAGCACGTCGTAGATCAATCCTTTGGCCTGTGCGCTGGTGAACAATTTCTTGGAGCCGGCAACCTGCTTGAGGGCTTGACCCGAGACAGGGTACCACGCGCCCACCGCCGCCACTTGGCCCGAGGCGAGCGTCTGCGGCGTGTCGTTGGTCGGCGTGGGCACGAGCGTCACGTCGGCCTGCGTCATGCCGTTGGCTTTGAGCGCCTGCAAGAGCAAGAGGTGCTCGACCAACCCGACTTCGACCCCGACCTTCTGGCCCTTGAGGTCTTTGATGGACTCCAGGCCAGG
>CAXTMD010000211.1:0-8234 GCA_964245035.1 uncultured Chthoniobacterales bacterium
TTCGTGGAGTTCGCGCTGGCGCAGGTGCTCATCCTCCTGGGGGCGTTCGTGGCGCTGGGGGCGCGGTGGTGGTTTCCCGACGTGCGGGTGCCGTCGCTGGCGCGTTTTCTCCTGCGGGCGGCGGCGAGCGTGGCGGGGGCCTTGTGGCAGCGCCACCGCGTGCGGATCGCGGGCGCGCGGCGGCAAAACGCCGAGGCGCTTTTCGGCGTGCTGCGCGCCCGGCACACGCTGTACCGCGGCGTGCTGATCTGGAGTTTGGTGAGCCTGACGCAGATTTTCGCCGTCTCCTTCAACGCCGGGGTGCTCGGCGCGATGACGGCGCGGCACCTGTTCCACGACCTGGATTTCGGCTGGGAATCGACCTGGCTGGACGCCGCGCAGGTCTCGCAGGCGACGGAGATCATCGCCGCGCCGTGGTCGTGGCTGGTACGGCCGGGGTATCCGGACGCCGCGCAGGTCTCGCAGGCGACGGAGATCATCGCCGCGCCGTGGGCGTGGCTGGTCAAGCCGGGATACCCGGACGCCGCGCAGGTCGCCGGCAGCCAGAACCGCAAGCGCGACAGCGGCCGGCTCGACGAGGAAAGCCTCAAGTCGTGGAGCCAATTCCTTTTCGGCGTGGTGATCGTCTACGGTCTGCTGCCGCGCGTCGTGCTGCTGGCGCTCGCCGCCCGGGCGCAACGCGCGACGCTCGGTCGGCTGGCCTTCCACGACGGCCGTTCCGCCCTGACGCTCGGCCGCCTGCTCACGCCGGTCGTGCAGACCCATGGCGCGCCAGCAAAGCCTGCCGCCGCGCCGCCGTCGGCCGTGGTGATGGAGAACCCGCCGTCTCGGCCGACGGTTTCCACGCCGCCGCGCGCCGTGGCCCCGACCCTCGTGCTGAACCTGACCGGCTACCCCTTCGATGAGCCGGCCGCCGCCGGGTTCGTCGGACGGGGTGCCGACACCGCGACCGTCTTCGAGGCGGACACGGCCGACGCCGACGCGGAGGCGCGCGCCTTCGCGGACCTGGGAGGGCGCGCCGCCGCCGCGCCGGATGCGGAGGTGTTCGCCCTGCTGGCGTCGTGGGTGCCGCCGATGATCGCCAGCCGGCTCTCGCTCGACCAATTGCGCGCGGCGGCCGGTCCCGAGCGGCTCGTGACGCTGGTGCTCGTCGGCAAGCCCGCGCCGGACGGGTCGTTCAAGCCCGTGCGCCCGGCCGACCGGGAGCTGTGGGCCAAGGCGGTGCACACCCGCGGCGACGCGTTCCTGGCGTTGCCGTGAAATTGACCGACCAGCCGGCAAACACTTCTTTTCACCGATGCTCGCGCCGCCCGTCCCCAGTTTCGCCGTGCTCGGCGTCGTCAACGAAGGCAAGACCTCCGTTGTCGCCACGCTCAGCGAGGACCCGCACGTCACCCCCGACCCCACGCCGGGTGCGACGGTGAACTGCGAGGCGTTCCCCATCCGCATCGACGGCCGCGAGGTGCTGCGCCTCTACGACACGCCCGGCTTCCAAAACTCCGTGCGCGCGCTCGCCTGGTTCCGCGAACAGGCCAAGGCCCTGCCGCCCGGCACGGACCTGCTGACCCTCTTCCGCCTCACCCACGCGGGCGACCCGAACTTCGTCAACGAGTGCGAACTCTTCCGACCCATCGTCGAGGAAAACGCCGGGGTCCTCTACGTCGTGGACGGAAGCTCGCCCATCAGCCAGAACTACCGTGCCGAGATGGAGATGCTCTGGCTCTCGGGCCGCCCGCGCATGGCGCTCATCAACCACAAGGACGCCGACGACGACTACACCGCCGCGTGGGAAACGGAATTGGGCAAGTTCTTCAACCTCAAGCGCCGCTTCAACGCCCACCGCGCCACCCAGCACGACCGGCTGGACCTGCTGCGCGCGCTCCAGCAGATCGACAGCCGTCCGGAGTGGAAGGCAGGCTTTGAGACCGCCATCGCCGCCTTCGAGCAACGCTGGGTCCAGCGCCGGCTCGACGCCGTCACGGCCATCGTGCGCATGACCGGTGATTGCCTGGGCTACGTCGAACGCGCCAACTACGAGCACGAGGCCGAGGTACCCGGCCTGAAGGTGCGGCTCGGGACCGACTACGAGAAAAACGTCGCCGCCATCGAACGCCGCGCCCACGAGCGACTGCTCGACATCTATTCGCACCCGGTCACCTTCGAAACGCTCGACGGCCTGGAGGTCGGGCTCTTTCACGAGGCGACGTGGCAGACGCTCGGGCTCACGCGCGACCAACTCGTGTGGGCCGCGACGGCCGCCGGGGCAACGGCGGGCTTGGCCATCGACGCGCTGTCGGGCGGGCACACGCTCTTTGTCGGCACGACGGTCGGCGGCCTGCTCGGCGGCGCGGGGGCGTTCTTCGGCGGCAAGCGGCTGGGCGAAGTGACGTTCGAGTTGCCCGGCAGCGGCGGGCCGCTCGGACGGCTGTTCCCGCGCGGCAAGCTGGGCGGCCAGCAGCTCCAGGCGTCGTGCCGCAACGTGGATTTCGTCTTCGTGCTGCTCGACCGCGCGTTGCTGTTGTACGCGGCGCTGGTCAACCGGGCGCACGCGCGGCGCGACACCATCCAGGTCGGCGCAGGGTCGGAGAACGCGCTGAAGGGATACACCCATGGCTGGTCGCGCGAGGCGCGGAGCGTGTGCCTGGACTTCGCGGCGTCGCGACGCACGGGCTGGCGGAAGCTGCCCTTCGGCCGGCGCAGCAAGGAAGAAATCGAACGGGCGTTTTTCGACGGGATCGACACGGCGCTCAAACGGATCGGCGGACAGTGAAGGCTTGCCGGGCCTGCTACCATCCTCGCAAAGTTTTGATGAACCCACGAACTCTTACCCTGGCGCTGCTCGGCTGGCTGGCGCTGTCGTCTCCGCTGCCCGCCCAGGACGACAGCGGCACGCTCCAGCCGATGTCGCCGTCCGCGCTCGCGACACCCACCCCCACACCCGCCAACCCCGTGCCGCCCGTACTGGCGCACGACCTGGCCCGGTTCGCCACCGACGAACTCGCCCTGCAAGCGCAGGACGACGCGGCCAAGCTCGCGCGGTTCTACCAGTTCCCGCTCGAGGACGAGGGCCGGCCGGTGAGCGCCAAGGATTTCAAGCGCCTCTGGGGTGAGTACGCCAAGGCGTTCACCCACCGCACGCTGCAATCCCTGGACGTGAAGTGCCTGAGCTACGACGCCGCGGCGGACGCCGCCGAACTCCAGCAAACCTACGGGGTCGAAACGCAGCCGCAGGGTCATGCCGACTCGGAAAAAAAGCTCCTCATCCGTCACCTGCGCATCGTGCACGCCGACAAGCCGGAGCGGGCGATTGACCGGCGTTTCACGGTGAAAGAGTTCTGGACGTACGACGCGCGGCTGTCCGAGGCGGACCACTTCCAGCCCGGCCATCCACCCAAGCACCTGGCCGACGCCATTTCGTACGCCGGCGGCGTGCGCGACGCCGTCAACGCCATCATCCTCCAGGACCGGGCCAACTATTATTCGGGCCGCCCCGATGGCCGCGACCCGGACGACGAGCCGTGCGCGTACTTCGACGACGCCGCGCACCGCGAACTGCTCTACAAGGCGCGCCTCAAGCTGATCCCCGACACGCCCGCCACGCTCGAAGCGATCCTCCACGGCACGCCGCGCGTGCGGGTGTCCTTCAGCGACAACGGGCGCGGCGAAAACCGGGACGGTTATTCCGTCCTCAACGTCGGCGTGCTCGACAAATAACGCCCCATGCGCACCGCCCTTCTTTGTCTCGCGCCCGTCCTGTGGCTGACTGCCGGGTGCAGTTCGCATCCGACCGTCAACGCGCCGACGGTCGGGCGGGCGTACCGCGCCACCTGGACGGTGCGCCGCGCCGCCGACAACCAGGGTCTTCTCGGGGTGACCTCACCGTTGGTACGTGTGGGCGGCGGGGAGTTGCGGGTGCGGACCGACTCGCGGCGTGCCACGGAACAGCGGCCGGCGTTCCCGGAATTTTTGGTAAAATTCTCGCCGATGCGCCGGAGCACGCAGATCGAGGTGAAAACGCGTGTGACCGTGCTGGAGGCGCACCGCACCAAGAAGGGCAAGCTGAAGGTGAACAAGCGTTACATCGGCGCGCTGCTGCCGATGCGGCCCGGCGAGAAGCTCGGCGTCAGCGGCCCGGGCGACCCGATTGCGGTTGAGGTGGAACTGGATGGCGGCGGCGCGGTGAAATGAGGTGGGTCCAGGCTTGACACTCATCCCTTCGCCGGGTCACAAAGAGGTGTAAAACGTTCCGTGCAATGAGAAATTCTCTCCTCTGCTGCCTGGCCATCGTTTGCACCGCGCTGACCTGCCATTCATCCATCCAAGCCGCCGAGCCAACTCCGAAGCCGTCAGCCGTGCGGGCGCGGGTCAGTTTCCTGACGCCGATTCCTCCTTACCCGTTACAAGCCCGTGCATCGCACCTTGAGGGTGAGGTGACCGTCCGCGTGATGTGGGCGGCTGCTGGAGAGGTCAAGCAGGTAGTCATCCTTAAATCCAGCGGCAGCAACTTGCTCGACGGCAACACGCGCGACTACATCAAGGCAAAATGGCGTTCGTTGACGGGCAAAGAGTCCACCCTTACAACGACTCTCGACTATCGCCTTCGCCGGTGATCACCACCTTCCATCCTTTCGCGGCTTCGTTGACACGCAACAGGGTTGGGCAACGGCCTTTCTTGAAGCCGCGGAACAGTTCCTTGTTGTCGCGCTCCTGCACGCCGATGTCGGCCACGTCCTCGCGCGAACAATCCAAAATCTTCGCGTATCCCTTGTAGACCCGCGGACGGCCGATCACGCGCGTCCATCCCTCGTCTGCCGGCGGCTCGCGGCGCGCCAGCACGAGGAAGCTGTACGGGGTCGCGCGCAGGTCGATCCCCGCGCGCCGGGCAAACGCCGTCCAGTCCGCGTCGCCCGGCACTTCCGGCGGCGGTTCGGCGAAGTGGTGGCACCAGTGCGGCGCGTTGTGGGCGTTGAGCATCCCGCAACGCTCGCGGTGCGTGCAGGGGGCGACCGCATCAAAACCATCGGCTAAAAGTTCTTCACGGAAGGCAATCAACGCCCGGCTGTCCGCGTACGTGCCCGGCTCCACCCACAGGACGGCCTCCGCCGATTTGATGAACCCACGCAGGGTGTCGCAGCCGGGGTCGTCGAGTTCGTTCAGCACGTGGCTGACCAGCAGCGTCTTGTGGGGAGCGGGACCCACCGCCAGCCCGGGGAACTCCCGGCGCGCCGCTTCCGCCGCAAACGCCTCCGCCAGCGGTGAGCGGTCGCGTACACTCAGCGTCCCGAAACGCTCCGCGCCGAAACGCGCCACCACCCGGCGGCCGGCAATCCCGCTGCCGCAACCCCAGTCCAGCACCGGTCCGGCGGGCGGCTGCCAGCCGCGCAGGCTCAACTCGCGCAACACAGCGTCCCACTTCCAGCCAATCCGCTGCGCGTAGGTGAAATCGTACTGGACCAAGTCGGCGCGCGAGGTCCAATAGACCCCGCTCGCCGGGTCGCCTTCCAGAAAACGCCGCCGCAAACGGTCCAAAATTTGCCAATCGAGCGCTCCCCACGACAGTTCCATCGACCAGCCTCCACTGACCATCATCGTCGCGCAACGCCTCCGATTGTAGAGACCCTCGCCTCGCCTGCCGCGTTTCGGGACGTGGTTTGGGAACAGACGGGAGAGGGGAGACGTGCAAGAAGCATGCGGTTTCCCGAAACGCGGCAGGCGGGGCACCTGCCCTACAACACTTGTCGCTCCGCCCCGATTGAACGATGTTGCCCGTCCGCTATGAGCAGCCCCAAGAAAGACAAACCCGCTTCTCCCGCCGCCGGCCTGTGTTCGCTCGTGGGCGCGGGGCCGGGCGACCTCGGGCTAGTCACGTTGCGCGCCAAGGAGTGCATCGAAGGCGCGCAGGTGGTCGTCTACGATTACCTCTGCAATCCCGAGATGCTGAGTTGGGCTCCCAAAGACGCGGAGATCATCTACGCGGGCAAGAAAGCCGGCGCGCACACCCTCAAGCAGGACGAGATCAACACGCTCATCGTCGAGAAAACCCGCGCCGGTAAAAACGTCGTGCGGCTCAAGGGCGGCGACCCGTTCGTGTTCGGGCGCGGCGGCGAGGAAGCCCTGGCGCTCGTGGAAGCGGGCGTGCGGTTCGAGGTCGTGCCCGGCGTGTCGTCCTCCATCGCCGGGCCGGCGTACGCGGGCATCCCCGTGACCCAGCGCGGCACCGTCGCGCAACTGACGATTTTCACCGGCCACGAGGACCCCGAAAAGGGCGGCACCGCCCTCGACTTCGCCCAGCTTGCCAAGACCCCCGGCACCAAAGTCATGTTGATGGGCGTCGAGCGGCTGGACTCCATCACACGCCAGCTCATCGACGGCGGCGCGGACGGCGGCACGCCTATCGCGCTGGTCCGCTGGGCCACCACCGGCCGCCACCAGACGCTGGTCGGCACCCTCGCCAACATCGCCGCCCGCGCGCAGGAGGAGAACTTCGAGGCCCCCGCCGTCGCCGTCATCGGCGAGGTCGTGCGGCTGCGCGAGAAGCTGAACTGGTTCGAGAGCCGGCCGCTGTTCGGCAAGCGCATCGTCGTCACGCGCACCCGCAAGCAGGCCGGCGGCCTGAGCCGGCGGCTGCGCGCGCTCGGAGCCGACGTGATCGAAATCCCCACGATCCGCATCGAGCCGCCGACGCAGCTGCGCGAGTTCGCCGAACTCGTCAAGGACGCCCACACCTACGAGTGGATCCTCTTCACCAGTCCCAACGGCGTGGACGCGTTCTTCGAGTGGTTCTACCGGCTGTTCCAGGATGCGCGAGCCATCGGCGGGGCACGCATCGCCGCCGTCGGCCCGGCCACGGCCGCGCGCGTGCGCGAGTTCCACCTCAACGTGGACGTGCAGCCCGAAACGGCCGTGGCCGAGGCGCTCGTCGAGGCGCTCCAAAAGGAGGGCAGCGTGGAAAACGTCAACATGCTCCTCGTCCGCCCGGAGACGACGCGCGAGGTCATCGCCACCGAACTGAACAAACTCGGGGCCATCGTGGACGAGGCCATCGCTTACCGTACGGTGCCCGAAACCGACGATGACGCGCAGCCCGAACGCCGCGCCGCCCTGGAACGTCTCAAAAATGAGGGCGCGGACATGGTGACGTTCGCCAGCAGCTCGGCCGCCGAAAATTTTCTCGCCTTGAAAGTCCCCCTGCCCAAGGGCGCACGGGTGGCCAGCCTGGGGCCGGTTACCTCGCAGACCCTGCGCGCCGCCGGGCTCCGGGTGGACGTGGAGTCGCCCTCCGCGGGTCTCGACGCCTTCGCGCAGGCGATCCTGGGGTCATTTATTTCAGAGAAGACCGTGTAAAAAATCGCGCTGGGGGTCAAAAACCCGGCAGGCGTGGCCTGAAAGTCGCTATTCAGGGCTTCCACCATGCTGGAGGAGCGTCCTGAGATCGAAATCGACTTCGAGGGGGAGATGCAAGCCCTCTCCAACCAGGCCCACACGAAGAACGGGTCCGCCGCCGGCGGCACCGCGCGCATCGACCGGGCTGAGTTGACGCAGGTCATCGGCAACCTGATCCGTCCGCTGGCCGAGGAACTGGAAGCCCTCAAGCGCGGGCCGATGCACGAGCACAGCGTCATGCTCACCGCTCTGGGCAAGGCCATCAACGCCCAGCACACCGCCACGCATTCGCCCGAGGCGCTGGCCAAGGAGTTCAAGCGGCTGGAAACCATCGAGACGGAGATCCGCCGGCTCGGCTCGGTCGAAAGCGCCAACTCCAAGCTCTTCGACGCCCTGCACGCCGAACTGAAGACGTACAAGGACAACTTCCTCTTCGATTCGCTCCAGCGTCCCTACATCCGCGACCTCATCTCGCTTTTCGACGACCTCTCGGACCTGCACGCGACGACGCAGCGCCGCCTGGCCGAACACCCCGCCAAGGACGGCGAGGACGCCGCGTTTCTGCGCACGCTCGCCGGCAACCTCGAAAACCAGACCGCGCACATGGTCGAGGTGTTCCTGCGCATGGACGTGGTCCTGAGCCGCACGGCCGTCGGCGCGCCGCTGGACAAGAAAACCCATCGCACCGTCTCCTTCGAGCCCGCCGCCAGCGAGGGCGACGACGCGACCATCGCGCGCTCGATCAAGCCCGGCTTCTCCTGGCGCGAGCGCACCGTGCGCGCCGAGGATGTGGTCGTGCGCCGCTGGACGCCGCCCCCCGGCCTGGTCCTCTCCCCCAAGGCTTCCTGATC
>CAXTMD010000212.1:0-8154 GCA_964245035.1 uncultured Chthoniobacterales bacterium
CGCCGGACGCCATGCACGGGCGCAGCGGCGCGCGGCGCGGGTCCAGCGGCCGGCGCGAACGCACCAGCACCGACACGCTCAGACGCTGTTGCGCGTCCACCGATCCCAGGACTTTGGCTCCGGCGAGCGGACGGCGTTCGGTGCCGGCCAAGGCGACAGTTTTCGAGGAAGATTTTGGCATAGGAGAAAGGTTCAGGGTTGCCAGAGCACCACGACGGCATTGTACACCGTGTGCAAAGCCACCGCTGGCAGCAGGCCGCCGGTACGTTTGAACAACACGGCGTTCGCCGCGCCGAGACATCCCACCGGCAGCCACGAGAGCGGCGGATGGTAAATCGCAAAGAACGCGGCGCTGCCCACTACCGCGCGCCACCCGCCCCACTCGCGGTCGAGCGCCCGGAACAGCAGCCCGCGGAACAGGTATTCCTCCGCGAACGGGGCCACGGCCACCGCGCCAAACGCGTAGGACGCGCGCAGCCCCGGGAGTTTGTCCAGGTGCTCGCGCGCTTGTCGGATCGTCTCCGCCAACGATGGGAAGTGCATCGCCGCGGCGACATATCCTTGCGCCAGGAGGCCGAGCGCCAGCCCGCCAACCAATCCCAGTCCAAGCGCCGGCCAGAGACCATCAAGGCGCCTTCCTTCGCGACGCCAAAGCCACACGTCCCCCGGCCGCACGTCGCGGGCGCTCAGGAAGTTGGCAACCCCGAGCGAGACGGCGAGCGCGCAAAAGGCGTACGCCACGCTGCGGGCGACGGCGAGGTTGTCGCGTCCGACGAAGGCCAGCAGCACCCCCGACACCACGGCCGTGCCTTCCACCAGGATGCTGATGGCCACCATCGCGTGCAGCAACGTCGGCGGCGGAGGCAGCCGCTCCGACCACGGATCGTACAGAAAAGGCAGCCGCGCCCGGAAGTTCTCCCACATCGCCGCCGCCGTCAGGTAGGAGTACACGACGCCCACGACGGCGAGGCTCCACTGCTGGGTCAGCACGCCGATGGCAAACGTCAGCATGCCGAGCGACGCGGCCCAGCGCCGGCCGCGCGGGATCGGCTCCGCGTCGCCCGACTCGGAGGTGACCGTCACCAAGGTCACGGTCTTCTCGGCCATGCTGCGCGCGAACACCAGCCAACCCACCCCCACGAGGGCCACCTTCCAGGCGTCGGCCGGGTACAGGTAGACCGCATAGGCCAGCACGAGCACGACAACACCCGTGGAGATCAGCGACCAAAGCCACGCCTTGGCCTTGAGCAGGCTCTCCAGCCCGCGCGGCCAAGTGAGCGCCAGCCACAGCGCCGCCCCCTCCGAGGCGAGCGACTTGGGGCCGAGCACCCACAGAAAATAGGTGCCGAAGAGGATCGCAGCCCCGCACAGGTAGTTCCACGCACTCTGCGCGCCCTGGAGCGCGCCGCGCAGGTTGTAGACCTGGAAGCTGGCGATTGTCAGCGGGAGCAGGATCGTCTGCACGACCGCGCTGCGGTCCCGGGCAAACCACAGGAACTCCTTGCGGTAGAGCCCTTCCCGGCCGAAGCGACCCGGCGACGACGCGGAGGCCAGCTTCGGGGCATCCGTCGCACCGTAGTTGCCGCTGAGTCCCTGCCGGGTGCCCCACACACAGATGCGCACCGCCAGCGTCGCGACCACACCCGCCGCGAGCCAGCAGACCCCAATCCCGGCGGGAAACGAGAACGTGCCGTCGGCCCGCCGGCCCAGGAACCAGCCCAGCCACGGCCAGGGATAGTCCGCGAGTGGAGCCAGGGCGCGCCCGATGGCGGTGGCGGCGACCGTCGCCGTAGAGACCCCAAAGAGCAGGAGCAGCATCGACGCATAGCCGAACCAACTCATCAGCCCGAGCAGCGCGCCGCGCGAGCGGGGCGAAAAGCGGATGATTGCGCTGATCTCCAGCGCCTTGCCTAGGCAGGCCGCCGCGACCGCAATCGGCACCCCGGCCAGGACAGCCGCCAGGAGGCCCGTCAGCGGGTCATAGGTCAGCCCGTACAAGGTCCCGACGAACAACGGCGCGCCCCAGTACACCGGGTTGGCGGCCAGCGGCGCGAGGATCTCCGCCGTGAAAATCGACGCGGCGGAGACCGGGTGGCTGTAGAGCCATTCCCACATCGGGTGGCGGCGGCGCTGGAGGTCGAGTTCGAGGCCTTCGCCCTGGAAGACGAGCATGGCAGCCCACCAGAGCAGCACCAACGAACCAAGCATGGCGGACGACGAACGGCTGCCTTCCAGGACCGCCGGCCCGTGCGGCACATCCGCATCGGCGATCAGATCGTCGGCACCGCCGTCGCGCACCGCCGCGCGCAACCGCTCCACCATGACCCGCGGCGTCCCGCCGTACTCCTGGGTGAGTTGACGAGCCTCGGTGTCGTAGGCGAGTTCGAGTTCGCGCTCCGCCGTGTTGTCGTCGTCGTCGTTGACCTGAAGCGCGGCTTCCACCTCCTTTTTGAACCACGCATGGACCACGATCTGACCGGAGCGTTCGACGGTCAGCCGCTGCCCGGCCCCGACCGCCCGCCAGACCACCGACGCCGCGATGCCATGGATGCCCAGCGCCAGCACGACCGCGCCAAGGATCGCCAAGCCGCCCAGGTCGGCCGCGGGTTTCTTGGCCCGCCGCCGCATGAGTTCGCGCTGACGCCGCTGCCGGCCCACCGCCCGGCGTCGCGCGGTGCGCAGCAGCAGGAAGACGGTCCGCCAGTACCCGGACGCCTGCGGAAGAGGGTCGGCGGTCGCGTTCATCCCTGGGCGGGGCGGCTCGTCAGCTTGAGGAAGATTTCTTCGAGCGTGCCCGGCCCGTGCCGGGTGCGCAGTTCGTCGAGCGAGCCGCTGGCGACCGGCGTGCCCTCCTGGATGATCACGGCGTGGGAACACAGCCGCGCGACGTGGTCCATGAGATGCGTGGAAAACAGGATCGTCGTCCCCCCAGCCGCCGCCCCGCGCACGATCTCGTAGAAAAGCTGGGTGGACTCCACGTCCAGGCCGTTGGTGGGTTCGTCGAGGATCAGGAGTTTGGGCTCGTGCAGCAGGGCCAGCAGCAGCCCGAGCTTTTTCTTGGTGCCGCGCGAGTAATCCTCCGCGTAGTTGCCCAGGTCGCCGGCCAAGCGCAACTGTGCAACCAGAGGCTGGAGCCGCGCCAGGGCGGCAGGCACGTCCAGGCCGTGCATCGCGGCGCTCAGTTCCAGGATTTCGCGCCCGGACAGGTAGGAGTAGAACACCGGCTCGTCGGGCAAAAAGCCGATGAGCCGCTTGACCTCGATCCGCTGCTCGAACGCATCCAGGCCGTCCACCCGGAGGGTGCCCTCGGTGGCCTTGAGGATGCCCATGAGCAGCCGGAAGAGCGTGGTCTTGCCCGCGCCGTTGGGGCCGAGCAGGCCGCAGATCTGGCCGGGCGGCACCGCGAAGGACACGTCGCGCAACGCCACCTTGTCGCCGAAGGACTTCGTGACGCCATCCACGAGGACCATGCTCGCCTGCATGACGGTTTTATCCCATGGCTTCCGCCGCGGCCGCCATGTCGTGCGCGGATGGGGCGGTGCCGGGCCGGCGCAGGCGTGCGGCCAGGCCGATGCTGGCGACGGCGATGCCCGCGGCGATCCAACCGATCAGCCCGTAGTGGCGCAGCGGCTGGTGGGCCTGGTCGATGATCAGCCAGCCGCCCAGGCTCGTGCCGATCCCCGAGAACGTCTGCTGCACGCAGGAGTTGATGCTCATGAAACCGCCCCGGTGCCGGGCCTCCGCGCTGCCGGTGATCATCGCGATGGCCGGCACGAAGCGCCCGGTCATCGTGACCATGAACACGCTGGTCACCGCGATGGCGACCAGCAACGGCTCTGCCCCGAGGTGGGTCAGCCCCAGCACCGCGCCCGACGACAGGACCGCCATGATCGCGAAGACCCGCAGCCGGCCGTACATGTCGGCCAGGCGGCCGATCAGGTTCATGGAAAACAGCGTGAAGATCCCGCCGCTGAGGAAGTTGTACTTGAGCTGCGACTCGGTCATGCCCACGTTGCGCACCATGAACGTGCTGATGAACGGCACGACCATGAAGCCAGCGGTCGTCAGCGCGCCCATCAGGGCGAAAGCGCGCAGGTGCCGGGCGTTGGCCACGACCGCCCACATCCGCGCGCCGGCCGACTCGGTGCCGGCCGCCCGGCGCAGGTGGCTATCCGAACGCGGCAGCAGCCACACGGCGAAGGGGACGATCACCGCGCACAAAATCCCCAGCAGCAGAAACGGCCAGTGCCAGCCGCGTTCGGCCATCCACAGTCCGGCGGGCACGCCGAGCGCGGACGCCAGGGCGAAGGCGCTCATCACGGTACCCATCGCCGTGGCCCGGCGGACCTCCGGGATCGCGTCGCCGACGATGGCCAAAACCACGCCGCCGCAGACCCCGCCAAAAATCCCGGTGACGAAGCGCGCCGCCAGCATCGAGTGATAATCCGGCGACAACGCGCAGCAGAGCGTGCCGAGCGTGAACCCGCTGAAAAGCACGAGCAGGGAGCGTTTGCGGTCGAACTTGTCCAGGAAGAACGCCGCGGCGAAGCTCGACAGCCCCGCGCCGAACGCGTACGCGGCCACAGTGTAGCCGAACTGCTCGGTATCGATGGTGAACACCCGCATCAACTGCGGCCCGAGCGGCTGGATGATGACGAAGTCGATGGTGACGCAGAACTGCATGAGCGTCAGCACGGAGAGGAGTCCCCACTCAGCGGCAGTCAGCCGGGTCTGCGCGGCGGTGGCGCGTTGGCGGACGGGCAGGGTTTCGTCGTCCGGAGTCGGCAGGGGAGGAGGAGAGGTAGCGGGCAGGTCTTTGGTCATTGTGGATCGGGTCTCGAACGCGCGACGCCGGAGGAGCGTCGCGCGTCAGGATAAGTCCACAACGTACCGCGCCACGGGAAAGAATCCATCCAGGACAATCCCCCGGTCTGAGCGACGTTCACATATCTACCGGGGTGCGGACTCCAGTTCCTCGGCGGCGAAGGTGCCCAACCAGGCACTGGTGCCGTCAGGATTACTGCACTCTACCACGTAGCCGTCCGGCAAACCGGGTGCCTGCAAGATGTCGAGGAGCGTGCCAACCTCGCCCACTCGCGGAGGATGCTGATTAAAGCCCCAGCCGTCGTAGTGCTCAAACGGGCGGAGAAGCTGCCGGACACGCACCAAACTGTATCGCTCGAAACGCATGATCTTGTCGACAAGACAGCACAAGCCGATACAGCCACACCGTCCTACATCAGCTCCTCAGAGGAGAGGAAGCGCAAAAGCTCACCGTCCGCTGGACAAAAGAAAATGCTCACGAGAGGACTCGAACCTCCACGGGTTTCCCCATACGGTCCTGAGCCGTACGCGTCTGCCAATTCCGCCACGAGAGCAAAGAGGAACGCAAGTCTAGGACGAAACCTTCGCTTGTAAAGACTGAAAAATTGCGTGGTGCCGCATGCTGACACTGCAGCTGACACTTTCGCTCTCTACACGCCTCTCTGTCGCCTGGAAATGCTTTGACACCGACAATGTCAACCCGCCATAAAAGCTTGTGTGGCAGCGGATGAACTGGTCTCGATCAAGGAACTGGCGGACGGGGTGAATCAGTGGTGCTTCGACCACGGGGTCATCCCGACCAACGGCCAGGCGGGCGAGAAGATCACCGAACGCAACATCCGCTTCTACCGCACGCGCGGGCTGCTCGATGCCCCAGGTTCGGAGACCGGCGAACACAAGCGCGGGTTTTCGACCAAGCACATCGCGCAGCTGCGCGTCATCCGCCTGCTCCAGGCGCGTTCGCAGCCCCTGGAGCAAATCCGTGCGACGCTGGAGAACCGTTCGCTGACGGAGTTGCAGGAGGTCGAGCGTGCCGAACTGCGCCGCCTCAACGACGCGGGCGTGGCGCTGGCGGTCGGCTCCGCGCACGAGACATGGCAGATCACGGCCGTCGGCGGCGAGTACCTGGTGGTCTCGCGCCGGGGCCGGTCGATCAGCGACGAGCAGCGTCGGCAGATCGCGGCGGTGCTCGGCGTGCGTGGCGAAACGTAGCCAAGCCGCGTCAGCGGCACCGTCCTCCAAGGTAGAGATGGCTCTCCGAGCCAGTCCCTATTTTGGCTTAGATGACTGTCGTGCACACGACACGCCCCGCCGGAGAATCTAGGGAGTGGCTCGGAGAGCCATCTCTACCTTGGAGGACGAACGCCTGCGGCGTTATTTGTACCCCTCTTCGCCCGCCTTATGCAGGCCGCCGCCCTTTTTCTGGATCGGCTCGGGCGCTTTTTCGATGGGCACGTTCGGCGCGCCGTCGATCCACACCTGCCCGTCTGGGCGTGCCCAACGCACGGCGTTCTTCAGGACCAAGCGCACGTTGCGGTCGTGGTAGATCGGGTACGTCTCATGCCCCGGCCGGAAGTAGAAAATCTTGCCTTGCCCGCGCTTCCAGCAACACCCGCTGCGGAACACCTCGCCGCCCTCGAACCAGCTGATGAACACCTGCTCGTCCGGCGTCGGGATCCCGAACGGCTCGCCGTACATCTCCGTGTTGGGCAGTTCGAAATACCGGTCGATCCCCGCCGCGATGGGGTGGCCGGGATTGCACACCCACAGCCGTTCCTTTTCGCCGGCCTCGCGCCACGTCAGCGAACAACTCGTGCCCATCAAACGCTTGAAAATCTTCGAGTAATGCCCCGAGTGCAGCACAACCAGTCCCATGCCTTCCCACACGCGCCGCTGCACGCGCTCGACGACCTTGTCCTCCACCTGCCCGTGCGCGGCGTGTCCCCACCAGGTCAGCACGTCGGTGGCGGCGAGCGTTTCCTCGCTCAGGCCGTGCTCGGACTCCTGGAGCGTCGCGCAACGCACCCGGAAATCGTCCGATTCGGTCAGCCCGTCGGCGATGCAGCGGTGCATCCCCCCGGGATAAATGTCACGGACGACCTGGTGCTTCTGTTCGTGGACGTTTTCCCCCCAGACGGTGACGCGGATCGGCGAAGTCATGGGCCACCCTACCACCTACCGCGGCGGCCCCGAAATGCGCACGAGCTGTTTCTTGGTCAGCTCGACGCCGGTCTTGCGGTAGTGCGCGTCTTCCTCGGCGGTCGGCGCGTAGGGGGCGAGCAGTTCCTGGTACTGCGGGAACGCCGCGCTCTGGCGAAAGCCGATCAGGTGGCCGTCGGGCGAGTCCCAGTAGATCGTCATCACGTAGCGCTGCCGCTCCCGGGTCGCGCGCATCAGGCTGAAGCCCAGGCAGTGCGACGACGCCTCCAGCAACGCGCCCGCGCTGCGGTAGGCTTCCTCGAACGGGACCTCGTCGCCCGCCGCGACGTTGTATCGGATGACCTCGATGACCAAAGCGTGTGTTTTCTTTCCTTGTGGGCTGCGGTTGATTACGGACGAACCCGGGTCTCAGGACGCCACCGTTTCCCGCGCGGCTGGGGAAACCCGGGCGTGTGTGGCCGGTGGTTTCCAGGTGCGGCGGCGCAGGAAGATATCTAGTGGCAGCAAAAGCAGGGCGGCGGCAAGAAAATCATTTGTCAGGTCCACTCGGCGAGCCGAAAAATGCGCCGGCGGGGAGAAAACGTCGGCCGGCGACGGGTCAAACCGACCCAGGCCGCGCAGAAACGCCTCGTCGGTGTCCGTCCGCAGGAACTCGCGCGGGTAGCTGCGGGTGTGGCCAAAAACGTACGGCCGCTCCGTCAACTCGGGCGAGGACACCGAGAACATCGTCGTCGCCATCGCCCCGCCCGCGTCCTCGGCCGGCGGCAGGTCAAACTCCGCCCGGTAACTGCCGGGCGCGAGCTGTTCGGCGCGGGCGGCGTGCGTCTCGCCAGTAGCGGTGTCCAGCGCGGTCACGTCGATGGGCAGCCGGTCGCAGAAGCCGCCCTCGGGGGTCAGCGCGTCGATGTCCAGCCGCAGCCGGCTGCCGCCGCCCGTCTCGGTGGCACGCACCTGGAACGTCGCCTGGTCGCTCTGGCGCAACAACCCGCGCACGACCTGCGCCCAGAACTTGCCGTAGCCGTCCCACGTCAGCCATTCGCCGGCCCAGCGCGAGGTGGCGTCGCTCGTGAACGCCCCCGTCTGCCCGAGGCCGTAGCGCCACGTCGCCAGCAGCGGTTCGCCCGTCTCGGTGGCGAGGAGGACCTGCGCGGTGGGCTTGGGTTTCGTGGC
>CAXTMD010000213.1:0-7682 GCA_964245035.1 uncultured Chthoniobacterales bacterium
TAGCGGGACCGTCGGAGCTTGCGCGCCGCCGCCCTCAAAGAGCAGCGCCTGCCCGAGTAACCGGCGCAGTTCCGGGCGCGTCAACCCGCGACGGATCGACCGGCCGTTGCACAGCGACACGCTGCCGGTTTCCTCGCTGACCACCAGCGCCAGCGCGTCCGTCTCCTCACTGAGACCCAGCCCCGCGCGGTGGCGCAGGCCGTAGGAGCGATCCAGAGTCTCGCGCTGGCTGACCGGGAAGATGCACGCCGCCGCGACGATCCGACTGTCGCGCAGGATCACGCCGCCGTCGTGCAGGGCGGTCTTGGGGTGGAAAATAGTTAGGAGCAGTTCGTTGGAAAACGCCGCGTCCAGTTCGACGCCGCTTTCGGCGTAGTTGCGCAGGCCGATGTCGCGCTCGATGGCCAGCAGCGCCCCGCAGTGCCGCCCGGCGAGGGCAAACACGGCGTCGCAAAGCTGGTCGAGCGTCTGGTGGTCCTTCTTGCCGCCGCCGAAGAACGAGCGGCTGCCCAGTTCCGCGAACACGCGCCGCAGCTCCGGCTGGAACATGACGACGATGGCCACCGCCAGAAAGATCGAGTAGCGGCCGATCAGGAAGCGGATCACGACCAAGTTCAGCGCCTCGCTGAGCACGGTCAGCGAGACCAGGAAAACGATCATCCCGGTGAGCACGCGCGCCGTGCGGGTGCCGCGGAAATAAATGTAGATGTAATAGATGCCGGCGGCCAGGAAGCCGATTTCCACCAGCGAGTTCCATTGCGCGAGCGCGCTCCACTGCTGCTGGCTGAACTGGAGAAAAGTCTGCCACATCACGGGACGGGGGAAGGGGACGGGTCGAGCATGGCTTCGACGGCCCGCAGCGCCAATAAATTCGGACGAACCTCGTGGACACGCAAGATTCGCGCGCCGCGTTCGCGCGATGCGGCCGTCAGCGCGACCGTCGGCCAGAGCCGTTCGGGGATCGTCTGCGCGCCGGTGATCTTCGCCAGGAACGACTTGCGTGAGACGCCGAGCACGAGCGGCCGGTCCCCGACCACGAGCGCAGGCAGTTCGCGCAGCAGCGTCAGGTTGTGGGCCACGGTTTTGCCGAAGCCGATGCCGGGGTCCAGCGCCACGCGCTCCGGCGGGACACCCGCCGCATCGGCGGCGGCCAGGCGTTCCTCGAAAAACTCGCGGACCTCCCGCACCACGTCCGCGTAGGTCGGCCGGAGCTGCATCGTACGGGGCTCGCCCTGCATGTGCATGAGCACCACGCCCGCCCCGTGTTCGGCGATGACGCCGGCCATGGCAGGGTCGCCGCGCAGGGCGGTGACATCGTTGATGATCGCCGCGCCGTGCTCCAGGGCAGCGCGGGCGACGGCGGCCTTGGAGGTGTCGACCGAAACCAGGCACCCGGGCCGTCGGGACACGAGGGCGGCCACGACAGGCACCACGCGGCGGATTTCCTCGTCCGCCGACACGGGCAGGGCTCCGGGGCGGGTGGACTCGCCGCCCACGTCGATAAGCGCGGCACCCTCGTCGAGCATGGCCAGGGCGTGCGGTAAGGCGCGCTCGCCGTCCAAAAACGCGCCGCCGTCCGAGAACGAATCCGGCGTGACGTTGAGGATGCCCATCACCTCTGCACGGGCGGAAAGGTCCAGCGTGCGGCCGCCGCCGAGATGCCACATGCTCTGACCGTGCCCCGGCGCGACCGGATTGCAAACGGCTGGCCAGCGGAGTGGAAAATGCTACTGTCCTGCCCTGATGCGCGTCTTGCGGACCGTCCTGCTGCTGCTGTTCCTGGCATCCGCCGCGGCGCGCAGCGACGAGGACCGCCTCACGCAGCTCGAAGCGGAAAACAAGCAACTGCGTGCGGACGCCGAGTTTTCCAAGCGCCGCCTGGCGCTGCTGGAGCAGGAAACCGAACGGCTGCGCGCTGCGGTCCAGGCACGCCAGGACGCCGATGACCTGGCGGCCAACCGCACCAAGCGCGAGCAGATCGAGCACGACGTCGAACGCCTGCGGGGCCTGCGTTTCCTGCACCCGGTCGACTTCCGCGAAATTCCCCGGTCCTCGCTGCCCACCATCCTGCGCCAGAAGCTCGCGCAGCAGGTGCCCGACCAGGAGTTCGACCACGCGGGGATCGCCTTGGCAGCGCTAGGCGTGCTGCCGGCCGGCACCGACCTGAAAAAGACCTATCTCGCGCTGCTGGGCGAACAGATCGGCGCGTTCTACGACCAGCACGAAAAGCAGCTTTTCACCTTTTCGGGCCAGCCGCTCTCCGGCCCGCAGAACCGTGTGATCATGGCCCACGAGTTGACGCACGCCCTGGAGGACCAGCACTACGACCTGTCGAAACTTCCCATCGAGGACAGGGGCAACGACGACCGGGTGCTGGCGGCGACGGCACTCGTCGAAGGCGACGCAACGCTCGTGATGAACAAGTACATGGTCGGTGACCTGTCGGCGGCCGCGGTGCGCGACGCGCTCGCCAGCACTTTGACCACCGATGTGCGCCAACTCGCCGCCGCCCCACGCTACCTGCGCGAGACGCTGCTGTTCCCGTACTTGCGCGGACAGGAGTTTTGCACAGCGCTGTACGCCCGCGGCGGCTGGAACGCGCTGGCCGACGCCTTCCAACACCCGCCGGCGTCCTCGTCGCAGATCCTGCATCCGGACCTGTACTTCGCCCAGCCGCGCGAGGAGCCGGTAGAAATCGCGTTCGGCGACCATCTGGAAGTCGCCGGGCAAAATCCGCTGGAGGACAACGTGCTCGGGGAGTTCGGTGCGCGGCAGCTTTTCGCCAACTGGCTCCACGACAAAGCGCGGACCGACCAGGCGGCGGCCGGCTGGCGCGGCGACCGGTATCTGGTCTACGGCCAGGACAAAACGGCGGGCTACGTCTGGAAGACGGTGTGCCGTGACAAAGCGACCGCAAAGCGTTTCTACGAGGCAGTCCGCGATGCCAACGCGGCCCGCTACCAACTGACTCAGATCCGCGAGAATTGGCCGGTACCGTTCCCGGGCCGAGACGGCAAACCCGAGGAACCCCCGGTGCGCGCCTCCATGGCCGCGTATCCGCCCGGTCGCCAGTTTGAGCTTTGCCTCACGTCCACCAACGAGGTGCTGGTCATCGACGCACAGGAAAACCTCGCGCCCGCGCTCGCCGAACGGTTCGCGCCGGGTGTCCGCTTCTCCAACCCGTGAAAGTCTCCCGCCAAATCATCTACTCGGGACGTGTGCAGGGCGTCGGCTTCCGCTACTCGGTCAAGCAGATCGCCACCGGCTTCGACGTGACCGGCTGGGTGCGCAACCTGCCCGACGGCACCGTGGAAATGCAGGCCGGCGGCGAACCGGCGGAGGTCGAGGCGTTCGTGGCGGCCGTGGCCGCGAGCCACCTCGGCGGGTACATCAAGGAAGCCCGCCAGCAAGATCTGGACACTGCGTCGATAACGGCGGGCGGGTTCGAGATTCGTCGCTAGCCGCCCTGCCGCTTTCGTGCAATGTAGTGCGCTGGCTGTTCCCGCGATGAGTACGCCCGCCATTGCCATCCGTAATCTCTCGAAAGTCTTTCCGATTCCCTTCAAGCGCGAACGCCTCGTGGCGGTGCGCGACCTCTCGCTCGAAGTAGCCCCGGGGCAGGTCTACGGCCTGCTCGGCCCCAATGGCTCGGGCAAGAGCACGACGATGAAGATCGTGCTTGGCCTGATCTCTCCGACGGTCGGAAAGACGGAGATTTTCGGCCGCGACAGCCAGGACGTGGACAGCCACGAGGAGGTTGGATTTTTGCCGGAAAATCCGTATTTTTACAAGTATCTCACCGGGATTGAGACACTTCGGTTCTACGGCAAGCTGTGCGGATTATCCGGTTCAACCCTCCGTGACAAGGCGGATGAACTCTTACGCCTCGTCGGCCTCGGGCACGCGCGCGACCGGCGCCTGGGCGGCTATTCCAAAGGCATGTTACAGCGCGTCGGCCTCGCCCAGGCTCTGGTCCAGGACCCACGCCTGCTGGTGCTCGACGAACCTACGGCGGGCGTCGACCCGCAAGGCTCGGCCGAAATCCGTGACCTGATCGTCAGCTTCAAGGAGCGGGGTATCACCGTGCTGTTGTGCTCGCATCTCCTTGGTCAGGTGCAGGAAATCTGCGACCGCATCGGCATCCTTTCGCGCGGGGTGCTGGTCCGCGAAGGGCGCCTCGGCGACCTCATCTCCATCGACGACCAAACGGAGGTCATCTTCCGGGACGCTCCCCCCGCGCTCCTCGCGGAACTCCAGGAACTCGTCCGCCGATCTTACCCGCAAGCCGGCGTAGTTGCCACGCGCAAGCCGCAAACGACCCTGGAGCGCTACTTCCTCGAAGTGACGACCGGTGTTGACGGGCGCGGGGGCTGATTTTTATGTCCGTCACCGAAGTCTCGCCGCCCGTGGTCATCCCGCGAGCGTCCACGGTCAAACACCGGTTCTTCTCGCCCGCGCGGGTGTGGGCGCTGGCCACCAACACGCTGACCGAACTCGTCCGGTTGAAGGTTTTTTACTTCCTGCTGATCTTCGCGCTGCTCCAGATCGGTTCCACGCTGCTGTTCGTGCGCTTCACGTTCCAGGGACAATTCCAGATGCTCAAGGACTCGTCGCTCGGCGCGATGTCGATCTTTACGAGCATGCTCGCCATCCTCGCCACGGCCAACCTTCTGCCCAAGGACGTGGAAGACCGGACGCTCTACACCATCCTCGCCAAGCCCGTGCCGCGCTTCGAGTACCTGACCGGCAAGCTGCTCGGCGTGCTGCTCCTGCTGTTGATCAGCATCCTCCTGATGGGGGCGATGTTCGCCGCCGTGCTGGCCTGGCGGACCCACGTGGTCGCCGGCGAAATCCTGGCCGGCGGCGAAGCGCCGGAGGTTGTCCGCCAGAGCCTCGGCGAGCTTTACGCCACCTCGTACGATCCCGCCCTCTGGGCCGGCGGGCTGATCATCTACGCCAAAGCCGCCCTGCTGGCGTCGCTGACGCTGTTCGTGTCCACGTTCGCTTCGTCGTCGATCTTCACCATCATGGTGTCGGTGGCGGTGTTCTTCATCGGCCAGTTGCAGGGCACGGCCCGCGACTACTGGCAAAGCACGGGCACTCTGGCGCCCAACAGCCTGCTGGACCTGGCGCTGTTCAAACCCATCGTGCTCGTGTTCCCGGACCTGCAGGCGTTCAACCTCGTCGAGGAGATCGTCGCCGGCACGCACATCGCCCCGTGGCTGGTGGTCAAGACGGTGGGACTCGGGGTGACGTACGTGCTCGTCTACCTGTTCGCGGGTTACTTCATGTTCGCCAAACGCGAGATTTGACGGCCATGCACCCGCTGCCGTCGTCTCCCTTGAACCTGCTGGCGGCCTTCCGCCGACGCTACCTGCTCGGCACGATTGCGATCCTGGCGTTCGGACTGGCGCGCCTGCCCTTCGAGAGGGCGCTGGCGCACGAACGGACGGCCGGGGCGGTGAACTCGGTCCAACTCGACGTGAGCCTGCGCGAGCGGGTCACCCAGAACGAGTTCATCGCGGCACTCGGCGGGTTCCGCTCGCTGGTGGCCGACGTGCTCTGGATCGATGCCATGACCGACTGGGAGCGGGTGGAGTACGGCAAGATGAATCTGAAGTTCGGCACCGCGACCACGCTCGTGCCGCACAACACGATGTTTTGGGACATGGCCGGCTGGCACATGGCCTACAACGCGAGTGTGGCCGTGATGGAGGACCGCCGGGAATCGAAGCTCGCCATCAAGAAGAAGCGGCAGCGCGAGTACTTCGATCTCGGCAAGGACTACATCGAACACGGCATCGCCAACAACCCGCAGGACCGCGACCTGCGCATCATGCTGGCTCGCATCGACGCCGAAAAGCTTGGCGACCATCTCGGCGCATCGGCGGCCTACACGGCGGCGGCGGCCTGTCCGCACCCGTTCGGGTACGAGAAGCGAATGGCGGCCTACGAATTAGCCAAGGTTCCCGGCCGCGAACGCGAGGCCTACGACCGGCTGCGCACCCTGTACGAAATGGGTCCGCAAGAACGACTTCCGACGCTTGAGACCGACCTCCGCCAGTTGGAGGAGAAACTTCGGATTCCGGCGGAACAAAGGATTTACAAACCTTCCTAGTGCCATATTGGTATAAAACACCATGCGTTTTGCGATCTTCGGCGACATCCACGCGAACCTCGAAGCCCTGGAGGCGGTTCTGGCCGATGCGCGCGCCAACGGTTGCAATCTTTTCGTGTGTCTGGGGGACGTGGTCGGCTACAACGCCAACCCTCACGAGTGCCTGGAGATCGTCCGCAACCTGGAGTGCCCCGTGGTGAAGGGCAACCACGACGAACAGGCGGCCATCTCGGACTCGCTCGACGGCTTCAATCCGCTTGCGGAGGAGGCGCTGAACTGGACGCGCGAGCACCTGACGCCCGAGGATAAACAATACCTCAACGACCTGCGACTCGTGCGGCAGGTGCGCGACTTCACCATCGTGCACGCCACGCTGGATACCCCGCACAAGTGGGGGTACGTTTTTAACCAACTCGACGCCAGCGCGAGCTTCAGCTACCAGCACACGAGCGTGTGCTTTTTCGGTCACACCCACGCTCCGCGGGCGTACATCCGCGACGGTCCGGTGATGAGCATCCCGCTCGACAAGCTGAAGTTCGAGATGGGCAAGAAATACTTCATCAACATCGGCAGCGTCGGCCAACCGCGCGACGGGGACTGGCGCTCGGCGTACGTGATCTACCACACGGACAAGAACTTCATCGAACTGCGGCGGCTGGAGTACGACATCCACACCGCGCAGAAAAAGATCCTCGCCGCCGGACTACCCAAACGGCTCGCGGACCGTCTCGCCATTGGCAAATAGTCGTTCGGAGACTGCGCCCCCGCGTTCGCTGCTCGTCCTCAAGCCGAGTTCGTTCGGCGACATCATCCACACGCTGCCGGCGGTGGCACGTCTGAAAGCGGCCTGGCCAGACTGCCGGATTTCCTGGCTGGCCAACACGGAATGGATGCCGCTGCTCGCCGGCAATCCGACGGTGGACGAGGTCGTCGAATTTCCCCGCCAGCTGTTCCGGGGCTGGAACGGCGGATGGAAGCTGTGGAAATGGGCGGGGGCAACGATGGCCGGGCGTCGGCCGGACCTCGCGCTGGATTTTCAAGGATTGTTGCGGTCGGCCGTCGTCGGTCGAGCGAGCAACGCGCAAGCCTTGGTGGGTCTGAGCGACGCGCGGGAAGGGGCTCGCTGGTTCTACCACCAGACCGTTGCTCCGCCTCCGCAACCGATCCACGCAGTGGATCGATACTTGGCTCTCGCCGACGCGATGATCAGCGGGAGCCTTCCCGCGCGAACGCCGACGCAGGAGACAACCCATTTTCCTCTGCCGGAAGGTGAAAACCCGAACGTAGACGGTCTGACCGCAGGCTATGTGCTGATTCATCCTTATTCCCGCGGGGAAGGCAAATCACTGAACGCGTCGGAGATAAATTGTTTGTTACGCGAAATGCGTCATCAAACAGTGTTGCTGGTTGGACGCGGCAGTTCCGACGGTTTACAAGGCCACGCCAATTGCTTGAACCTCCTGAACCAGACGACGCTTCCTCAGTTGATCTGGCTGACACGGCACGCGTCATTCGTCGTGAGCGTCGACAGCGGACCGGCGCACCTCGCCGCTGCGCTCGGCCG
>CAXTMD010000213.1:7754-8132 GCA_964245035.1 uncultured Chthoniobacterales bacterium
CCAGGTTGGCCCTTACCGCGCCGACGCGTGGGTCTGGAAGAACGGCACCTTGACCCAGGTGCGCCACCTGACCGCGATGGCAGCCGGCTTCTTCGCCCCGCGTGCCCTGCGGCTGCGACCGGCGGACTTGGCCGCCGTGGCCGAACTGGCTACTTCACCTTCAAGTTCTTCCGCATGAAGGTCGGCACGTCGAGGTCTTCGCCGTCCACGATGGTCGGCTCGCTCTTGTCGAAACGACCCCGGACGGTGCTCTCGGTGATGCTCACCTCGCCGGTGCGAGCGGCGGTGGCCGCGGCCGGGG
The DNA here is from genome assembly GCA_964245035.1 of uncultured Chthoniobacterales bacterium. GTDB lineage: Bacteria > Verrucomicrobiota > Verrucomicrobiia > Chthoniobacterales > SZAS-18 > CAHJWO01. Next base: position 8,056 of record CAXTMD010000213.1, read on the forward strand.
CAGGCGTGCCGGGAGACGCGGCAGGCGCCGGTGGCAAGCCCGGCGCGGCGGACCCGGTCGGCGAGGGCACCGGGTTC
>CAXTMD010000214.1:0-8119 GCA_964245035.1 uncultured Chthoniobacterales bacterium
ATGCCCCCGATCCCACCGGCACCAGAACGAACCACCGCCACATCCACCCCGGGACGGGTACACGCGCGGCAGACGACCGTGAAAGCGGAAACGGCTCGGGAGGAATGTCTTCCATCGCAAAGCCTTTTGTCGCAGAACGACTTGCTGCTGGCAAGCCGCTGCCTTTTTTAAACGAAGCAGGGCTGCCGGTTTGGGGCAGCCCTGCTGGGTTGGGAACGTCGTGCGCGCGATGACGCGCCCGCTCAGGCCACCTTCACCGTGTTGGCGGAGCGCTTGCGTTGGTTCGCATCGAGGATTTTCTTGCGCATCCGCAGCGACTTCGGCGTGGCTTCGACATACTCGTCGGGCGCAATGTACTCCAGCGAACGCTCCAGCGTCATTACCAACGGCGGGGCCAGGCTAATACCCTTGCCGTCGCCCTGGGAGCGCATGTTGGTGAGCTTTTTCGCCTTGCACGGGTTGACCGGCAGGTCGTCGGGCCGGGCGTTTTCGCCGATGATCATGCCCTCGTAGATTTCCTCCTGCGCGCCGATGAACAACCGCCCGCGCTCCTGGATCGTGTCCAGCGCGTAGGCCGTGCTGACGCCGCCTTCCATCGCCACGAGCACGCCGTTGTTGCGGCTGGGGATTTCGCCCTTGTGCGGGCCGTACTCCTTGAACAGGTGGCTGGCGATGCCGAGGCCCTTGGTCACGTTGACGAGGTCCGTCTCGAAGCCGATCAGGCCGCGCGTGGGGATCACCGCTTCCACAAACACCGAATGCGGGTTGTGGACCATGTTGGTGATGTCTGCCCGGCGGCCGGCCAGGGATTGCAGGATGTCGCCGAGGTTATCGTTGGGCACGTCGACGGTCAGCGTCTCGTAAGGTTCGAGCAGGTCCCCCTGTTCGTCGCGCCGGTAGATGACCTCCGGGCGGGAAACGAGCACCTCGAAACCCTCGCGGCGCATCTGCTCGACGAGCACGGCGATCTGCATTTCCCCGCGGGCGGAGAGTTCAAACGCACCGGCCGTGTCGGTGTCCTTGAAGCCGAGCGAGACGTTGGTGCGGGTCTCGCGCACGAGGCGTTCGCGGATGTTGCGCGCCGTCACGAGCTTGCCCTCGCGGCCAGCCAGGGGACCGTCGTTGACGAGAATGCCCATGTTGATCGTCGGCGGGTCGATCTCGACGAAGTGCAGCGCCGCCCGGTCTTCCTGGTCGGTGATGGTCTCGCCGATGAACACGTCCTCGAAGCCGCACAGCCCGACGATGTCCCCCTCGCCAGCGTGCTTGAGTTCGATTTTCTCCATGCCCTGATGGCCGAAGAGCGCCGTGACCTTGCCGCGCTCGCGGCGGCCGTCGCCGTGCGCGACGACCACGGTGTCGTCCACGCTGACGCGACCCGAGAGGATGCGTCCGTAGGCGATCCGGCCCAGGTAGTCGCTGTAGTCCAGGTTGGAAACGAGCATCTGGAGGTAGCCCGCGCCCGAACCCGTCGGCGGCGGGATCTGCTTGATGATCTCGTCGAAGAGCGGGGTCATGTCCTTGCGCTCGTCGGTGATCTCCTTGACCGCGTAGCCGGCCTTCGCGCTGGCGTAGATCGTCGGGAAATCAAGCTGCTCGTCGCTCGCGCCCAGTTCCATGAACAGCTCGAACACCATGTCGAGCACCTTGTGCGGGCGGGCGTTTTCGCGGTCGATCTTGTTGATGACCACGATCACCTTCGCCCCGCGCTCCATCGCCTTCTTGAGCACGAACTTGGTCTGCGCCTGTGGGCCGTCGTGGGAGTCCACGACGAGCAGCACGCCGTCGATCATGCCCATGATGCGTTCGACCTCACCGCCGAAATCGGCGTGGCCGGGGGTGTCGACGATGTTGACGTGGTAGCCCTCGTACTGGAAGGCGGCGTTCTTGGCGCGGATGGTGATGCCTTTCTCGCGTTCGAGGTCCATCGAGTCCATCATGCGCTCCTCGGTCTTCTGGTTGGAGCGGAAGGTGCCGGACTGGCGCAGCAGGCAGTCCACGAGCGTGGTCTTGCCATGATCGACGTGGGCGATGATGGCGATGTTTCTGATCTTATCCATAGGTGGGCCGGACGGGCCGGCGGGTTGTTCGTTTTTGCCGGGAAGGTCGCACGGACAAAAAGGGTCGGGAAGATAACACGAGAAACAAGAAAGTCACGTCCCGGCGTGCCCTGACTTTCCGCCCCGCCACCTTGCGTCTTGCGCCGCGGAGGGTTTTCGCGTTATTGGGGAAGCAAGACAGGGGCCAACCCCCGTTTCTCCCGGGCAACAATCTACCTCCAATGGGCAAGCAATACAACAAGGTCATTAAACGCAAGCGCCGCCAGGCCTACGTGCAACGCAAGGCTGCCGCCACCGTCGCGGCCGCCAGCGCCGCCAAGTCGCCGTCCTCCAAAGCCGCCGCCAAGCCGGCCGCGGGAGCAACCGACGCGCCCGCCAAGGCGGCGAAGAAGCCCGCCAAACCCAAGACGCCCAAGACGGTGACGGCCTCGACCCCGACGCCCGAGCCTGCGCCGGAGATCACGGAATCGCAGGGCCCGGTGCCTTCGACGTAGCCGAACCATGCGCGGCAAGGTCTGCGTCGTGACCGGAGCCACTTCCGGCATCGGCCGGGAGACGGCCATCGGGCTCGCGGCGCAGGGCGCGCACGTCCTGCTCGTGGGCCGCGACCAGGCGCGCGGCGAAGCCGCGCTGTCCACCATCCGCGCCGCCGGCCAGGGCGAAGCGGAGTTTTTTGCGGCCAACCTGTCTTCCCAACAGGAAGTTCGCCGGCTGGCGGACGAAATCCGCGCGCGTTTCCCGCGCGTGGACGTCCTCGTCCACAACGCCGGCGGGGTCAACGCCAACCGACGCGAGACGGCCGACCGCATCGAGCGAACGTTTGCGGTCAACCACCTCGCGCCGTTTTTGCTCACGAGCCTGCTGCGCGACCGGCTGACAGCCAGCGCGGCGCGGGTGGTGACGGTTTCCTCCGACGCGCACCGGGCTTTGAAGACGCTGGACTTCGACAACCTGCAAGGCGAGAAGCGCTATAAGCCGCTGCTCGCCTACTCGGTCTCGAAGCTGGCGAACGTGCTCTTCACCTATGAACTCGCCCGGCAGACGCAGGGCACCGGCCTGACGGCGACCTGCCTGCACCCGGGCGTGGTCCGGACCGGCATCTGGCGGGGTGCGCGGGGCTGGATGTGGGCGCTGGTCACGCTGGCGAAACCGTTCATGCTGACCTCCGAACGTTCCGCGCGTTCCGTGGTGCGGCTGGCGGCGGACCCGGCGCTGGACGGCGTCAGTGCACGGTACTTCGACCGCGACAAAGAAGTGCGCTCGTCCGAGCTGTCGTACGACGCCGAGGTTGCGGCGCGGCTGTGGCAGGCCAGCGAGGCGTTGATCCGCTAGCGCGCACGCCATGGCCGAATACCTCCTGGTGGACGGCCACAGCGTGATCTTCGCGTGGCCGGAGCTGCGTGCGCTGCACGTCCGTCGGATGGGCGCGGCCCGCGAGGCGCTGGTGCGCACGTTGACCGACTACCAGGACGCCAGCGGCGTGCGCGTGGTGCTGGTGTTCGACGGGCAGGGAACGCGCGTCAGCGAGGAACCCGAGGGCCGCGATGGCATCCAGATTTTTTACGCCCGGGCTGGGCAGACGGCGGACGCCGTCATCGAGCGGCTCGTGGCCAAGTACGCCGGCACCTACCGCCTGACCGTGGCGACTTCCGACCGGTTAGAGGCGCAGACGGCGATCAGCTTTGGCGCGGCATTGTGCGTGTCGGCGGAGGGCTTGCGCGGGTTGCTGGCCGCTGCCCAACGTGATTTCCAGCGCCGGGCGAAGGAGTACCGGCGGGAGAGATGATGCTCAAGGGGTTGAGACAGCAGCCGCAGGCGTGTGCTCGATGCCGGTGATGAGCAGAACGGACAGAAAATGCTGACTGCCGTCTGGCTCCTCGATGGTAATCTGCGGAACGTCACTCGCCGCCGCGAGAACAAAGTCGGGATGCTCGATGCGGTACTCTCGCCCTTCAGCCATGCGGATGACAAACGGGCGAAAAGGAGCGGCGTCAAGCAGGCTACGTACACGGGCTTTCATGTATGTGGAATGTAACTCTGGGCCGGGGCGGCGTCCATCCTCGTGATCAGCCACCTTCTATGATTGACCACCCGCCCGCCGCCGCCGTAAATTGCCTGCCGTTCTCTCTTTCCTTCCTTCCCCATGGCCAAAGTCAGTCTCCAGCACGTCTACAAAACCTACACCGACAGCAAGGGCCATGAGGTCACCGCCGTCCACGACGTGAACATCGAAGTCGCCGACCGGGAGTTCCTCGTCCTCGTCGGCCCCTCGGGCTGCGGCAAATCGACGACCCTGCGCATGATCGCGGGGCTGGAGGAGATCTCCCAAGGCGACATCTTCATCGGCGACCGCCGCATCAACGACGTGCCGCCCAAGGACCGCGACATCGCGATGGTCTTCCAGTCCTACGCGCTCTACCCGCACATGAGCGTGTACGACAACATGGCCTTCGGCCTGAAGCTGCGCAAATACCCCAAGGCCGAGATCAAGAAACGCGTCACCGAAGCCGCCGGCATCCTGGGCATCGAGAACTACCTCGAACGCCGGCCCAAGCAGCTCTCCGGCGGCCAGCGTCAGCGTGTCGCCCTGGGCCGGGCCATCGTGCGCCAGCCGAAGGTGTTCCTCTTCGACGAACCGCTCTCCAACCTCGACGCCAAGATGCGCGTGCAGACGCGCACGGAACTCATCAAGCTCCACCAGCGCCTCCAGGCGACGATGATCTACGTCACCCACGACCAGATCGAGGCCATGACGATGGGCAGCCGCATCGCCGTCATGGAAGGCGGCAACCTCCAGCAGAACGAGCCGCCGCTGACGCTCTACAACCAGCCCAAGAACCTCTTTGTCGCCGGTTTCCTGGGTAGCCCGCCGATGAACTTCATCCACGGCAAGCTCTCCCAGAAAGACGACCGCATCATCTTCAAGGAAAACGCGGGCGTCGTCGAGGTGCGCTACCGGGAAAAGGAGCGGCCCGCGCTCAAAAACTTCGTCGGCAAGGACGTGATCCTCGGCCTGCGCCCGGAGGACATCGAACTGAGCCAGACGGCACGCGAGGCCGCCGAAACGCCCTTCCAGGCCGTGGTGGACATCGTCGAGCCGATGGGCGCGGAGACCAACTTCTACCTGCAAACGGGCAACCACACCGTGGTCTGCCGCTCCCAGGCTGTCGTGGACCAGCGCGAGGTCGGCCACCGGCTCCAGTTCCAGATCCAGAGTGCCAAGACCCACATCTTTGACCCGGTGACGACCAACCGGGTGGTGTGATGCAGCCGCCCGACCACAACGCCGCCCCACCCCCGGCAGCCAAGGGACGCCGCCCGGGACCGTTGGGACGCCTGTTGGCGTACACGCGCGGACTGATCGTCAGCCAGCACCTGCGCCGGCTGACGATGTTCTACACGGTGATCGCGGCGATGGTGATGATCTTCGCGGGCGTAACGTTCCTGGAGGACTGGCTGGACTGGCACTCCCACGTGATGCGCTTCGCCGGCTACTGGCTGGCGTGCGGCTGGCTAACGATCCTCACGGCCTTGTTGGCGGTCTACGATCTGTTGATGCTGCGCCTCCAGCACCACATCCTGCGGCGGGAGTTGCGCGCGCGCTTCCTGGGCGAGCAGCACCGGCACGACGCGGACGAGAAGTGAGCGCATGCAGAAATCCCGCGAGCAAACCGAGCGTGAGGAGGCCGAGCACCTCGCTCCCTACGCTCAAGCCACCGCCGCCAGCGCCGGCCGCCGCCACAAGGAACCACCCCACCCGTACCGCACCGCTTACCAGCGCGACCGCGCGCGGGTGATCCATTCGCGCGCTTTCCGCCGGCTCGAATACAAGACGCAGGTGTTCCTCAACGGCACCGGCGACCACCTGCGCACGCGCCTGACGCACACCATCGAGGTCGCCAGCGTCAGCCGCACCATCGCCCGCGCGCTCGGCCTCAACGAAGACCTCGCCGAGGCCATCGCGCTCGCGCACGACCTCGGGCACCCACCCTTCGGGCACCCGGGCGAGGACACCCTGAACAAACTCATGGCCGGCCACGGAGGGTTTGATCACAACGCGCAGAGCCTGCGGATCGTGGAGGTTGTCGAGACCAGCTACCCGGAGTTCCCCGGGTTGAACCTGTCGTTCGAGGTCACGGAGGGACTGCGCAAGCACCAAAAGTTCTTCCAGCCGCCCGCCGCCTCCGACGCCGCGGCGGCGGGCGAACGCTTCCCCTGCCCTTCGCTGGAGGCGCAGATCGCCAACCTCGCCGACGAGATCACCTACAACAGCCACGATCTCGACGACGGCCTCGACGCGAACCTCATCGACTCCGAACAACTCGCCGGCCTGGCGCTCTGGCAGTCGGTCAAACACGAGGTGCGCGCGCGCTACCCCGGCCTGGACGGCCGCGAACTCTGCGCGACGATCATCCGCTGCCTGATCGACCGGCAGGTGCGCGACGTGGTCGAGACCAGCGCCGCCCGCATCGCCGCCGCCGGCGTGAACAGCCCGGACGACGCCCGCCGCCAGCCCCGGCCGCTGATCGCCTACAGCGAGGAACTGCTTTCCTCGACGCGCGAGATGCGCCGGTTCCTGTTTGCCAACGTGTACTACCATCCGCAGGTCGTGCAGGCGTACAAGCGGGCATGCGGCCGGTTGCGCGACGTGTTCGGGGCTTACCTGGACACGCCGGAACGCCTCGGCCAAGCCACCGCCGCCCGGGTCGAGGCGGACGGGCTGCACCGGACAGTGTGCGACTACCTCTCGGGCATGACCGACCGCTACCTGCTCGAAGAGCACACGCGGCTGTTTGCCTCCTGAGAGGGCCTGACGTACGGTCGCGCGGTGGACGCCATCACGAGAGACATCATCCTGAAGCTGACCGCCCGTGTCTCCGACCTGGAAGCGGGCCTGGAAGTGCACCGCAGCCTGCTGAAAGAGATCATGCAGTCGCAGGCTTTGTTGCGTGGCACGACGTTCATCCCGGCAGCCTTCGATCTGCGCGTCACCGAGGAAACGTTGGCGCAGCGCGAGAAGAAAGCCGCCGGCGTCGAGACACCCGCGCCGTCCGTCGGTGCCCCGGTGTACCTGGAAGTGCCCGGCGAGACGTAGGCCGCAGCTTAGTCCTCTCCTGAGAGGGCGCGGATCAGCAACCGCAGCCGCGCCGCAACGTCCGGCTCCTCCAGCATCCGCTGGCGCGCAAACGAGTCGGCCACGAACGTGTGCGCCACCAGGTCGGCCAGCATGCCGAGGTCGGTCAGGTGCGACAGGAACGTGTCCAGTTGCCCGGGGATCTGCGCGCCGCTTTCCTTGAAGCGCTCGCAAAGCTCCAGCACCTTGCGCCCTAGGGCTTCCGCCTCGACCGATTCGCCGCCGACAGAAGGAATTTCCTCGATCTCGGCGATGCGGAAGGGCCGGGTTTGGGCGAAGCCCGTCAGGCGCACCCGGGCCAATCCCTGGAGGATAAGGTTGGAAGTCCCGTCGTCCTTGCCGACGCAGGCGCGCACGAGGCCGATACCCATGACGGCAAAGAAATCCTTCTCGCTGCGCGCCTCGGACACGCCGGGGCGGGTCTGCGCGACGCAAAACATCCGCGGCCCCGCCAGCGCGTGCGCCAGCATCGCGCGGTAGCGCGGCTCGAAGATGTAGAGCGGCAGCAGCGCGTTGGGGAAAAGCAGCGTGCCGGGCAGCACCATGACGGGCGCTTCGGCGGGCAGTTCGATGGCGAGAGATTCAGGCATGGAAAGACGCCGCGCGTCTCTTTACGCAGGATGGATACGCCCGCAAGGCGGAAAGGGATGTGAGAAGCGGGTGAAGAGGCATCCTGCGAAGCGCACCGTCGCAAACTTTTCTGTCATCCTGAGGCGAGTTTTACGAGTCGAAGGATGACAGCGCTTTTTAGGGTACGTAAGTTCTTCGTTCACCGCGGCATCTTACAAGCCGCACTCCTCCATCCTCGCGCGTAGCGTCGCCGCCGGCCACTGGCCGGGCACCTGCGGCCCGTCGTCGCCGAGATAACCATAGTTCAACGCCGAACCCGCCGCTGCCAGGGCCAACCGCGACACCCGGCCCAGCC
>CAXTMD010000215.1:0-845 GCA_964245035.1 uncultured Chthoniobacterales bacterium
ACGATCTCCAGAGCAAATTCTGGGGCACGATGATCTCGTACCTCAACCTGACGGCCTGCGCGCTGACGCTCTCCACCCTGACGACGCGCTTCGTCTTCCCGCAGTTCAGCCTGGAGGGCCGCCGGCTGTGGATTCTCGGGCTTGCGCCGCTCGGGCTGGGGCGCGTGCTCCTGCAAAAGTTCTGGTCCGCTTGCCTCGCTGCGACCGTCGTGACCGTCGCCTTGATGATCGCCTCCAGCCTCATCCTCAAGCTCGCCTGGCTCCAGATCGCGTACTTCGCAGTGGCCATCACGCTGATGAGTGGCGCGCTGTGCGGGTTGGCGGTGGGCCTGGGCGCGCTGTTTCCCAACTTCAAGGAAGACAATCCGTCGAAGATCGTCAGCGGCTTCGGCGGCACGCTCTGCCTGGTGGCGAGCTTTCTGTACATCGTCGTCTTCATCGCGCTGCTGGCGTTTCCGGCGAGCCTGCCGTTCACCTGGCCGACGCTGGCGGAGGGACTGCGGCAAACCTTGACGGGAGTCTCGCTCGTGCTGGCGCTGGCGTTGAGCCTGACGGCCTGCGTCGTGCCGTTGGCGCTAGGCCGGCGACGGTTGCGGATCATGGAATTTTGACCGGAAAAAATTCCGCGCGTTGCCGCTTGCGGAAAGGGCGGGTTCCGGCCTTTATACAAGCATGGCAGAACGCTACGGCCGCCCCATCGACCCGCAACCCACCGCGCCCGCGCCCGCACCCTCGCCCGCCTACGAACCGCCGGACGAGGAGGAGGTCGCGGCCGTGGGGGGGCCCCCCCCCCCCGGGGGGGGGGGGGGGGGCGGGGGGGGCGCGGGGGGGCGCGGCGGCGCGGG
>CAXTMD010000215.1:855-7993 GCA_964245035.1 uncultured Chthoniobacterales bacterium
GCCGTCAGCTCGGTGCGGATCGGCAGCGAGGTGCAAAAGGCCCAGGAGCAACTGCTCACGCTGCGCCGTCAGCAGGAACAGATCGAACGCCAGAAGCGCGAACTCGAAGAACTCAGCCGCCGCCAGGATGAACTGGAGCAGGGCCGCCAGGAGATGATCGAAAAGCTCTCCCGTGCGCTGGTCGCCATCGAGCGCCAGACCGTCGAAGCGCAAAAGCGCGTCGAGCAACTCCATAGCACCAACGAGGCGTTCGGCAGCCACCTCGCGGCGCTCGAAGCCATCAACGCCAAAGGCTGGGCCAGCGCCGACCTCCAGCGCGAACTCTCCCGCGCCCTCGGCATGGTGGACCATGCCCGCACCGACTACAACCAGCAGAAGGCGCGCTTCGCCGCCGACGCGTCCAAGGACAACGGCGCGGCGGAGGGCAGCGCCTCGGCGGAGGGCAGCAGCTACGCGGCGATGTTCGGCGAACCGGCCACGCACGATTTCGCCTATTGGCTGAAGACCGGCGTGGCGTTCACGCTGCCGCTGCTCGTGCTGGGTTTTCTGTTGTTGATGGTGCTCTGCTACATCGCGCTGGGTTCCGGCGGCTCGCACTAACCAATGCCCACGCCCCGCAAGCCCAAAGGCAAGTCCGGCAAGAACGCGCCGGCGAGCGCACTCGACTCGGAGAAGCGCGTCCTCCAGGAACGCCAACGCCAGATCGAGGAGAAGATGGCGGCGCTCAACCGCACGATCCGCGAGGCCAGCCCATCGGGCTACCGGATCAACGGCGTGACGGCCGGCGCGGGGACGATCCCGACGCAAACGCCGGCCGGCAAGCGGCCGGGCGAGCGCCGGCGTCCGCCAAAAAAAGTCGTGCTGCGCGCCGAGCGTCAGGAGGGGCGGCTCCAGACTTTCGCCCTGTTGAGCGTGGTGCTGTTGCTGATCGTTTGGGCGGCCTACAGATACTTGTAGGCAGAAACCACTTGCGGACGGTGCGCGGTTCTCCCACGTTCCGCGTTATTACCCTGCGGGCGATGTCTCGCAGACTCGGCTCTGCATTTTTTATGGCTGCCCCTGAACTGGATGTCCGCTACGTCGCGCGTCTCGCCCGGCTCGAACTGAGCGAGGAGGAGATCGCCAAATACCAGGCGCAGCTTTCCGACGTGCTCACCTTCGTCGAAGCCCTACGCAAGGTGGACGTCAGCGCCGTCGAACCGACCGCGCATGCCAGCGCCGTGTTCAACGTCTTTCGCGACGACGCCGCGCAGCCGTCCTTCACGTCGCAGGAGGCGCTCGCCAACGCGCCGCGGCAGGCCAACGACCTGTTCGTCGTCACCAAGGTGATCGAGTGATGAGCAACGAGATCGTTTTTGAATCCGCCGCGGGCCTCCAGAAGCGCCTGCGTGCCCGCGAACTGACCCCGCGCGAGGCTCTCGACGCGCTGGCGGACCGCATCGCGGCGGTGGACCCGGCGCTGGGCGGTTATCTCTCCACGGACCTGGAGGACGCACGTCGGCAGGCGGAAACTGTCGACGTGAACCTGCCGCTCGGCGGTGTGCCGATTGCGATCAAGGACGTGATCAGCGTGGCCGGCCACCCGTGCGGCTGTTCTTCAAAAATTCTGACCGGCTACACCGCGCCGTACGACGCGACGGTCGTGGCCCGGCTGCGCGCGGCGGGGGCGATCCCGTTTGGCCGCGCGAACATGGACGAGTTCGCCATGGGCAGTTCGACGGAGAACAGCGGCATCCAGTTGACCCGTAACCCGTGGGATACTGACCGCGTGCCCGGCGGCAGCAGCGGCGGATCGGCGGCGGTCGTGGCGGCGCACGAGGCGTTTGCCGCGCTCGGCACGGACACGGGCGGCTCCATCCGCCAGCCCGCGGCGCTGTGCGGTGTCGTGGGTCTCAAGCCCAGCTACGGGAGGGTGTCGCGGTACGGGCTGGTGGCGTTCGCCTCGTCGCTCGACCAGGCGGGACCAATCACCAAGACCGTGGAAGACGCCGCGCTCCTGCTGGGCGTGATGGCCGGCGTGGACCCGCACGATTCCACGACGCTTGACCAGCCGGTGCCCGACTACGTGGGCGCGTTGACGGGCGACCTCAAAGGCGTGCGCATCGGCTGGCCCAAGGAGTATTTCATCGGCGGCATCGATCCGCAGGTGGAGGCGGCCGTGCGCGCCGCCGTGGACCAGTACGCGAAGCTTGGCGCGGAGATCGTTGAAGTCTCGCTGCCGCACACGGAGTACGCGGTGGCCGTCTACTACATCGTCGCCACGGCGGAGGCATCGGCAAACCTCGCGCGCTTTGACGGCGTGCGCTACGGCCGGCGCGCGAAGGACACCACGGGCCTGCTCGAACTCTACGGCAAGACACGCGAGGAAGGCTTCGGGCCGGAGGTCAAACGCCGCATCATCCTGGGCACGTACGTGCTCAGCAGCGGCTACCACGACCAGTATTACGTCCGCGCGCAGAAGGTGCGCACGCTGATCCGGCAGGATTTCGAGCAAGCCTTTCAGACCGTGGACGCGCTCGTCTGCCCGACCTCGCCGGTGCCGGCGTTCCGGCTGGGCGAGCGTTCGGACCCGCTGGCGATGTATTTGGCGGACATCTTCACCATCGCGGCGAACATCGGCGGCGTGTGCGGGGTGAGCATCCCGTGCGGGTTCGCGCAGGGCGAAAACACAGGCGGCAAGGCGCTGCCGGTCGGCTTGCAGCTCATCGGGCCGTCGTTCGACGAGGCGCGCATGCTCAAGATCGCGCACGCCTACGAGCGGAGCACCAATTGGCACCAGCGCCGTCCTCCGGTGGTGGCCAGTTGACCGGTGTTCAAAACCCGGCGGGCGGGGCTTGTCGGGCCAGCCGGTCAGACGCTGCCGGCTAGGTGGCAGCGTCTGCCGCTTATTTTGCGGTCGTTGGAGGCTCGCCCCTTGACGCTGAGGTAAGAACCTGACTTTATCAGTTCCGGCAACAAAGAAGCATACGAACCACGCCGGCGGGCGTAATCGCAAGGAACAAAGCAACGATGGCAGCGAAACGAGTCTTAATCACTGGCGGCGGCGGGTTTGTGGGTTCACACCTCGCCGATGAACTCCTGGCGCACGGGTACGAGGTTCGGCTGCTGGACAATTTCGCTCCCCAGGTGCACGGCGACGGCGGCGGCCGGCCCGACTACCTGCCGGCCGACGCGGAGGTCATCGCCGGCGACGTGCGCGACCCCAAGACGCTGCGCCTGGCATTGGACGGGGTCAGCGCCGTGTACCATTTCGCCGCCGCGGTGGGGGTCGGCCAGAGCATGTACGAGATCGTCAACTACACGAACATCAACGCCGACGGCACGGCGGTGCTGCTCGAAGCGTTGGCGGGGCGTCCGCTCGACCGTCTCGTGGTCGCCTCCAGCATGAGCATTTACGGGGAGGGCCTGTACCGTCGCGCCGACGGCACGCTCGTGGAGGGCCACGAACGTTCCCTTGAACAACTCCGCGCCCACGATTGGGAAGTGCGTGATGCAAACGGCGAGGCGCTGACTCCCGTCGGCACGCCTGAGACCAAGCACCCGAGCTTGCCCTCGGTCTACGCGCTTTCCAAGTACTACCAGGAACGGCTCTGCCTGACGGTCGGCCGCGCCTACGGCATCCCGACCGTGGGCCTGCGCTTTTTCAACATCTACGGCACCCGGCAGGCGCTCTCCAACCCGTACACGGGTGTGCTGGCGATCTTCGCCTCGCGCTACCTCAACGACAAGCCGCCGCTCATCAACGAGGACGGCGAGCAGCGGCGCGATTTCGTCAGCGTGCGCGACATCGCCCAGGCGTGCCGGCTGGCGCTGGAGGTGCCCGGCGCAGCGGACGGCGTGTTCAACATCGGCAGCGGGTCCAACTATTCCGTGCGCGAGATCGCCGAAAAGCTGGCGCGCACCCTCGGCAAGGAGGGCATCGCACCGGAGATCGTCGGCAAGTGCCGCGTGGGCGACATCCGCAACTGTTTCGCGGACATCACCCGTGCGCGGGAAGTGCTCGGCTACGCGCCGCGCGTGTCGCTGGAGGACGGCTTGGAGGAACTCGCCGGCTGGCTCGAAGGCCAGACGCCGACCGACCGCGCGGCCGACGCTTCGCGCGAGCTGCAACGACGGGGGCTGGCCGTATGAAGGGCCCGGAAGAAGGATCGCCGGGAGGCGGCGCGGCGCCCGTGCTCATCACGGGAGGCGCGGGTTTTGTCGGCTGCAACCTGGCGCACCGCCTGTGCAGCGCCGGGCGGCCGGTGGTGATCTACGACAACCTCTCGCGCCAGGGGGTCGAGCGCAACGCCGCGTGGCTGTGCGAGACGCACGGCGACCTCGTGCGCGTGGAGGTCGAGGACATCCGCGACGCCGAACGCCTGGCGGCCACCGTCGCGGGAAAGTCGGCGGTGTTTCACTTCGCCGCACAGGTGGCGGTGACCGGCAGCCTCGTTTCGCCGGTGGAGGATTTCGAGATCAACGCACGCGGCACGCTCAACCTCCTCGAAGCTCTGCGCGCAGAGGGGAAAGCCGCGCCGCCGGTGTTCTTCACGTCCACGAACAAGGTCTACGGCAGCCTGGAGGACATGGACTTCCGCTTGCAGGGCGACCGTTACGATCCCTGCGACGAAACGGTCCGTGCACGCGGCATTTCCGAGCGCCGGCCGCTGGATTTCTACAGCCCCTACGGCTGCTCGAAGGGCGCGGCCGACCAGTACGTGCTCGACTACGCACGCACGTTCGGGCTGCGCGCGGTGGTGTTTCGCATGAGCTGCATCTACGGTCCGCACCAGTGCGGCACGGAGGATCAGGGTTGGCTGGCACATTTTCTTATCCAGGCGTTGCGTCGGCAGTCCGTCACGCTGTACGGCGACGGCAAGCAGGTGCGCGACGTGCTTTTCGTCGAGGACCTCGTCGACGCTTTCCTGCTTGCGGAGGAACGGATCGCCACCCTGACGGGTCAGGTGTTCAACATCGGTGGCGGGGTTGCCAACACGGTTAGCCTCCTGGAGTTGCTGGAGCGCATTGACGCGCTTCATGGCAGCCATCCTGGCGTGCAGTGGAACGACTGGCGGCCGGGCGACCAGCGGTATTACGTGAGCGATTTCGGGCGCTTCCAGGCGGCGACCGGCTGGACCCCCAAGCACGGGATGCGCGAGGGAGTGACAAAATTGTACCAGTGGCTGCGCGCGCAGCCGCATCTCGCCGCCGCGCCGAGCCTGGAGAAAGCCCTGGCCTGATGACCGCCTCCGTCCAGAACCTGCCAGCGACGATGACGGCCGCCGTGGTGGCCGCACCGGGCAGGCTCGAGATGCAAGATGCTCCCGTGCCCTTACCCACCGCCGGGCAAGTGCTCGTGCGGCTGGAAGGCTGCGGCGTCTGCGTCTCCAACGTGCCGCCTTGGGAGGGCAAGCCGTGGTTCCACTATCCGATGGAGCCTGGCGCGCTCGGGCACGAAGGCTGGGGCCGGGTAGCGGCAGTAGGCGAGGGAGTGGAAGGTCTTGCGCCGGGTGAACGCGTGGCGATGCTCTCCGGACACGCCTACGCGCCGTACGACGTGGCCGATGTGGGCGCGGTCGTGCGCTTGCCCGGCGCGCTCGACGCCGAGCCGTTCCCCGCCGAGCCGCTGGGCTGCGCCGGAAGATGTTCACCGCGCGGTTGTCGGCGTCGGATTTCTCGGGCTGCTGCTCGTGCAGATGGCGAGCGCCGCCGGGGCACGGGTGGTCGCGCTAGCGCGCCGCGAATCCACTCTGCAACTCGCGCGCGAGATGGGTGCCGCGCACGCGGTCGTGATGGACGATCACTGGCGGATCATCGAGGAGGTCAAGGCGCTGACCGGCGGCAAGTTCTGCGACGTGGTGATCGAAGCCACCGGCAAACCGTGGCCGCTCGACCTCGCCGCCGAACTCACCCGCGAACGTGGCCGCCTCGTCGTGGCGGGATACCATCAGGACGGTCCGCGGCAGGTGAACATGCAACTCTGGAACTGGCGCGGCCTCGACGTGATCAACGCCCACGAGCGCGACCCGCAGGTGTATCTCGACGGCATGAACCGCGCGGTCGCCGAGGTGCAGGCGGGCACGCTCGACCCCCGGCCGCTCTACAGCCACCGTTTCCCGCTGGACCGCTTGGACGAGGCATTGCGGTTGAGCGCGGAGAGGCCGGAAGGTTTCATGAAGGCACTCGTGTTGATGTGACGGAGATGAAGGCCGCCGCTCTCAACCGGGTCCTGATGACCGCCGACGCTGTCGGCGGCGTGTGGACGTACGCGCTCGAACTGGCGCGCGTGCTCGGCGCGCACGGAGTGGAAGTCGCGCTGGCCGTCATGGGGCCGCCGCCGTCGGCCGCCCAACGCGCCGGGGCCGCGCGCCTGCCAAACGTCACCTTGTACGAAGGCGGGTATGCGCTCGAATGGATGGACGATCCCTGGAACGACGTTGAGCGAGCCGGGCGGTGGTTGCTGGACTTGGCAGACCGTTTTTCGCCCGACGTGGTCCACTTGAACGGCTACGCCCACGCCTCGCTACTTTGGAGACAGCCGGTGCTGGTCGTCGCACACTCGTGCGTGTTTTCGTGGTGGTCGGCGGTGTACGGCCAGACGGCTCCGGAGAAGTACGGCGAGTACCGCCGGCGCGTCCGGGCCGGGTTGATGGCTGCCGATCTGGTGGTCGCACCAACCGCCGTGATGCTCGGCGCGTTGGAGGAACATTACGGCTGTGTTGCCCGGGGATGGGTGATCCACAACGCGCGCGACTTCGACGGCTTCACGCCCGCGCCGAAGCGGCCGAAGATTTTTGTCGCCGGTCGCGCCTGGGACCCGGCGAAGAACCTCGCCGCCCTCGACGTCGCCGCGCCGCGCGTCGCCTGGCCGATGTCTCTCGCGGGCGACTGCCGCCATCCCAACGGCGGGTTGGTCAGGTTCGCCCACGTTCGCTGCCTCGGCGTCCTGCCGGTCGACACCCTGCGTGCACAACTCGCCGAGAGTGCGATCTACGCGCTGCCCGCGCGCTACGAACCGTTCGGCCTGTCGGCGCTCGAAGCCGCGTTGTGCGGCTGCGCGCTCGTCCTGGGAAACATCCCCAGTCTGCGCGAGGTCTGGGGCGACGCCGCGACGTTCGTCGAACCGGGCGACACCGACACCTTGGCTGCTGCGCTC
>CAXTMD010000216.1:0-7967 GCA_964245035.1 uncultured Chthoniobacterales bacterium
CGCGTTTCGACGTCTTGGTTGTAAGGCGAAACAAAATTTTATTAGGGCCACAAAAATCCCCGACGTTAGCATTGTTTCACCGCCGAACCAGCAACGGGAATAGACGGCTGTCTGCTCCCGAGAGGGGTGACAATTATTCGGGTCACCGGATGGTGCAAGTCCACGCCGCCAACCATCGTTTCGTTACTCCCAAACGCAACGGAAGGGTGCCCACAAAGTAATGTCGCGCGTGCAGAACGCACTCCAACTTCCGGGTGCCAGAGCTATGGAACAACGAGCGCGAGCCACGCGTTCAGCGTGCACGTTCTTCCCGGCCGAGGCGAGACCCCATGATCACGCACGCATCCATCGAGGTAAACGGCGCGAGGCTGCACGTGGCGCGTGTCGGAAGCGGCCGGCCGCTGCTCCTGCTGCACGGCTGGCCCGAGTTCTGGCGGACGTGGGAGCCGGTGATGACCCGGCTGGCGGACCGCTTCGAGCTGATCGCACCCGACCTGCGCGGCTTCGGCGACAGCGACAAGCCGGTGGGCAACTACGGACCAGCCGCCCATGCCGGGGACATGGCGGCGCTGATCGAAGCGATGAACTTGGCCCCGGTCGGGATCGTGTCGCACGACGTCGGCGCGAGCGTGGCGCAGGGGCTGGCCCGGGCAAGGCCGGACCTGCTGTCTGGCCTGTTCTTTTTCAACCTCTTCTACCCAGGCGTCGGTGCCCGCTACACCACGCCCGAGCATCTGCGCTTCGTCTGGCACACCTATTTCAACCAGAGCGAGATCGCACGGGCGTTGCTGCGCGGTGCACCGGACGGCATCCGGCTGTTCGTCGAGCACTTCATGAAGCTGTGGGCCTATCGCAAGGAAGCGATTGATGATGCCTTGATCGACGCGCTCGCCGCGAATATGGCCAAGCCCGGCAACCTCGAAGGCGGGTTCGCTTACTATGGTGGTGCGGCGGACGAACGTGCGCGGATCGCGGCGCGCGGTGAGACCCCGCCGCCGATCACCCTGCCAACCTGCGTGCGCTGGACCGAACGGGACACCGCGCTCGACATCGCTTGGGCGGACCGGCTGCCGGAGTTCTTCTCGGACCTCGACTTCGTGCCGTTCCCAGAGGCCGGTCATTTTCCCCATCACGAACAATCCGACCGGGCGGCGGCCGAGATCGCGGGCTTCTTCGACCGGTTAGCCGTCAGAACATGAACGCGACGAGGATGAACTGCCGAACCGGCGTCCACGAGCATCCTTCCTGGCAACACCGAGCGTCGGTGGATGTTCGCTGCCCTCGCACTTCTCCGGGTTTGCGCGGCTTTTCTCGACCGATCATCCAAGGCCGCGCACATTGATCCAGCCGGTGGAAGTGACTTCCAAGCCGTGCAATCGTGCCAGCCGCGCCTAGGTCGCGCGCGCATCGGCATGGTGGACACGACGAGCGAACAACGGCCCGGTAGATAGCAATCAATCGGTGTGAACTCGCTCTTGTTGCTTGCCTGCGTCCATCTCGTGGCCCTCGCCGTGCCGGGGCCGGACTTCTTCGTCGTGGCCAAGACCGCCGTCAGCGCGTCCCGCCGCGCGGCGCTACTGACCGCGCTGGGCGTGACCGGCGGCATCATGGCGTGGGCTGGACTGGCGCTCCTGGGACTGAACATCCTCTTCGAACGCGTTGTCTGGCTCCAGGCGGTGGTCAGGATAGCCGGGGGAGGCTACCTCCTCTATCTCGGTCTCGTGATGTTCCGATCCTCCTTGGCAAAGCCCACCATGGATGCCCCGGGAGACAAGCAAGTGCCAGCGAAAGACAAGAACTCCTTTCAGGCTGGCCTGCTCACAAACCTGGCCAATCCGAAGGCCGCCGTCTACTTTGGCAGCATCTTCGCCACTTTCCTCGCCCCCGGCACGAGCACGTTGGATAAGGTCGGCATGTTTACCCTGGTGTCTGCGGAGTCGGCGGGATGGTTTTTGCTCGTGGGCGTGCTGTTCTCCCTGCCAACGCCGCGACATTTGTACGGCCGAACGCGGAGATGGATCGACCGCGTGGCGGGGGCCGTCTTCGTCGCCTTCGGCGTGCGTTTGATCCTGGTGAGCCGTGCGTAGTTTAGCGGGCGCCGCCGAGTGGCGGTGATCATTGAGGCCGCAGCCGAAGAGTCGCCATGAAACTTCGCGGGGATCTTCGTGTCACCCGCTTCCAAGCGCGTGAAATCCGTTCCCCATCGCAGGCCGACCGCATGGTCTGGTTCATCGTGGGCGCGACATAAAGTCGTTGTTTGGCAAACTCAGTTGCTCGGAGACCTTCAGAAAGTTGCGGAGCACCGTGGAAGAAGGGCTCTTCAGCCAAACCATCCGCAGTCGGTAAGACGGTGGCGGCAAACGAAGCCGTTTGACCCGGCAGCCAGGATGGGAGGCATTTGCCGGATCGCCGGACAAGACCGTCACGCCGTAGCCTGCCGCTACCATCGCCAGGACGTTTTCCCGGCCGTCCACCGTGTGGACGTCGCGCGGCGTGGGCACCGTCCGCGTCCAGGCCTCGTCCAGGTGACCGAAGTAAGCGGGTCTCTCCTGTGGAACCGGCTGCAAGAACACTTCCTTTTCGAGAGCGCGGAGGTCTAGCTGGGTACCGCGCTGCCGCGCCAGTGGATGCTTGGCGGATAGGACGGCGGCCAGGTGCAGGTCGGCGATCACCTTGGACTCCAAGGAGGGTTCCAGTGCCTCCCCGAAGTCGGCCGAGATGCTCAGGTGGACCCTGCCGTCGCGCAACGCCAGCAACTCTTCGGAACGATTGGCGGCCTTGAAGGTGACACCCACGGCGGGGTAGCGGCGGCGGAACTCGGGCAGGTAGACGTTCAGGGCCGCCGGTGAATGCACCGGGCAACCCGCGAGACGCAGGACGCCGCCGGTCCCCCGGGCTGCCTGGCGGGCTTGGTCACCTGCCGCCTGCACCTTTTGCAGCGCCCCTTTGGCGTGCTTGAGAAAAGCTTGACCCGCGTCGGTCAACCGGACCGCTCGGCGACCATCGCGCACGAGCAGGAGAGCGCCGACCTCCTTTTCCAACGCCTTGATCTGGCGGGTGAGCGGCGGCCGGGAAAGGTGCAGACGCTCGGCGGCCCGGCGGAAGGAGAGTTCCTCGGCCACGGCAATGAAATAGTGCAAGTGGTGCAGGTCCATGGAGGCGCAACGTTGCACCATTACCTGCACGAGCAACGGATGATCTTGCCCTGGTTCTGGTTCTTTTGTACTTCGTGGATCGACCTAGCAAATTCGTTCGATGCGACAGCCCGGCAGAAGATGCAAAACGTTCATCCCCTACCGTCCCTGCTTCCACAAGTAGTGCGAAAGAACCAGAACCAGGACAAGATCAGTCAGCCTGACTGCGCGCGTAAACTTGATGTGCTAGGTTCGACGCCATGACAATGCCAGCACCCCGCGCAACGCAGGTTGGAGATTTGGCTGACCGCGTGTGTGGCGCGATTTGGGGACAGCTAGTTGGCGATGCCTACTGCCTGGGCGCACATTGGATCTACGACTTGGACGAGCTGAAGCGAATCTATCCGGGCGGCGTGCAGGGGTTCGAAGTGCCCACAGCCGACCATTACCACGCGGGCAAAGCCGCCGGTGACCCGACCCACTATGGCGATGCCGCGTTGCTCCTGCTGCAATCCGTGGCCGAGCGCGGGCAAGTGGACGCACAGGATTTCGGTCGGCGGTTCGTGGCTCGGTTTGGTTCACCTGATTACCGTGGCTACCTCGACCACTCCATGAAAGACACCCTGGCCAACGCGGCCGCGTTCATGCGCGAGCATCCGGGGCAGCATTTCGACTTCCAGCAGGGGGGCGACGACGACCAATTGGCCACGGTTTCCCGGCTGGCTCCGGTCGTCGCGCTGGCTGCCCTGCGTGGCACCGGGCAAGCGGAACTCTTGCGCCAGGTGGAGTCTGTCACCCGCGTCACGCAGAACAACGAGCGCGCCGTGGCCTACGCCAAAGCGGACGCGCTGGTACTCGCGGCGCTCCTTGCAGATGAAACGGTGCCCGCAGCCCTGGCGGCGGCCCAGGCGTCCATCCATCAAGTGGCAGCGTAACACGGAGAGGAAGTTCGCGACAAGTTCCGCGCGGCAGGGAACGCCACCGCCAAAAGCGTGGAAACGGCCACGGCGGAGTTCGGCCAATCCTGCCCGCTGGAACACTCCTTTCCCTCCGCGGTGCATGGCTTGGCTAAACATGCCGCTTCCTACCCCGACGCTATGCAAGCCAATGCCGCTGCGGGCGGAGACAACGCCGGACGCGCGGGGATGCTCGGCGCCTGGCTGGGCGCGCATCTCGGTCTAAATGCCATCCCGTCTGCTTGGCGCGAACGCCTCACCGCGCACACGCAGATCGAAGTCAGCGTCGAGAAGTTGCTCGCCGTCGGTATCGCCCGCTAGGCGACTGGCAAGGCAGCGCACAGCTTCAACAAGGCGTCCGCGCGCTTGATCTTGGTATGCGACCGGGCAGCGTACTCGGCCCACGAGCCATCGTACAAGGTGACGGGTGCCCGGTGCACGGGGTTTGCCCCCAAACAACATCGCCGGATGCCAACCGCGCGTTCCAAGAACCGTCCAAGATCAATGGATGACGTTACGACTGCGCTCACAGAGCTTCCTCCTTCTAAGTTAATTGCATCGAAACCTTTTCCTTTTGCCACGAACTGGTCCTCGCCGCGCCGCCTTCTAAGTCGTGGCGGTGGGCTGCGGCCAGATCAGCCCGCCGGGAACTTAAGGATCAAAGATTTTGGCCATAGGCGATGAACTGGCGGTACTCGCGCAGGACCGCGCCGAGCGCCGCCGTTGCCGCAGCGATTTGCTCGGTCGCCGAAAAGGTCTGCGGCGTCTCGAAGATGATCTCGAAGGGCAGGGGCTTGAGTTCCGCCGGGTTGCTCAACACCCCTTCGCAGCATTGTGAAATCAAGCCCGCGCGCGCAGGGAAGCCGTCGATGATCTCACCGGACGCCAGGGGTAGAAACTCCGCCGCGGCGGCCAGCGCCGGTTTGGCGAGCGCCTCGGCCAGGGTGGCTCCGCGCACGAAGGCGTAGGCTCCCTCCGCCGTGCCGTCGCCATGCAGCGCGACGAGTCCTGCGAATTGGTGGACGCCGAGTTCGCGTTCCAGGTAATACACTTCTGGCTGCGTGCTGCCTCGCCAGAACTCCCGTTTGAGGTCGTACCCGGCACGGGAGGAGCGGGTGTTGTCTTCGAAGCCGCTGGGATTGCAGACCGGATAGGCATAGACTTCGTAGCCTTGCGCCTGGTCCGGCTCGCGCGTGAGCTGGAGCAGGAATTCGCGCAGCGCCACCGCCCCCTCGGGTTCGTCTCCGTGGATCGCGGCAAAGATGCCGAGGCGGATCGTCCCTCCGCCGCCCGGCGGTCCCTGAAAGACAAAGCGCGGCAGCCGGTAGCGGCAGCTTCCGTGGTGGAACTCGCCTACCGGCAAATAGCGCAACGGCGAGTTTGGCTGGCTGGCTTGCTCGACCAAGGGAGCCAGCAAGCGGTCCACCGCGTTGTTTCTGATGGCGCCCCCCTCGGTCTTGGGGAGCATCGTCTTTGGCCCCTTGCATTCGCCGCCAAACAGCCAGGGCAGTGGCTCAACGATGCTCAAAGGCTGCGGAATGCTGCTGCCGGAAGGCTGATAGACCGAACGCATGGATCGGAGGGATGAGGTGTGGAAGGATCAATCGACCCAAATGATGATGCGGGAAGGGTGCGACCCAATAGTGAACAAGTCGTGCCGCCGTACTATCCCCTGACCGCGTGGCGGGCCGCTTCGACCAGGGCGGTGGAGGGGTAGCCGCCGCGCTTGCCGCGCGAACTGCCGACGTATCCCGCCGCGCATGGTTGGAAAAAGATCAGTACGAGGAACTCCATCGGGACTTTCTCTTCACCGACAGTTCACCGAGCGGGAACGGCGGCCGGCCGGGTTCCTACGCCACGCTTGGAAGGTTTCATCAAAGGGCAAAACAGCTTTTACTTTACCGTTCTAGTAAAGATTTGACAAGATCCTAGTAAGCCCATAGGAATTTGCAAAAGAATTTTCTCTGGGCTGGCAAATCAGGCGGATGACGATGGCCGTTCCGAGAGTGACAGCAAACCCCAGAGTCAAGGAGTGATGAAAACACGGCGCCTCAGATCCGCGGTGGTGACCGTGCTGGCACTCGTGCTAGCACTCTCGGTCGATTGCCTGTTAGCGGTCGACAAGACGAAGGTCGTGCGCATCGGCTACCAGAAAAGCGGGGCTCTCCTGCTGGTCAAACAGGATGGTTTCTTGGAGAAGAAACTCGCGCCGCTCGGTTACAGCGTGGCATGGCGGGAGTTTCCCAGCGGGCCGCCTATCGTGGAAGCCATCAACGCTGGGGCGCTCGACGTGGCACACTCCGGCGACGCTCCGCTGGTCTTCGCGCAGGCGGCGAGCGTGCCATTCGTCTATTTCGGCGTGAGCGTACCCAGCCCGGACTCCAGCGGCATCGTGGTGCCAAAGGATTCATCGCTTCAGAAGCTGACGGACCTGAAAGGCAAGAGAATCGCGTTTGCCAAAGGTTCCAGCGCGCACTACCTCGTGGCCCTCGCCATCGAAAAAGCCGGGCTGACCCTCGCGGACATCAAGCCCGTCTACCTCCAACCGTCCGACGCCCGCGCGGCGTTTCAGTCCGGCGCGGTGGACGCCTGGGCGGTGTGGGACCCGTTCCTGGCCGCCGCCGAGATCGACACGCAGGCGCGCTCTCTTACCGAGGGCATGCGGCTCTCGCCGCATCGCGAGTATTACTTTGGCAGACGCGAGTTCGTGGAGGCCAACCCGGCTCTGATCACCGCGCTGCTCGATGTGCTGCAAGTCTCAGGCAAGCAGGCGATGGATGATCCGAAGGCGACGGCCGCATTCCTCGCGCCCAAGCTGGGTCTGAGCCTGGCGGTGATGGAGCGCAGCGAGGGGCGCAAGCAGCGTTATGGCGGCGAGCCGCTCGGCGGTCAGGCGGTCGCCGACCAGCAGGCCGTTGCCGACACGTTTTTCAAGCTGGGCCTCATCCCCAAGGCGATCCGGGTGGAGGCCCTCGTGTACCGCCCGGCGAAGTAGCTCCCATGAAATTGTTCTGGTTCATCCCGACGCACGGCGACGGCCGCTACCTGGGCACGAGCACCGGCGGCCGCGCGCTGGACTTCGACTATCTCAAGCAGGTGGCCGCCGCCATCGACACGCTCGGCTTCGAGGGGGCGCTCTTGCCCACCGGCCGCTCCTGCGAGGACGCCTGGGTGACGGCCTCCGCGCTCCTGGGCGCGACGCGGCGCATGAAGTTCTTGGTGGCCGTGCGCCCCGGGCTGGTGTCCCCCACGTTGGCCGCGCGCATGGCGGCCACCTTCGACCGGCTCTCCGGCGGCCGGCTGCTCGTCAACGTGGTCACCGGCGGCGACCCGGTGGAACTGGCCGGCGACGGCGTCTTCCAGGAACACGACGCGCGCTACGAAGTCACCGACGAGTTTTTGCACATCTGGCGGCGGCTCTTGGCGAGCGCGGACCCGGTGGACTTCGCCGGCCGGCACCTGCGCGTCCAGGGCGCCCGCACGCTCTTTGCGCCGCGGCAGCGGCCCTACCCGCCGCTCTACTTCGGCGGCTCGTCGGCGGCCGGCATCGAGGTCGCGGCAAGACACGTGGACCACTACCTGACCTGGGGCGAGCCGCCGGCTGCCGTGGCCGAGAAGATCGCCGCCGTGCGCCGGGCGGCCAGCAACCAAGGGCGGCGGCTGCGCTTCGGCATCCGCCTGCACGTGGTGGTGCGCGAGAGCGATGACGAGGCGTGGGCGGCGGCCGAGCGGCTGATCTCGCACGTGAGCGACCAGACAGTGGCCGCCGCACAAAAGATGCTTGCCCGGCAAGACAGCGAGGGGCAGAAGCGCATGCGCGGGCTGCAGCAGAAAAACGGCCACGGCAAGGCGGACCGCAGCCGCGCGGCGCTGGAAG
>CAXTMD010000217.1:0-7955 GCA_964245035.1 uncultured Chthoniobacterales bacterium
GTGGTTGTGTGGCGCGCGTTCAAAACCGATCAGGGTCCGGCGTCGCCCTCACCGGTGACTTCCGTGCCCCGCCTTCTTTTCTTCCGAGATGCTGCGCCGCAAGCAAGAAATCAACCAGCAACTCCAGCAGATCATCGACGCCTTTCTGCTATTCGGCGCGTTTTGGATCAGCCACGCCCTGCGTTTTTACGGCACGGACTGGTTCAAGCTGGAGAAGGCGATCCCGCCCTTCAAGGACTTTTTGTGGATGATCGTCATCATCATGCCCTTCGGACCGCTCCTGCTGGAGTTCCAGGGCTTCTACGAGCATCCGCTCCTCAAGCAGTCCGCGCGCACCCTGGGCCAGCTCACCCGCGCGCTCGTCGGCCTGGCGCTGCTCGCGGGTTTGTGCGTGCTCTTCCTGCACGTCGACCTGCCCTCGCGCGCCGTGCTGGTGCTCTTTGTCGTGCTCGGGGCGGCGGCGCTCATGACCAAGGACCAGCTGCTGCTCGCCCAGGCGCGCCGCGCGGCCGCGCGCGGGGCAATGCGCGACCCGGTCCTGCTCGCCGGCATCCCCGAGGACATGGACGCCTTTGTCCGCACGCTCACCGCCGAGCAAATGCTCACGATGGAGGTTCTTGATCGGGTGGACATTGAGAAGCAGCCGCTCTCCGACCTCGTCAACGCCCTGCACCGCCATGCGATCAGCCGGGTGATCTTTGCCGCGAACCACAGCCACCTGCACACCGTCCAGGCAGCTATCAGCGCCTGCGAGACCGAGGGCGTCGAGGCGTGGCTGGTGGCCGACTTCGTCAAGACCGCCATCGCCAAACCCACCGTCGAGTCCGTCTCCGGCCGGCCGGTGCTGGTGTTTCGCTCGACGCCCGACGCCTCGTGGTCGCTCCTGGGCAAGCGCGCCATCGACCTGACCGGCGCGATCCTCGGCCTGGTGTGCGTGTCGTGGCTGCTGGTGCTGGTGTCCGCCCTGATCAAGCTGACCTCGCCCGGCCCGATCTTCTTCCGCCAACTGCGCGGCGGCCGACACGGCAAACCGTTCACGATGTTCAAGTTTCGCACGATGAGCACGGACGCCGAGATGCGCCGCGCGGAGTTCCTAGCCTTCAACCAGATGAGCGGACCCGTGTTCAAGATCGAGCGCGACCCGCGCGTGACGGGCGTCGGCCGCTTCCTGCGCAAAACGTCCATCGACGAGCTGCCGCAGCTGCTCAACGTGCTGCGCGGGGAGATGAGCCTCGTGGGACCGCGTCCGCTGCCGCTCTACGAGGTCGACAAGTTCGAGACGACCGCGCAGCGCCGGCGGCTGTCCGCCCACCCGGGCTTGACGTGCCTTTGCAAGATCAGCGGCCGAAACGAGATCAAGAACTTCCACGACTGGGTGCGGCTCGACCTGGTTTACATCGACAACTGGTCTTTGTGGCTGGACATCAAGATCTTATTGAAGACAGTTCCGGTGGTGCTGCTCGGTCTCGGCGCAAAATGACTCGGGGAAAAACGGATGCATCCTCCGGCCGCCCGGCAGCGATTTAGCTAGCGAAAAACCGCGCATGTCCTCCCCTTCCCCGATCCCCGAAGCCCTGCTGGCCCTCGCGCCGACCCGTCTGGCCAACCACCGGACCACGCGCTACCAGGGCGACGGTCTCTGCGTGGACCTCTCGCGGTTCGCCGAGCGCGACCGCACGCTGCTGATCCGGCTCTACCAGATCCTGACCGAGCTGCTCTACGCGGTTGCGGATGCGAGCGCCACCGATACGCAACGCTGGGAGGCGGTCGTGGCTTGGGCGCGGCACTACGACCTGGACGCACTCATCGACGAGGTGCGCGAACTCGGGTCCGCCTCCAACGAGGAGCGCCCCGATGAGCAGATGGCCAAGACGCTGCACGACGTGCGCGGCGGCGCGTTCTCCTCGCTTTTGGGCCGCTTGCAGATGCTCGACTACCTGCCGCACGAGGAGAAGCAGCTCCAGGCGATTTTTGTGCAGACGCGCGATCACCTCAAGATCATGCGCAACGCCATCGCGGGACTCGACGAGCCGCGCCGCAATGCCGACCGCCAGCCCAAGGCCCATGCCATGAGGCTCATGCTCGACAAATGGCAGAACGCGACCGTCGGTCCGAACTGGCACACGCAGCCCGTGCGCATGGAGATCGACTGCCGCTACACGGGGCCGTTGACGGAGTGCTGCATGGAGAGCGCCGCCATCGACCGCATCTTCTACAACCTGGCCGCCAACGCCACCCGCTACGCCGCCGACGACCGGCTGGAGATGGTGATCTTCCCCGTCCCGGAGACCCCGGGCGACTGCCTGCGCTTCGTGCTCTCCAACCAAGTCAGCGAGGCGAACGCCGACACCCTGCGCGCGCGGGCGCGCGGCGCGGACCCGGCGGAGGACATGCCGGCGTTGTTCGAGCCGACAGTGTCCTCGACCGGGTCGGGGTTCGGACTGACGGTGGTAGCCGACTTCGTGGCGGGTGCGTTCGCCCTGCCGGACCGTGCGACGGCGTTGCGCGAGCGCTACGTCGGCGCGATCCTCGACGGACGGACGTTCCGCGTGTGGTTCCACTGGCCCCTGGCCCACGATTCGCTGCCCCCGAAGCTGGACGACTACCACCGGCCGCAGGAGAGTCTGAGCGAGGTGTGAACGGCTCCATATGGCTTCCCGTCCCCAATCACCGGCAGCCGTCGCGCAGGAACGGCAGAAGATCGCGCAGTTGCTGCACAACACGGTGTGCCAAGAGCTGACAGGAATCTGCTTCCTCGCCGGCGCGGCGGCGCACAAGCACAACACGGGGAACGCGGAAGCGGCGAAGAAGTTCGCGGAGATCGCCGAGTTGGTACAGCAGGCCGGCGCGCACCTCGCGGAGATCGTGCACGAACTGAGCCGACCGGCAGAGAGTTGATTCTTCTGCCGGGCGGTCTTCGTCTGCTTGGCAGCATTACCAATCTCAGCAGGGGTTTGGGGGAGACCCGCGCACAATGCTCCCCAATGCTCCTTTAACCGAGTCGAGCCGAAGGAACCTTCCCGCTCACGCCGCCTGGCCGCCTGCCAGCACCGCATGGTCGGGCTCATCGCCTTCTTCCAACGCGCGCGTGACGGTTTCCTCCAGCTTGGTCAACAGCACCGGCTTGATCAGGCAGCAGTACACCTCCAGCCGGGCGAGTTGGTTGGCGTTGGCGAGGTTCTGGAAAGCCGTGATCGCGATGATCTTGCTGCGCACTCCCTTGGCCCGCGCCTGCCGGATGAACTCCGCCCCGCCCATCGCCGGCATCCGCATGTCGGTCATGATCAGGTCAAACTTCTCCTCGTCGAGCCACCGCAGGGCCTCGAACGCGTCCGTCGTCGTGCGCACGGACAGTCCCATGTGGCTGACCAGCGTCTTGTAGAGCACGAGGATGTCGAAGTTGTCGTCGAGGATGAGGATCTTTTTCATGGCGTTCTGAGCCGGGAGACGGATGACATCGTTCATAGATCGGAGGCCGGTAGCCGGTCGCGGCGGTGGTAAGGTTCGTACGGTTGGAGGCGCTTCTCAATGGCGGCGCGCAGTTCGGCGTCCGGGTCCGGCGCGCCGGCCGCCCCGCGCCACGCGATCTGCACGCAGAGCCCGACCAGCCCCTCGAAATCCGCCCGCGACACGTACTCGGCTTCGATGCGCCGGTCGGGACCGCAGTTGTGGTAGTTGCCCAGCGCCACGCAGAGCGCCCCGCAACGCGCTCCGTACAGGCGAAACGGCGTCGCCTCGCAGGTGCCGCCGCTCATCAGGCAGCGTTGGAAGGTGATGCCCGCCGCCGTGGCGGTGGCGGTGAGTTCGGCGGTCACGGTCGCGTCGAACATCGAGGTCTTGTCGCCCACGCGCACGATGGGGCCGTCGCCCATCCTGGCCGGGGGACGCTCGGCGCTGGTTTCCAGGGAGATGACCGTCAACCGCTCGGCCACCAGCCAGCCCTCGCGGGCGATCTCGACGGCCCCCGCGAAGCCGACCTCCTCGCCGCGCGTGAACAGCCCGTAGCACTCGCCGGGCACGTTCTCGCGGTCGAGTGTTTCCAGGGTGGCAACGATGACCGCGCAGCCGATCAGATCGTCGCAGGCGCGCGAATAGATGCGGCCGTCGCGCTCCTCGTAGTCGGGCAGATCCCACATCGCGAAGTCCCCGTAGGAACGCAGCCGCGTCTTGTTCGCCTCCAGGTATTCCGCGGGCACGCCGCCGAAAAAGCGCCAGGGTTCGTCGTCCGGCCCCTCGGGCCGCACCCAGCCCGGGTGGTCCATGTGCGCGCAAAAGGCGTAGCGCGCCCCGGCCGCCGCGTTGGTCCCGCCGCGGTAGTGCGCGATCAGGTTGCCGAAGGCGTCCTCGCGCAGCGTCACGTTCCGGCAGCCCTGCAGCAGGCCGATGATGGCGTGGCGCACGCGCGCCTCGTGGAAAGGGGCCGTCGGCTCGCGCAAAATCGTCTGCACGACCGCCGACAGCCTTTCCTTGTCGGGCGTCGGGGCTAAGGTCCGGGGGTCCATTTCGATGAAAACACTCTGGAAGCAGGTTCGATACCGCCTTGAATACTTCGGCTGCATCGTGCTCGCCGGATTGATCCCGCTGATACCCCGGCGCGTGTGTGTCGCGTTTGCCGGCAGCCTGGGCAATCTTTTCTATCGCTTGGACCGCCGCGCGCGCTCCGTCGCGCTCGACAACCTGCGTCTCACCCTTGGCGCGACGCTCGACGCCGATCAGCGCGAGGCGGTGGCGCGCGCTTCGTTCCGCAACTTCGCCCGCGCGATGCTCGACCTGTTCTGGGCGCGCAACCTCACCCCCGCCAACTGGACGCGCTTCATCCGGGCCGAGGGCGTCGAGGCCCTGCGGGAAGCGCACGCACGGCACGGCGGCGTGATCTTCCTCTCCCTGCACGCGGGCAGCCACGAGTGGACCGCGCTGACGAGCGGCTTTTTGGGGTTGCCGTCGGCGATGGTGGCGCTGCCCTTCAAGAACGCGGCGCTCGACGCGGTGTTCCGCCGGGCGCGGGAAGGTTCGGGCAACCGCATCCTCGGGCAGAAATTGTCGATGCTGCGGCTGATGCGCGCGGTCAAGCACGGGGGCGTGGGATTGCTGGCCGACCTGGCGCTGCGCCTGGATCAGCCCGGCGAGGTGATCGACGCCTTCGGCCTGGCGATGCACGTCACGCTGCTGCACGCGCTCCTGCACGCGCGCACCGGCGTGCCGATTTTCCCCACCACCAACGTTCCCCACCCCGACGGCACCTGCACGGTGACCATCCACCCGCCGCTGACCTTTCCGCCCGGCGCCGACCTGCACACGATCACGCAGGCGTGCTGGAAGTTCTTCGAGCCATTCATCCGCGCGCGGCCCGAACTCTGGCTGTGGAACTACAAGCATTTCCGCTACCGGCCGCGCGAGATCCCCGCGGAAAACTACCCCTTCTACGCGCATTGGTCGGACCGCTTTGAGGCCATCCTTGAAAAAGCGAAAGCGGACAGGCCGATGGCGCAAGATTCTGCTTTCTGACCTCGCGCCTGCCTTTTACCATCTGCCTTTTCGATGGCCGCCGAACCGCCGACCTCCGACAAAGCCCAGCGTTGGGCACTCGCCGGAGCCGGGGTCAACGTCGTGCTCTCCGCAGTCAAAATCTCCGCCGGCATCCTCGGGCATTCCTACGCCCTGATTGCCGACGGCATCGAGAGCAGCCTGGATATCGTCAGTTCGCTCGTGATCTGGGGCGGCCTGAAGTACGCCGCCAAGCAGCCCGACCGCGACCACCCCTACGGCCACGGCAAGGCCGAGCCGATCAGCGCCCTGATCGTCTCCACGGCGCTGAGCGGCGCGGCGCTGTTCCTCGCGTGGCTGAGCGCGCAGGAGATCCTTTCCCCTACCCACCGGATGCCCGCCGCCGCCGGCTTGGGCGTGCTGGTGGTCGTGATCGCCATCAAGGAGATCATGTTCCGCCGCGTCGCGGCGCTGGCCGACGAGATCGGCAGCAACGCCGTGCGCACCGACGCCTGGCATCACCGCTCCGACGCCGTCACCTCGGTGGCGGCGCTGGTCGGCATCCTCGTCGCCCGCCTGGGCGGACCCGGCTGGGAACGCGCCGACGCCTGGGCGGCGCTCTTCGCCTGCGCGGTCATCGGCTTCAACGGCTACAAGCTCCTGGTCCCCGCCATCGCGGAGATCATGGACACGGCCCCCGACCCGGAGATCGCCCGGCGCGTGCGGCAGGCGGCCGCCACGGTGGGCGGAGTCGCCGAGGTCGAGCAATGCCGCGTGCGCAAGATGGGTCTGGAGTTTTACGTCGACCTGCACGTCGGCGTGGACGGCACGATCTCCGTCGCCGCCGGCCACGACATCGCCCACCGCGTCAAGGACGCCATCCGCGCCGCCGAACCGCGCGTGGCCGACGCGCTCGTCCACGTCGAGCCGGTCAACGCCTGCCCGTATCCGCAGCGGACATAATCCGACAAAGCTTTTGTTCGAACTTTCCGCGGTTTCGGTTTGTCTTTGGAAAGGTGCACGAAATTTCACCACCGGGCCATCGGTGAGAACCCCTAATAGTTAAATTGTTGTGTACAAGCGAGTTGGCCCGTTGTTAGATTTGGGGAATGCACCTGGTCACGACCCAGCGCGGCCCGCCGTTTCCCCCTCTGCAAACCACCCGAAGCTCGGCGCGTCGGCGGCATCCGACCGGGCCTTGGGACGGCGAGGTTTGACGCTCGTCGGCGCGCGGAACACCTCCGCCTTCGAGCCGCCGGCTTCCAGCCGCCCCAGGATTTCCTTCGCGCGGTCGATCACCCCGGCCGGCAGCCCGGCCAGGCGCGCCACCTGGATGCCGTAACTGCGGTCCGCCGCCCCTTCGACAATCCGATGCAAAAACACGATTTCCTCGTTCCACTCCCGCACGGCCACTGTGAAGTTCTTCGCCGCCGGGTGCGTGTGGGCCATCTCGGTCAGCTCGTGGTAGTGCGTGGCGAACAGCGTCAGCGCTCCGGTCCGGTCGTGCAGGTGCTCCGCCACGCTCCAGGCGATGGAAAGCCCGTCGTAGGTCGAGGTGCCGCGGCCGATCTCGTCGAGGATGACGAGGCTCTGGGCGGTGGCGTGGTGGATGATGTTCGCCGTCTCGTTCATCTCGACGAGGAAAGTGCTCTGGCCCCGGGAAAGATCATCGCTGGCCCCAACGCGGGTAAAGATCCGATCCGTTAGCCCAATCTCGGCCGACTCGGCGGGCAGGTAGCTGCCGGCTTGGGCCATGAGCACCAGGAGCGCCGTCTGGCGTAGGTAGGTGGATTTGCCGGCCATGTTCGGGCCGGTCAGGACGATCAGGCGCTGCGTGTCGCCGTCGAGCGCCACGTCGTTGGGCACGAACTTCTCCCCGGCGGTGCGCTGGTCGAGCACCGGGTGCCGTCCGCCGCGGATGTGGATCGCTCCGGGCTCGCGCAACTTGGGACGGCAGTAGTTGAACTGCCGAGCCGTCTCCGCGAACGAGCCGAGGGCGTCGACCGCGGCCACCGACGCGGCGGTGCGCTGAAGCGCGGCGGCCTCCCGGAGGGTTTCGGCGCGCAGTTCGGCGAAGAGCTGGGTTTCGAGCGCGTGGGCGCGCTCCTCCGCGCCGAGGATGCGGTTTTCCACGTCCTTGAGTTCGGGCGTGAAGAACCGCTCGCCGCCGGACGTGGTCTGCTTGCGGCGGTAGTCGTCGGGGACCTGCGCGAGGTTGCTCTTGGTGACCTCGATGAAGTAGCCGAAGACCGAGTTGTAGCGAATCTTGAGCGACCGGATGCCGGTGCGGGCGATCTCGCGTTCCTGGAGGGCGGCGATCCACTCCTTGCCCTCGTTGGCGGCGCGGCGGAGTTCGTCGAGGTCGGCGCTGAAGCCGTCGCGGATCATGCCGCCTTCCTTGGTGGACAGCGGCGGCTCGTCGGCCACGGCGGCAGCGAGGCGCGCGGCGAGTTCGGGCAGCGGGTGCAGGC
>CAXTMD010000218.1:0-7953 GCA_964245035.1 uncultured Chthoniobacterales bacterium
AGCCGGCCCGCACAAAATAGCGCAGGGCGTTGAACACCGTCCGCAACGAGTGGACACGCGGCGGCGCAGCCTCCTTCATCAAGCACAGGTACGGAGCGACGAACGCCCATTCTTCATCGGACACATCACTCGGGTAAACTCCAGGCTGGCGCATGCCACCAACTTACCCCACAAAATGCAGGACACCGTCTAGTTCCCAATCAGCCCAAGCCAAGGACGCTGGAGGATCTCTCCTGGCAAGAGTTCGAGTTGATGGTGGGCGAGCTATACCGGCGGCAAGGCTACAACGTGGAACTGTGTTCGGGCGACGGGCCAGATGGGGGCGTGGACCTGCGTTTGCGTAAGGACGGCCAGACCACGCTGGTCCAATGTAAACACTGGAAGGTCTACAAGGTGGGCGTATCCACCGTGCGCGAGCTTTTTGGCATCTTGTGCGCCGAGAAGGCCGACCACGCCATCCTGATGATCACCGGGCGCTTCACACCGGATGCGCTGGCATTTGCCAATGGGAAGCCTCTGGAACTGCCCGACGGCACGCGGTTGCAGGGTTTAATCGGGCAGTACCGGCACACCGATCAAGGCGACCTACTGAACGTGGCGAGTTGGTCGAGCGCCTTTGCCCGTTCCGCCATCATTGCTGATCCGGTATGTCCGCTTTGCCGTTCGTCCATGGTGCTACGCGAAGCCAAACAGAGTGGCAACCGGTTCTGGGGCTGCTCGACCTATCCACGCTGCCGGGGGAAACGGAACGTACGGCCGGAACTGATGCGGACGTAAACCGCCGAGTCACGCCAGCTTCTTAGCCATCTCCTCGGCGTGGGCGTTCCGGACGTGGCTGTACGTGCCCAGGATGAGCTTGCCACCATCCTGGTGGCCCTGCCACTGGGCGATCACCTTCAC
Source organism: uncultured Chthoniobacterales bacterium (assembly GCA_964245035.1). Taxonomy (GTDB): domain Bacteria; phylum Verrucomicrobiota; class Verrucomicrobiia; order Chthoniobacterales; family SZAS-18; genus CAHJWO01. Next base: position 901 of record CAXTMD010000218.1, read on the forward strand.
GTCGATACCCTTTTCAATGCAGCGGGTGATGAACATGCGCCGTAGGCTGCGCTGGGTGTAGGCGGGGTACCCCAAGCGTTTGCAGGCGGCAGCCAGTGATTTCGTGGCATCCTTCGTTTTGCCCTCCGCCTCAACGTTCTTGCTTTTGATGAGGTTGACCGGGAAGAGGAGATCCGACGGTTTGAGGTCCGGCTTGGCGAGGAGCTTTTTCACCAGTGCCTGCGCCTGTGGGTAAATAGGCACGGTGTAGGGTGTCTTGGTTTTCTGTCGGAAGAAGGTGATTTGGAGCTTGGCAACGTTGACGTGCTGCTTTTGCAAGCCCGTCACCTCCGCCTGCCCTACCCCGATCAGACCCATGAACTCCAAAAAATCGGCGCTGGCCTGCGCCTCGGCGTTCCATTTCTGCTGCCGCACATCGGCGATGATGGCGATGAATTCCTCAAACGTTGGCGTGATCCGGATGGGCTTGACGACCCTTTTCCCCTTGATCCGCTCTGCCGGTGACGCTGGCAGCGCTTTGTCGTTCACGGCCATTTCGAACATGGATTTAGTCACCTGCACGTAGTGGTTGTACGAGGAGTAGCCGAAGGAATATTTCGCCAACCACGCTTCCAAATTCGACGGCTTGATCTTGCTGATTTGGACATCCGCGCCGAGCGGCAGATCGACCATCAAGCGTTCGACCACTCCTTTTTTCAACGATACGGTTGCTGCCGCCTGATTTCGAATGGTCGCGAGGTAGCGATTCGCCAGTTCGCGCAACGTCATCCTCCACTGCGAGGCATCCACCTTGCCCAAGTCACGCTGGAGGTCGGTAAGTTTACGCTTGGCGACGGTTTTGTCCATTGTTTGAAGGGACGCACGTTTCTGCTTGCCCTGGTGTTTGAGCAATGCATAGTAGACGCCGTTGGAGGCGTACCGGTAAAGACACGGTACTTCGGTCTTCTGAAACTGCGGTTTCGCGAGGATTGTTGGTACTGCGGCTTGCATGGCGTTTTGACCGTTGGGTTACAACGCGATTTTAGCCCCGTCAATTTCGGTAGAGATCCGCTTGCAAGACAGCAGTTTAGCGCGATTAACTCAGTGGTAGAGTGCTTGCTTCACACGCAAGATGTCGCAGGTTCGAACCCTGCATCGCGCACGCCGGACAGAGTGATACATCCAGCATGAGCAGCGACGTCCTGCACGAGGAACTCCGGCGCGTTCCTTTCACGCCGGTGACCTCAATTTTGCCGAGTGGCAGAACCTTGACGATCAGCAATCCCGGGTTGACGATGTCCAGGGAGACGGGACGCACTTTGGTGATCGCCCAAGGAGAGATTTTTATCCACGTCGACGTGGCCACCGTGGAAGCCATCAAGACGATGGTCGATTAGGCCAACGCCGCCAGCGCGTGCTGGTAGACGGCGTTCACCTCGCTGCTGCCGCTCACGCTTACGCCGAGGTCGCGGATCAACCCGTCGTGCAAGCCGTACACCCAGCCGTGGACGGCGAGTTCCTGCCCGTTTTCCCACGCCTGGCGCACGATGGTCGTGTGGCAGACGTTGAGCACCTGCTCGATGACGTTCAGCTCGCACAGCCGGTCAGCGGCCTCGGTGTCGTCTCCGAGGCCAGCCAGTCGCTCGGCGTGTTTGTGCCGGACGTCCTGGATGTGCCGCAGCCAGTTGTCGGTCAGGCCAACGCGCTCCTGCCGCCACGCCGCCCGCACGCCGCCGCAGCCGTAATGTCCGGTGACGATGATGTGGCGCACCTTCAACACGTCCACCGCGAACTGCATGACCGACAGACAGTTGAGATCGGTGTGGACCACGAGGTTGGCGATGTTGCGGTGCACAAACATCTCGCCCGGCGCCAACCCGCAGATCTCGGTGGCGGGCACGCGGCTGTCCGAACAGCCGATCCACAGGTACTGCGGCGACTGCTGCCGGGCTAGCTTGGCGAAGAACTCTGGGTCCTGCTGCCGGATTTGTTCCGCCCACGCTCGGTTTTTTTCGAAAAGGTCGTTGAGCGGATGCATACGCGAGGTGTGGGTAGCGCTGTGATCGATGGCCCCGTGTTGCCACGGCATTCTTCACCGCAAGGAGGTGTGCTTCAAGCGAAGATGGGCCGTAGATGGCGGACGAAAAGATTGTGGGTGACGTTGCGCGCGATGATCGGCTCGTGGTCTCTCAGCGCATCGAGGTAGCTCGAACCCAACTCGGCGGCGACTTTGAACCCCACGTGGATGAGTTGCCGAAAATCCGCGTTGTAGTCCGGGCAGGCCGGATCGTGGCGTAGAGCGCGGACGTATTCCTCGCCGCTCCACCCAGCCACCTTCGCGGGGAGCGGCAGCCGATCCTTTTCCACGTCGATGACCGCGGTGTAGGGACCAGTCAACTCGTCGAAGCGGCCGTAGGCGCGCGCATAGATTTCCCGGGCGAGTTGCAGTCCTCCGCGGCCCGACTCGGCCAACCCGGCGACTTCTTCCAGCCAGGTGGTGCCCGCCGTCTTGACGTGCAATCCGCAACCGTGCTTTTTGATCAGGCGATTGATGATGGGATAGAGCGAAAACTTGTCGCTGCCGGAGTGCACGCTAAGCTTCAGAGTGTCCGGCAGTCCAAACGCTCGCGCCGCGTAGGCGATAACGGCGAGGTTCTGGTCGAACTCTGCCTCGAAGCGGACCAAGTCTCCCACGTAATCGACCCCCTTGTTGAAGCGTCCCGCAAACTTCGGTGCCACCGTCTGCGCGGGGATGCCCTCCTTGGCAATCATCGCGAGGATCAGCAGCAACTCACCAGGCGTCTGCGGGGTGTCGGATTCGTCGATGGAGACCTCCGTCACGAAATTGTCGCGGCCCTTTTTGCCTTCGACGTGCCGGTAGATGCGGCCCGCTTCCTGGATGGCCAACAAAAACTTGCCGGCGGCCGCGCGGACGGCTTCCCGGTCAAGCGTCAGCGGCGAAGCGAGGCCAGGGACGTCCAGGGGGCCGGCGTACCGCGCCATGCCGGCGACGAAATGCTCGATGGAATTGGCGTCGGCCGGTTTGCCGATAAAGTCTGCTACGTCGAGCGTGTAGAAATCGCTGGCCGCTAGGAAGCGGTCGACGGTTTTCAGGCCGATGTGATCCGCGTCGACATGGTAGGCGCCGTTCCAGCCGAGTGCCCTCACCGCGGCATCCGCCTCGGCGCGAACCTCGTCGGGTTCGCTGTGGATGATTAGGTGTTCGCGGTTGGATTTGTTCCAGACGGGATGGACGGCCAGACCGGAGGCGCGTCCCTGGACAAAGGCCTGGAGTTGGGCACGCCCCTGCCGTGCGAAGCGGTCGCCGACGCCGAGGGTAAACGTCTCGAGTTTCATGGGAGGGGATCAACGGCAGAGCTTCCACGTCCGCGTTCCAGCGCATCGCAGAACAACGGGCCGCACCTCACACGGGTGGCCGGGATGCCAGTCCTTTGGAGCGCGGGGTCTGGTTAGCGGAACTCGGATTCGTCCGTGACCGCATAGCTGAGGGACACCGTGACCCTGTCCGGTGACTCGGCGGTGAGATACACACGAAGCACCTCCGGCGTGGGATGCACGAAGCGCACCTCCGAAAAAGGCGCTGTGTCCAGCGACAGGCGACCATTGGCGAACGCCTGCAACTCGGCTAGGTCGCGCGGAAAACGCTGCTGCTCGCTCTGGAACGCCAACACGGCGGCGTCGACGGTCCGCGCGGACCGCTCAGTGGGCTCGGTAAAAAGCGTACAGCCTGAGGTGGCGAGCAACAAGGCCAGCAAGAAAAAGAGCCGCATAGAAGAAGAGCTGACGCCTCCAAGCTCAACAACAAGCGGCGGCGAAGTCAAGCGCAGGCGACAGAGACGACCCAACTGCCGGTGCGTCTTCGCTGCAGCGCATCGTCAGACCACGCGACTCCCCTGCCCGCTCGACTGCCCCATCGTCTTTGCCGCCGGGTCGGACGAGAGTAAGAAATGAATGGTCAGTTCGGGTGCGAACCCGTCCAGCGGTTACTCCACCGGCTCTTTGGAGAGGCTGGATGGGTTGGCAAACTGGGCGAAAACCTGCCCGTTCTGCTCCACGTGCAAGACGATGCCCACCAGCGCGTCCTGGGCGTTGGGTTTGGCGCCGGAGGGATAGTGATATTCGCCGACGAGGCTTGCCTTGTTCAGTTCGACGGCATCCGTCTTGAAGGTGAGAGTTTCGCGAGACTTCAAGGTAGCGATGGGGAAAGAACCAGTCTTGCGCTCCGGTTTGCCGCTGCCCTTTTTGCCTAGCTCCTCGTGGGTGTAGAGAATGACGTACTTCACCTGCAAGCCGGTCAAATCGTGGAAGCTCTTGTTCTCAATCGTCAGTTGGTAGATCGAATGCTCCTTGGTACGGTTCGCTTCGCCGTCGGAGGCCTTGGTGGTAGTGGAGTCGATCTTGAGCGGGGTGCTGTGGATCTCGAGGTCGCTATCCGCCGCGCGCAAGCTGCCCACGCAAGCGGCGGAAAAAAGGAAACTCAGGAACAAGCGGAAGCTGGTTTTCATCGTGTCGGGATCAAAGGTGAGCCACGAGTGTGTCAGAACCCGCCTGCCCCGTCAAGCGCCGCGGATTGCTTCGGCGTCCGGCCCGACTCGGCTCATGCGCGCAAGGTTCTCGACATGCAGGGGCGTCCGGTCGGCTGATTTTGTCAGCAATCTGTCAGCAGGAGCGCGGCTCCCGGCGCGCAAATGCCTCGCCCGAAGTGCGGATGGGGGGGGATTCGAACCCCCGGAACCTTTTACGGTTCACACGCTTTCCAGGCGTGCACAATCGACCACTCTGTCACCCATCCTTCAACGGCCGGCGAGCCGTGACCTTGCCGCAATCCCAACGGATTGCCAGCGTTTTTCTCGGCGGGGACGCGGCCTACTGCTTCTTGGCGTCGTCCTGGCCGCCGACCTCGACGGTCATGGCGACCTCCGTGAGGACCCCTTTGGGCAGCGAGGCCATGCCGACGGCGGCGCGGGCATGGCGTCCGGCATCACCTAGCAGCGCGACCAACAGGTCAGACGCGCCGTTGATCACCTGCGGGATGTCCACGAACTCCGGGGTGGCGTTCACGTACCCGTTGAGCATGACCACCTGCTTGATGGCGTCGAGCGAACCGACCGCACTCTTGATGACCGCCAACTGGTTGAGCACGCACACCGCCGCCGATTCGTAGGCCTCCTGCGTCGACTTGTCCCCGCCGGCCTTGCCGGTGACGAGCGTGCCGTCCGCCTTCACCGAGATGGAGCCCGACAAAAACAACAGGTTCCCCGAGCGCCGGAACGGCAGATAATTGCCCGCGCCGGCGGGCGGCGGCGGCAGCGTGTGGCCGAGGGAATGCAGTTTGTCTTCGATCTGACTCATAAGGCCAACAACCTGACGCCGGCACGCACGTCTGGCAACCCCTCCCCTCAGATCGCCCGGGCGTACTGCGGCGGCGTCGATTCTTTCAACGCCTCCTCAGCCCCGAGCGCCTTGGCAGCGTGCAGCGGCCAGTACGGGTCGCGCAGAAGTTCGCGCGCGAGCAGGACCATGTCCGCGCGTTCCTCCCGGATGATGGTGTCGGCCTGCTGCGCCTCGGTGATCATGCCCACGGCAGCGGTGGCGACACCGGCCTCGCGCCGCAGTTTCTCCGACAGAAACACCTGGTAGTCCGGCGCGACCGGAATGCGCGCGTGCGGCACGTTGCCGCCGCTCGAACAATCGAACAGGTCCACGCCCTCGTCCTTCAGCCGGCGGGCGAGTTCGACCGAGTCGTCCGGCGTCCAGCCGCCCTCGGTCCAGTCGGTGGCGGACAGGCGGATCGTCAGCGGCAGGTTCTCGGGCCACGCGGACCGCACGGCGCGGGCCACCTCCAGCGTGAAACGCAGCCGGTTGTCGAACGAGCCGCCGTACTCGTCGGTCCGCCGGTTGGACAGCGGCGACAGGAACTCGTGCGCGAGGTAGCCGTGCGCGGCGTGGATTTCGACCCAGCGGTAACCCGCTGCCCGCGCGCGGGTCGTGGCGGCGCGAAACGCCTCGACGATCCCCGCGATCTCCTCGCGGGTCAGCGCGTGCGGGACCCGCTCGTTCTCCGGGTCGAAGGCCACGTCGGTCGGCCCCACGGGTAGCCAGCCGCCGGCGGAGTCGGGCACCTGCGCGTGCCCGTCCCAGGGACGCTGGGTGCTCGCCTTGCGGCCGGCGTGGGCGAGTTGGATGCCGGCCACCGCGCCGTGGGCGTCGATGAACCGGTTGACCCGCGCGAGCGGTTCGATCTGCGCGTCGTTCCATAGACCGGCGTCCTGCGGCGAGATGCGGCCCTCGGGCGTCACGGCCGTGGCCTCGCAGAGCACCAGTCCCGCGCCTCCGACCGCGCGCGCACCGAGGTGGACGAGGTGCCAGTCGTTCGCCACCCCGTCGTCGGAGGAGTACATGCACATCGGCGAAACGCCGATGCGGTTGCGCAGGGTGAGGTCCTTGATGCGAAATTCGCTGAACAGATGAGGTGTGGTCATGAAGTGTAACGTCAGATTCGGCGCGACCGGGTCCCCGGCGCGTGCGAAGAGACGCTTTCCATGAATCCACCTGCGGCCGAGCCGCCGTTTCCCCGCTGGCTGCCGTTCCTGCTGGCCTGCGCGGCGGGAGCCACCGTCGCCAACATCTACTACTGCCAGCCGCTGCTCGACGCGATGGCCCGGTCCTTCGGCGTCGGGGTCGAAGCCGTGACGAACGCCGCCGCCGCCACCCAGCTCGGCGTGGCCGTCGGGATGCTCGGCATCGTGCCACTCGGCGACAGCCTGGAACGCAAGCGGCTCATCCTCCTGGTCGTCGGGCTCTCGGCCGCGACGATGGCCGCCACGGCGCTGTGCCGGTCGGTGGCGGCGCTCGGCGTGGCGGGGTTTGCCACCGGGGTGGTCGGCGTGACCCAACACCTCGTCGTGCCGTACGCGGCAGGCCTCGTCGGTCCGGAACGCCGCGGGCGCACGGTGGGTTTCGTCATGAGCGGGCTGCTCCTGGGCATCCTCCTCTCGCGCACGTTCAGCGGGATCGTCGGCGCGCACGCCGGCTGGCGGGCGGTCTACTGGC
>CAXTMD010000219.1:0-7825 GCA_964245035.1 uncultured Chthoniobacterales bacterium
GGGATGCACAAGGGCTTCCTCATCCGCCGGGTTTGGATGCAGTTGGTTGGCATCGTGGGCAATGGGCTGCTCACCAGCGAGGATGGCTTCCACGACCGGCAGCGCCGCTTAGTCGTGCCCGCTTTCCACCGCGAGCGGCTGGCGGACTACGCACAGACCATGACCGACGCACTGACCGTGCACACCGCCCGCTGGACCGACGGCGCGGCGCTCGACGTGGCGGCGGAACTGAGCGAACTGACGCTGGTCATCGTCGCCCGCGCGCTTTTCGGCGCGGAACTGGGCGAGGGGGTCGCGACGATCCGCGGCGCGCTGACGACCCTGGCGCGGCTGATCGAGGTGACGCGTTCGCCGTGGCAGCAGTGGCAACATTCCCCGGCGATGCGGACTTATCGGCGCGAAAAAGCCAAGCTCGACGCCGTCGTGGCCGGGATCGTCGCCGAACGCCATCGCCAGGGCGACGCCGACCGGGGCGACCTGCTTTCCATGCTCCTGCTCGCCCGCGACGAGGAAACCGGCGAGGCCGGCATGAGCGACGCGCAGGTGCGCGACGAGGTTATGACGATCCTGCTCGCCGGCCACGACACGACAGCCGGCGCGTTGGCCTGGACGCTGCACCTCCTCGGGCAAAACCCAGACGCCGAAGCCCGCCTGCACGCCGAACTCGACGCCGCGCTGCCCGCCGGCCGGCTGCCCGGGTTCGCGGACCTGGGGCGGCTGGTTTACGCGCGGCAGGTGTTCACCGAGGCGATGCGGCTCTACCCGCCCGCGTGGCTGCTGGCGCGCGAGGCGACCGAGCCGACTACAATCGCGGGTTGGCAGGTCCCGCGAGGGGCGATGTGCCTCTTGTCGCCTTATGCCACGCACCGTGACCCGGCGTGGTATCCCGAGCCGGAGTGTTTCCGGCCGGAACGCTGGGACGCCGGGCAGGCGGCGCAACGGCCCAAGCACGCGTATTTTCCGTTCGGCGGCGGGTCACGTTCGTGCGCGGGCGAGGCGTTCGCGTGGATGGAGGGCACGCTGCTGCTCGCCGGGTTGGCGCGGCGCTGGCGGTTCTCCGCCGTGGAAGGACGCCCGCTGCCGGTCACGCTGGCGGCGGTGACGCTACGCCCGCGCCACGGCGTGCCGATGCGCTTGCAGGCCCGCGCGTAACCCGTCTAGTTGTTGTTGCCCACGTCGGTAGTACAATCGTAAAAGGAAGTCGCGCAGCTGCTGGTCAGGTTATCCTTGTACTTGGTGGCGGCTTCGAGGCCGTAGCTGCAGCCGGTGATGAAGTTGCCCACCGCGTAAGTGGGAAGAACGATGCCGTAGCCATTGGTCCCACCGGTAATCGCGACCTCGGAGACCGAGTTGTTGACGGCCTTCGACGCGGTGCAGTCATAGAAATACAACCCGACCGCAAAGTTGTTGTTGGACGTCGAGCCGCCGATGGAACTGACGTGGCAGCTGTCAAATTCGGGGCTGATACCTCCCCGGATCTCCGCTCCGACGTAGTAGCATTTGGTCAGGGTCATGTTGAGCAGGCGCGCGTTGCGGTTGTTGGTCGTGGTGGAGCCGTTGCCGTACAGGAACACGCCGATGCTGCAGGAGGAGACCGTGCCGTTTTGAATGACGAGGTTGGCGCGCTCGTTGGCGTAGACGCCGTAGAGCTGCGTGGCCGTGTTGTTGGTCGGACCGGCGATGTAATGGCCGCCGAAGTCGAGCGTGACGTTGCTGGCGTTGACCGTGATGATGGCGTCGTTGGTCGATCCATTGCCATCGTAGTTGAGGTTGGCACCCAACTGGTAGTAGCCGGCCGTGGTGATCGTGTACGGCGCGCTGGTGATGATGGTCGGCGCAGGCACGGGCGCAGCCGACTGCGCCAGGGCGGGCGCAGCGGACAGGCAGGCGGCGGATGCGATGAGGGACAGGGCGGATAAAAGGCGAAGTGTTTTCATGGGTGGTACATCCTTCTATCCGTTGATTTTCGGCAAAAGTTTCGCCGATTCATCCTCCTGCCAGCGGACGCGGCTTGTGCCGCGCGCAAAACGTGGTAAGCTGCCAGTCCCTTCAATACAGGAGAGTGCCCTCCTGCCGGAGGCCATCCCATGAGAGAAAACATCCATCCTAACTACAACGAGACCACGATCTCCTGCGCTTGCGGCAAGGTCTACCACACCCGCTCCACCCGCAAAGACCTCCAGATCGGTATCTGCGCGGCTTGCCACCCGTTCTTCACGGGCGAGCAGAAGTTCATCGACACGGCCGGGCGCATCGAGAAATTCTCGCGCCGCTTCGGCAACGCCGGTTCGCTCGCCCGCAAACGCGGTTAGCGCCGACATCCTGATTTTTCGCAACGCTGGGAGCGCCTCCGACGCGCTCCCAGCGTTTTGTTTTGCCCTGCTCCCCCAGCCAACTTTCCCGCCCATGGACCTCCGTCCGATCATCGCCAAAAAAGCCGAGCGTTTCCGTGAATTGGACAACGCCATCGCCGACCCTGCGATCTTCAACCATCCCCAGCGTGCCCGGGCCGCGATGCGCGAACACGCGCAGATCAAGACGCTGCTCGACGGCTGGGAAGCGCGCGGGAAGGCCGCCACGCAACGCGAGGAAAACACCGAACTCGCCCGGGGCGACGACGCCGAACTCGCCGCGATGGCCGCCGAGGAACTCCCCGCTCTCGACGCCGAACTCACCCGGCTCGACCGCGCGATCCAGCTCGCCCTGCTGCCGCCCGACCCCAACGAGGACCGCGACGCCATCGTAGAAATCCGCGCCGGCACCGGCGGCAACGAGGCCGCGCTTTTCGCCGCCGACCTCTACCGGATGTACACGCGCTACGTCGAGGGCATCGGGCTCAAGATCGAGCCGATGGACTCCAGCGCGTCGGAGTTGGGCGGGTTAAAGGAAGTCGTCTTCCGCGTGTCGGGCGAGGCTGTGTTCCGGAAGCTGCGCTATGAAAGTGGCGTCCATCGCGTCCAGCGCGTGCCCGCCACGGAGGCGCAGGGGCGCATCCATACGTCCACGGCGACGGTGGCCGTGCTGCCCGAAGCGGAGGAGGTAGACCTCGAACTCAAGCCCGACGAACTGCGCATCGAGGTCTGCCGCGCGGGCGGTCCGGGCGGGCAGGGGGTCAACACGACGGACAGTGCCGTGCAGGTGCTCCACATCCCGACCGGGACCATCGTGCGCTGCCAGGATGGCCGCAGCCAGATCAAGAACAAGGAGAAGGCGCTGAGCATCCTGCGCGCGCGTTTGCTGGAACGTAAGCAGGCCGAAGAGGAAGCCAAGTACAGCGCCCATCGCAAGAGCCAGATCGGCAGCGGCGGCCGGGAAGAGAAAATTCGCACCTACAACTTTCCCCAGAACCGCGTCACCGACCACCGCATCAACCTGACGCTTTATAATCTGGACCGCTTCGTGGAAGGAGACCTGAGCGAGATGATTGGCTCGCTCCAGACACAGGACATGGAGGAGCGTCTCGCCGAAGCGACGCTGGCGACGTGACATCTCCTGCCGCGTAGCGGCCGGACACTTCATTCTGCGGCCGCGTCCTTCGCCAGCGACGCCATGTCGATGACGTAGCGGAAACGCACGTCGCCGTCGATGACGTGCTTGTACGCCTCGTTGATCTCCTGGATGGGGATGACCTGGATGTCGGGCGCGACGTTGTGCTCGGCGCAGAAGTCGAGCACCTCCTGTGTTTCCTGGATGCCGCCGATGACCGAGCCCGCCACGCTCGTGCGGTGCATGGCGCGCGTCTGGTTGTTGACCGGCTTCATCGGCTCCAAGGCCCCGACGATGGTCAGCGTACGGTCGCGCTTGAGCAGGTTGACGAACGGATCGATGTCGTGCTTCTGCGGGATCGTGTCGAGCAGGAAGTCGAACGAACGCTTGAGGCCCTTGAGCGTCTCCTTGTCGCTCTCCAGCACGCCCGCCGCCCCGAGCTTGGCGGCGTCGGCCAGCTTCTCCTTGCTGTGGGTGAAGACGGTGACTTCCGCCCCCAGAGCGCGGGCGAGTTTCACGGCCATGTCGCCTAGCCCGCCGAAGCCGATGATGCCGACCTTGTCGCCGGCCTTGATGCCCCAATGCTTGAGTGGCGAGTAGGTCGTGATGCCCGCGCAGAGGATGGGCGCGGCGACCTCGGGCCGGAGCCCGGCGGGGATCTTGAGGACAAAATCCTCCGGCACCACGATGTGGCTCGAATAACCGCCAAAGGTGTTGTCCTTGCCGTACATGTTCGTGCCCGTGTCGGCCTGCGCGGCGGGCATCATGGGGCCGTTGTAGGTGGCCAGCCAACTGTTGGGACCTTCGCAGTAGTTTTGCTCGCCGGATCGGCACGGCTCGCACTCGCGGCAGGAATCCACCATGCAGCCAACGCCCACGAGATCGCCGACGGCGTGACGGGTGACGCTCGCGCCAGCACGCGTGACGCGGCCGACAATTTCGTGCCCCGGCATGCAGGGATACACGGTGTTGCCCCACTCGTTTTTGACCTGATGCACGTCCGAGTGGCAGACGCCGCAAAACAGAATGGTGATCTCGACCTCGTTGGCTCTCGGTTCGTCGCGCTCGAAGGCGAGGGGCTTAAGGCCGGTGAAGGAGTGGCTGGCGGCGTATCCGGTGGCTTTGCTCATGGGTGGAACAACGGATACGCCCCGCGCGAAATCGGCGGATGGGTGGATCAACTGGCTGCTTGGCCGCTTTGGAGCGAGGGAAACTTCACCCGCTCATATAACTCGGCCAACGGCAATTCGATTTCCAGCGACGGCAAACGGATGGTGCCATCCATCCCGGCGACTTGTTCGAGCTTCCACCCGTTCACAGTGCGAAGATGGAAGGCAGCGGATGGCTGGTCTTGCGCGATGCGAACGTATGCTTCCAAGGTGGCGATCTTCAGGTATGCAGCGAGCTTTTCTCTTTCATCAATGCGTCGTGTGCTCCTAGAAATGACCTCGAAAAGAGCCGACGGCCTCTCACGCCAGCGGCTGCTATCGTCGGTCGGATCACAAGCGATCATGGCGTCCGGATAGTAGTAGGCCGGTACGGAGCCCAGGTCGGAAGCCCCGATCCGCACCTGCATATCGGAGCCAAACGGTTCGCAACGCCGTCCACGCAGGCGAACACTCAACATGGTGGTCAGGTTAACGGTGAGGCGATTGTGCGACACGTCCGCGCCCGCCATCGCGTACACTGCTCCTCCCAGGAACTCGCGCTTGATCTCGCTGTACGGTTCGGTGGCGAGATAATTCTCTTCGGTCATGTCCGGTTGACGGAGAGCGTCCATGTCGTACGGGTCGAAGACACGGAACTCAGCTTCCGGATCGTCTGGACGGCGGATCGCTGGCAAGCTCATGCCTCATTGTTGCCCGAGAACAGTCCCGGGCGCAAGGGCAAGCCACATTGCCTCTTTGCGTTCGCCGGCCGTCTGGTCCAAGCTGCGCGTTCTCTTGTGAAAACCGTCCTCGAAGTCCTCGAAACCACCGCGAAATACTTCGCGGACAAGGGCGTCGAGAGTCCACGGCTCAACATCGACCTGCTCCTAGCCCACATCCTGGGCATCAAGCGGCGGATGGACCTCTACATGGTCTTTGACCGGCCGCTGAGCGAAAAGGAACTCGACACCCTGCGCGAACTCGTCCGCCGCCGCTCCCAGGGCGAACCGCTCCAGCACCTGCTCGGCACGGTGGAGTTCCACGGGCGGGAATTCCTGTGCGACCGCCGCGCGCTCGTGCCGCGACCCGAGACCGAACTCCTGGTCGAGCGCACCCTCCAGCTGCCGCTCCCCGACGACGCCCGCTGCGTGGACGTGGGCACGGGCTCGGGCGTCATCGCGCTGACCCTCGCCGCCGAACGCCCCAACTTCCGCGTGCAGGCCGTGGACCGCTCGGGCAACGCCCTGCGCCTCGCCCAGGACAACGCCAAGCGCCTCGGGCTAACCGAACGCGTGGAACTCCTCCAGAGCGACCTCTTGGCCGCGTGCCCGGGACCGTACGACCTCGTCGCCGCCAACCTGCCCTACATCCCCGCCCGGGACATCGCCGGGCTCTCGCGCGAGGTCCAGCACGACCCGCTCATCGCGCTCGACGGCGGGGCGGACGGCTTGGAAATCGTCGCCCGCTGCGTCACGGAGGCGCACGAGCGGCTCGCCCCCGGCGGCCGGATTGCCCTGGAGATCGGCCACGACCAGGCCGAACGCGTGCGCGCACTGCTCGCCAAAGCCGGGTTTTCGGCCGTGGAAAGCGTGCGCGACTACCAGGAAGTCGAGCGGTTTGCCTTCGGCGTCAAAGGGTAGGGGAAAACGCCACGTAATTTTCCTGCTCGCGTTCGGGAGCGATCCCTGCTTGAATGTGCGGCCCCGAGCTTCGGGGTTAAGCGAGACACGACGACTATGGCGATGGACAAAATTCTTGTGCACGGCGGCGCGACCCTCCAGGGCAGCGTGCGCATCAGCGGCTCGAAAAACTCGGCGCTGCCCATCCTGGCCGCCGCGCTGCTGACCAAGGAGCCGTGCATCATCCATCACGTCCCCGATCTGAGCGACATCAACTACATGCTTCAGATCCTCTCGATGCTCGGGGCGGAGGTCGAGCGCGCCAGCGGGACGGTCACGATCAAAGCCGAGAACATCAAGACCCACGCGCCCTACGAGATCGTGCGCAAGATGCGCGCGTCCGTCTGCGTGCTCGGGCCGCTGCTGGGACGCGAAAAGGAAGCCACCTGCGCGCTGCCCGGCGGCTGCGTCATCGGCGACCGGCCGATTGACCTGCACCTGCGCGGTTTCGAGGCGCTGGGGGCGAAGGTGCGCGTGGTCGGCGGCGACGTGAAGATTTTTGCCTCCGAGTTGCACGGTGCGAGCATGTCCCTGCGTGGCAAGTTCGGCTCGACCGTCTTGGGCACCGACAACGTGATGATGGCCGCCGTGCTTGCCGAGGGCACCACGGTCATCGAGGCAGCGGCGGCCGAGCCGGAGGTGGTGGACCTGGCCAACTTCCTCAACGCCATGGGGGCCAAGATCGAGGGCGCGGGCACGCGGCGGATCATCATCGAGGGCGTGGCGGAGCTCCACGGCGCGGAGCACGAGGTCATCCCCGACCGCATCGAGGCGGGGACCTTCATGGTGGCCGGGGCGATCTGCGGCCAGGGAGTGACGCTCAAGAACGTGGTTCCCGACCACCTGGAGTCCACTTCCGAGCGCCTGCGCGCGGGCGGGTTCCACGTCAACGTGGACGGAAAAACGGTCACCGTCCTGCCCAACGGCGGCGCGAAGTCACTTGAACTGACCACCGAGCCTTATCCCGGCTTCCCGACGGACATGCAGGCGCAGATGTGCGCACTCTTGGCGACGACCAGCGGCATCAGCACGGTGACGGAAAACATCTTTCCGCAGCGTTTCATGCACCTGTCCGAGATGAAGCGCATGGGCGCGGACATCAAGATCGAGGGTTCGACGGCCATCATCCAGGGCGTGGAAAAACTCAGCGCTGCCCCCGTGATGGCCAGCGACCTGCGGGCGTCGGCGGCGCTGGTGCTGGCGGGCTTGAAGGCCGAGGGCGTGACGGAGATCAACCGCGTCTACCACATTGACCGCGGCTACGAGCACCTCGACGACAAGCTGGCCGAACTCGGCGCGAAGATCGAGCGGGTCAAGACGTAGGAGAGTTCATGCCGCGACAGCGGCGTTCGTCCACAAGGTCCCGGTGGCTCTCCGAGCCGTCCCAGATGTTTCTGCCATGACCGAGCGGCAAATCTATGATGGCTTGGTTGTTGATGGAACTGCTGACTTTGTGTTAGTTGCCGACACGTTGCGGCATCTTGGGGTGGCTTGGTGCGTGATCGACAACTT
>CAXTMD010000220.1:0-7793 GCA_964245035.1 uncultured Chthoniobacterales bacterium
TCGTCGTCGTCCATGCTGGCCACGTCCTTGCCGTTGAACTCGTACTTGCCCTGCGTCGGGGTATCCAGGCAGCCGAGCATGTTCATCATGGTGGACTTGCCGCTGCCGCTCGGTCCCATGATGGCGAGGTATTCGTTGCGCCGGATCTTCAGGCTGACCCCGCGCAGGGCATGGATGGTCTCGCTCCCCATCTCGTAGACCTTCGTGACGCCCTCGATCTCGATGACGAGCGGGCCGGGCGTGCGCACGCTGCGGTCGCGCGCGGTCAGGACGGCGGTGTCAGTATCGGACATGCGCGGGTTGGGTGAGACGGTTACTGGCCCGCGCTTTCGAGGATGATCTTCGCGCCGTTTTTTAGCAGGCGACTCACCGCGCGGTAGGGACCGCTGACGATCTCCTCACCCGGCTGCACGCCGGTCTTGATCTCCAGCGACGAATTGTCCGCGATGCCGGTGTCCACCACGCGCATCTGCACGGTGTTATCCTTGCGCTTGACGAACACGACGCGCTGCAACTTGCTGCGCTCGGATTTTTCCTTGGAGGTCAGCGCCTTGCTCTTGTCGAGTTCGACCGAGTTGTTGGCGTCCGCCTGCGCGGTTTTGAGATCCTGTTTCTTTTTGTCGGCTTCCTCGGGGCTGAGCGATTGGGAGGGGTCGCGCGTGGTCACCGCCTGGATCGGCACGGCGACCGCGTCGCGCACGGTGGCGGTCTCGATGTCGGCCGTCGCGCTCATGCCCGGACGCAGCCGCGCGTCGTCGGCCTTGATGCGGATGCGCACCTCGAAGTTGGTGACCTCCTCCTGGGTGTTGGCGGAACTGGTGACGGCCGTGTTGGCAATCTGATAGACCGTGCCGCGAAACACCCGGCCCGGGTAGGCATCGATGGCGATGCTGGCCTCGTCGTTGACCTTGACGTTGACGACGTCGTTTTCGTTGACGTTGACGCGCGCCTCCATGTGCCCGAGGTCCGCCACGCGCATGACCTCCGTGCCCGCGAACTCGCCCGTGGCCACGACGCGCTCGCCCAGCTTCACACTGAGGAGGCTGATCAACCCGTCGATGGGCGAGAAGATGCTGGTCTTCTCTAGGAGCACGCGCGACTGGCTGAGCAGGCTCTCGGCCTGTTCGATCTGCGCGAGGCTGGCGTGGAAGGTGGCATCGGCGACCTCGGCGTTGGTGCGGTAGAGGGTCATGTCACTGTCGTTGATGACCTTGCGGTTGTACAGGTCGGTGTAGCGCTTGAGGTCCTCCTGCGCCTTGATCAACTGCGCGTGGTTTTGCAGGCTCACGGCCTTGGAGGCGTTGACGGCCGCCTCCTGCTGGGCGACCTGCGCCTTGTACGTGTCGGGCAGGATGCGGATGAGCAGGTCACCCTTCTTGACCCGCTGGCCGTCCACGACGGGCAGTTCGATGATTTCGCCGGCAACTTCGGGGGAGATTTTCACCTCGTCCTCCGGCTGCACCTTCCCGGTGGCCGAGACGAGTTGGATGATCGTCTTGCGCACGGCGGCGTCGATGGACACGGAGACGGGCTTCTCCTGCTTGCTCTGGTAGTATGCGCGCGCGGCGAACCCGATGAGCACGAGGAAGGCGAGCAGCAGGTAGAGCCGTGTACGCGACTTGCGTTTGCCTTTGGGCGCGGACGGAGAAGTGGCCATGGTGACAGGTTGAGTTTAGAGCAAAGGAAGCGGGAAGCCGTTCATTCCGCGAGCCTCCGGATGTTCGCCCCATCTAGCAGAGTGGATGCCAGATGAATTTATTGATGATGCAAATTGCTCAAAGGGAGCATGTTGCATCTGAATATCTGGCCGGAGGCTGTGAGATGGGTGACGGCTGGGATGGCGTTTTCGGCCATCCCGAGGCGAAAACCGCCGCGCGGGACGAGCTACTTCATCAGTTCGCCGACCCCATGCATCACTTTTCCGAAGAACGGATTGTCCACGTCCTTGCTTCGTTGGACCCAAGGCACGGTGTTCGGCAGGTCGCTCCGCATGATGTAATAGCCGTCCACGCCGCTGACCAGCGGCACCACGCGGTTGCTCAGGACCTCGAAGCGCTGACGCTGCGTGTCCAGCGCGAGGGCGTCGGCGACGCCGGTGGCCGGTTCGAGCAGCGGCGGGGCCGGAGCCTTCGGATCGGCGGGCGTGAGGTCGGCGACCATCTTGGCAGCGGCCCGCTTGGCGGCAATGGGGTCGTCGGTGGCCAACGCGGCGCGGATTTGTTCGTAGTCATCGAGCGCCCGCCGGTCCGTGTCCGAAAGCGTGGAGGCAGGACGTTTGCCGCCGCCGCAGCCTCCCAGGGCCAGGATCGCAAACAGGAAACCGACGGCGCAACGGAGCCGGAGGAGGGGTGCAAACTTCATGGCGACACGCTAGCGACAATCCCCGCGGCGCCCAAGCCAAAACGCGCGCGTGCCTGCCCCGCTTGCCCTTGGCTTTGTGCAAGTGTAATTTCACGCGTCGATGACCAAGCTCGACATTCCACGCAAGACCGTCTATCGGTTGTCGCTGTACCAGCGCGGACTGCAGCTGCTAGAGCGCAACCAGATTGAGACGGTGTCGTCTGCCGCGTTGGCCAAGGCCGCCGGCGTCAAACCCACCCAACTCCGCAAGGACCTGACGTATTTCGGCCAGTTCGGCACGCGCGGGTTGGGCTACGACGTGTCGGCGTTGAGCAAGACGCTCGACGAGGTGCTCGGCACCACGCGGCTCCAGCCGGTGCTCCTCGCCGGGGCCGGCAACCTGGGCACCGCGCTGCTCGGGTACTACGACGGCTTTGCGAAGGAAGGCTTCGAGATCGTCGTGGCGCTCGACGTGGACACGAGCCGCCGGCATGTCGGCGCGACCACGGTGCCCGTGCGGCCTTTCACCGAGACGGAGGCGGTCGTGCGTGAACACCAGATCAAGATGGCGATCCTCGCCGTGCCGGCCACGGCGGCGCAGGAGGTCGTCAACCGCCTCGTGGCGGCCGGCGTGCAGGCCATTTTGAACTTCGCGCCAATTATCCTCCAGGTGCCGCCCAACGTCGTGGTTAACAACGTCGACTTGGCCATCGAACTCGAAAACCTGAGTTACTTCATCCGATGACCGCGCCCGCGGGCGAATGCCTCGCGCGCGTCCCCGCGCCCGACTTCGACCTCGCGGCGACCCTGAACTGCGGGCAGGTCTTCCACTGGCGTCCGGCGGGAGCGGGGTACGCCGGGGCCATCGGCGCGGTGCCGGTCTACGTGGAGCAACGGGGTGGGGAATTGCTGGTGACCGAGGGCTGCGCCGAAATGGCGGGCCGGTACTTCGCACTCGACCACCCGCTGCCGGAGATCTACGCGAGCTTCCCGGATGACCCGGCGATGCGCATGGCGTTGGAGGCGTGCCGCGGATTGAGGATCATCCGGCAACCGCTCTGGGAGTGCCTGGCGACGTTCATCACGTCGGCGCTCAAGCAGGTCGGCCACATCGCGCAGATTTCCCACGGGCTGCGGGGACGCTACGGTGACAGGGCCGGCTCCGCGGGCGGGGTCGAGCTTTTCGCGTACCCGTCGGCCGCGCGGGTGGCGGCACTGGCGGAGGCCGACCTGCGGGCGTGCGGGCTGGGTTTCCGCGCGCGCAGTCTGTTGGAGGCCGCCCGCACCGTGGCTGGCGGGGCAGACCTGCTCGAAGGTTTCCGCGCGCTGGACCGTCCGGCAGCCCTGGCGGCACTGTGCGGCTTCCGCGGGGTCGGGACGAAGGTTGCGAATTGCGTGTTGCTCTTTGGCTACGAACACCTCGACGCGTTTCCCATCGACGTTTGGATCGAGCGCGTGCTGCGCGGGCGGTATTTTGCCGACCAACCGGAGGCGTCCGTTGGACGCTTGCAGGAGTTCGCCGACCGATATTTCGGGCGGTACGGCGGTTATGCGCAGCAATACTTCTTCCACCAGGCTCGCCTTGCCGGACGCCGCAAGACCCCGCCGGAAGTCGCCGCCAGCCAGACGGCCGAAGCCGCCACGCCGACCCGCCGGGTCCGGAGCGGGCCGCGCCGGCCTTGACCCGTCTGCCGGCTGGTCGCTAAGGTCTCGCGCTGCGGAGAGGGCGCTATGTGGGAACACTTTTTTCGGCTGCGGGAACACGGGACCAACGGGCGGCGCGAGGTCGTCGCGGGATTGACGACGTTTGCGGCGATGGCGTACATCCTGGCCGTCAACCCGGCGGTCCTGTCGGTCACCGGCATGGACCGCGGCGCACTGGTTACGGCGACCGCCTTGGCGGCGGCGTTGACGACGGCCGCGATGGCGCTGGCCACCAACTACCCGGTGGCATTGGCACCGGGCATGGGGCTCAACGCGTTTTTTGCGTTCACGATGTGCGGCGCGCTGAAGCTACCCTGGCAGGGGGCGCTCGGCCTGGTGTTTTGCGAGGGTGTCGTTTTCTTGCTGCTGACGCTCACCGGTCTGCGGCAGAAGATGGTGGAAGCCATTCCTGCGAGCCTGAAAACGGCCATCGGGTGCGGCATCGGGCTGTTCATTGCGTTCATCGGCTTGCAGAACGGAGGCGTGATCGTGGCGCACCCCGAAACGCTCGTAACCCTGGGCGACCTTTCCTACCCCGGCCCGCTGCTGGTGCTCGCAGGAATCGCGCTGACGGCCGTGCTGATCATCCGGCGCGTGCCCGGCGCGATGGTCCTGTCGGTGCTCGCGTTGGCGGTGGCGGGATGGTGTCTGCCGAGCACTGGCACGGTAGCGCCCAGGGCGGTGTGCTCGGCCCCGGCTTCGCTGCTGCCGACGTTTTTGCAGTTCGATCTTGGATACGTCTTCGAGCACTTCGCGTCCTCGCTGCCGCTGCTGCTGACCCTGTTGTTCGTGGATTTGTTTGACAACATGGGCACCCTCCTGGCCGTGTGCCGGCGCGCCGGCCTGCTCGACGCACAAGGCAACCTGCCGCGCATCGGCCGCGCGCTCGCCGCCGACGCGGGCGCGGCCATGGTTGGCGCGTGCCTCGGAACTTCCACCACCACGAGCTACATCGAGAGCGCCGCCGGCGTGGAGGAAGGCGGTCGCACAGGGTTGACCGGGCTGGTCGTGGCGGGGTGTTTTCTGCTGGCGATGTTCTTTCACCCGGTGATCGCGGCCGTGCCGAAGTTTGCCACTGCCCCGGCGCTGGTGATCGTCGGCGTTCTGATGATGCAAAATGTCCTGGAGATTGACTTCAAGGATTTCGCGGTGGCGGTACCATCGGTGCTGACGCTCCTGGTCATGCCGCTGAGCTTCAGCATCAGCGAGGGGGTCGCCGTCGGCCTTGTCTTTTACGTGGTTCTGATGCTGGCGGCAGGCCGCGGCCGGCAGGTCACGCCGGTGGCTTACGGATTGGCCGCGTTGTTTGTGTTGCACTTTTTCTTTCGTCCGGCCTGATTGCGCGAAGCGATGCCTGAACAACTCGTCACCCTTTGTTTCATCGTGCAGGATGGCCGCGTGCTGCTGATGCGCAAAAAACGCGGCATCGGCGCAGGCAAGATCAACGCGCCGGGGGGCAAGGTCGATCCGGGCGAGGCGCCGCTGGCGGCTGCCATCCGCGAGACCGAGGAGGAGATTTGCGTCACCCCGATCGACCCGCAACTGCGCGGCCAACTCTGGTTCTACTTCAAAGACGGACCGACGTTGCGCTGCCTTGTCTATCTCGCGGAGGCATTTCACGGACAGCCACGCGAGACGCCCGAGGCTCTGCCCTGCTGGCATCCGGTGGATGCCTTGCCGTATGACGAGATGTGGGGGGACGACCGTTTGTGGCTGCCGATGCTGCTCGCCGGCCAGCGGTTTGAAGGCACGGTGGATGTAGACGGAGAGCGCATCACGGCGGAAAGCATTCGAGTTATCGAAAATGAGATAAATATATCATTATAGATTTATCATAATTGATAAACTCTGCGGACAGGCAGGGGTGAAAACAGGGAGATTGTAGCTTTTCTCCTGGGTGTGACAGGTTTTTGCGGGCGGTTGGGTTTGGGAGTGCACGGCGGTTGCTTAAGAGATTCTCGGCAACCAACCAACTTTCCGATCCATGAAAAAACTCGCTCTTCTCACCGCCTTGCTGGTCTCGTTCTCAGGTTTGACGCACGCTCAGACGCAGCGGAACAGCAGCCACAGCCAACCTTCCGCCAACCTGACGCAAGATGTTATCGCCGAACTCAACCGCGTGCGGACCAACCCACAGGAATACGCCGCCTACCTCCAAGCGCACCGGGCGCTCTACACGCCGGAGGGCTATCTCAAGCAGCCCGGCAAGCCGCTGCTGCGCACCCACGAGGGCGTTGCCGCCCTCGACGAGGCGATCCGTGAACTCAGCCACGCCCGGCCGCAAACCCCGCTGTCCGCCTCCGACCTGCTGGTCGGCTCGGGCCGCGCTCTGATCGATGAGCAGTCCAAGAACGGCCAGACCGGCCACGGCAGTTTCCCGTTTGATCGCATGGCTCGCGCCGGGGTGGTCAACATGGCCCGCGGCGAGGACGTAGCCTATGGCGCCCACACAGCCGAGCAGATCGTTTACAACCTCGTCGTGGACGATGGTGTGCGCGACCGTGGTCACCGCCGCAACATCATGCAGACCATGTTCAACCAGGCCGGCGTGAGCATCGGCAGCCACCCGGTCTACGGCACGATGTGCGTGATCGACTTCGCCGGCAATTTCTAAGGACTCACCGGCAGGAAAGATTCCCCAGTTAACCCCGCAAAGTCCGCAGAACACATCGACTGACGCCGCTCGCCGGAACCCGGTAGGAGCAAGGATCGGAAAGCCCAGGCGGCTGCCGGTTCCGAGAGGGCGGAAAGTCGGTGGGTTCTGCGGACAGGTGTATTGGGGACGGGGCGCGGCTTGTGGATGAGGTTCCGCAGCGTGCAGCCAAGACTTGTGAGACACACGGCGCGCGTGCCCTGAGGAGCACGCGCGTCCTTCTTTTTTCTGTCATCCTTCGGCTCGCGGAACTCGCCTCAGGATGACAGAAGGTTTTGGTGACAGCGCGCCTGCTTGAGCGGCTCCATCCGCCACTCAAAGCTTCCAGCGTCCCGCCTGGTTGGACTCGCGGGTAGTCTCCGGGCGAAGTCCCGCCTGCGCCACCGCCGCGCGGTCCGCGCCGGCCGGGGCGAGGTCGAGCCGGACGGACATGGTTTCCTGCCAGGCGATCTCCCGGTGCGCCGTCGCCCCACAGGCATAAATGAACACACGTCCGAGCCCTTCGATGAGCGCGGCGCTCTCGGTTACGCGTACCGCCGGCGAACCTTTGTCCGCGGTGAGGCTGAAATCGGTTCCCGCCGAGGTAAAACTCCCGTCCGGCGAGCCGACGCCCGCGTGGCAGCGGTGCAGCGGCACGACCACGCGCGCGTCGCCCGCGAGCATGACGTACAGCGAACCGTCCAGCGTCCAGCGGTAGAGCGCCTTCGCGGCGCTGCCCACGTGGGGGTTGTGGTAAAACGTCAGTTCCGCTTCGAGGATCTCGAAGCGCGGCAGATCGTTGAGCGGAGCCAGCAACTTGACGAGTTCCATGCGTCCGGCGGAGCGGATGAGGCCATCCGAAGTGTCGAACCACGGCACCTCAAAGGAAGGCTGCCCGCCCGCGAGCCGGACCACGAACGGTGCACGCTCCGTTTCGATAGAGAGCGCGACGGCCTGCAACGGCTTTCCCCGGTGACCGCGTCCCGCCGGCACGTTGTACGCCTTCACGCGCGGCGCGAGGCCGTCGAAATGGCGCGTCACCCCCGCCAGCCACGCCTCCAGGCCGGAAGCGTCCGCGCCCGTGGGCTTGCCGTGGCGCACACCGACGAGCCACAGC